>JBBDSB010000545.1:0-22018 GCA_040905205.1 Cyclobacteriaceae bacterium
TTTTCTTAGGAAAGGATTAGCACTATAATTTGTACAGTTTTATAATCGAACTCAGGTTAATACCAACATAATCATTTATTCTCTTCTGTCAGCAGTTGGTTTATTTTATTTCTTTCAAGGGCTTCATTTTTCATCTATAAATTGATTCTGTACTTCATCTTCTGTTTCTTTTTTTTTGTTTTCTTCTTCAAAGAAACGTTTCTGAAAAATAAGAATAATGCCTACACCAACGAATATGGAAGCATCTGCAATATTAAAGATGGGCCATAAAGCCGTATAGCTCCCTCCCAGTAGGGGAATCCAATCTGGGATAAAACCCTCCCAAATATCAATATAAAACATGTCGATCACCTGTCCGTGAAACCATGGGTTAGGCGCATCGTAAGGGGCATTGCCCAACAAAACCCCATAAAAAACACTATCAATAAGATTACCGATGGCCCCGCCTAAAATCATGGCTATGCAAAAAAGGTAGCCGGTGTGTGCGGCTTTATTGATCAATGAATACAAATAGTAGCCAATTCCAAACATGGCAATAAGTCTAAAGGTGGTAAGGATCAGTTTCCCATATTCTGATCCCAGTTGCATGCCAAAAGCCATGCCGGGGTTGGTAGTATAATGTAGCTTGAACCAATCCCCAAAAACTTTAATTTGTCCAACCGAGCCAAAATCCATTCCATTGTGGACCAACATTTTTACCACCTGATCGATGAGGATCACTACCAAGGTGACACTAAAATATTTCCAATATTTCATAATTTAAATTTTCTCTACTTTCACGGTGATTTCAAATTCATCCATATCCAAAACAATGCCTTCATTTAAATTCCCGTTGATGGACAGGTCAAGTGCTTGTGTTTCGGATTTAATGTAAGCTGAGAAATGGGTCAATGCCCGGTCCACTTTCTCACTGTGACGGGCTACCCTGATATTGATTTTATCCTGCACCTCCAAACCCATATCTTTTCGAAGGTTTTGAATCCTGTTTACCAGGTCTCTGGCAATGCCTTCTTCTTTTAAATCCTCTGAAAGGGTCACATCCAGGGCCACTGTGATACCATTGTCTGTTGCGACGGACCATCCCGGGATGTCCTGTGATTGTATGATCGTTTCTTCCAGAAGAAGATCCAGTTTTTGTCCATCCAGGCTTATTTGGATTTTCCCTTCTTTTTCAATGGTGGCTATTTCCTCTTTTCCCCACTGCTGAATCAATTGCGCCACCAACTTCATTTTTGGCCCAAATTTTTTCCCCAACAGGGCAAAATTGGGTTTGATGCTCTTCACCAATATACCGGAGGTATCATCGATGTATTCAATACTTTTGATATTGACTTCTGCTTTGATCAATTCTTCCACATGCTGAATATGGGATTGGGTTTGCTGTTTCAATACCGGGATAAGGATTTTTTGAAGTGGTTGCCGCACTTTCAGTCTCTCTTTTTTCCGAAGAGAATGAACCAGGGAGGAAATATCCTGTGCCATTTGCATGCTGGTTTCCAAATCCGGATTGGTTTTATCCAGGTTGGCTTTTGGCCAATCGCATAAATGTACCGAAACAGGATTTTTATTTCCGGATGAAGCACTCAGGTTATTGAATAACCAGTCTGAATAAAAAGGCGCCACCGGTGCCATCAGTTTTGAAACCATTATTAAACACTCGTAAAGGGTTTCGTAAGCGGCCTGTTTATCGGCATTCATATCTCCCCTCCAAAAACGTTTTCTGGCCAACCGGACGTACCAATTGGATAATTGGTCGACGGTAAAATCCATTATGGCCCGGGTAGCAGGTGTCACATCATACTGCTCATAGGCATTTTCCGTATCACTGATCAGGGATTGAAGTTTCGAAATGATCCATTGATCCAATTCAGGTCTTTGACTTATCGGAATGTTTGGGACCTGTTCATACACAAATTCATCCAAATTGGCATATAAAGCAAAGAAATTATAGGTGTTTTGAAGGGTTCCGAAAAACCGGCGCTGTACTTCTTCAATCCCCTCCGTATTGAACTTTAGATTATCCCAGGGATTGGCATTGCTCAGCATGTACCATCGCAGGGCATCGGGGCCAAACTTTTTTAAAGTTTTGAAGGGGTCCACCGCATTGCCTAACCTCTTGGACATCTTATTCCCATTTTTATCCAGAACCAGGCCGTTGGCAATAACATTTTTAAAAGCGACATCGTCAAAAAGCATTACGGCCAATGTATGAAGGGTAAAAAACCATCCTCTGGTTTGGTCAACCCCTTCTGCAATAAAATCTGCCGGAAAATTGGCCTTGAATATTTCATCGTTTTCAAAGGGATAATGCCATTGGGCGTAAGGCATAGCACCTGAATCAAACCAAACATCGATCAGATCAAGTTCACGGTACATTTTATCTCCCTGCCCTGAAACCAAAATGATATGATCCACATATGGCCTGTGAAGATCCACCACCCCATCTTTAAAAGGAGAGCCGTTCATGAATCCCTTCTCAACGGATTTTTTTATTTCGGTTTGAAGCTCAGCAATGGACCCGATACATTTTGTCTCCGTACCATCGGCATTTCTCCAAATGGGTAAAGGGGTGCCCCAAAACCTC
This sequence comes from Cyclobacteriaceae bacterium, assembly GCA_040905205.1. GTDB lineage: Bacteria > Bacteroidota > Bacteroidia > Cytophagales > Cyclobacteriaceae > Cyclobacterium. Next base: position 2,585 of record JBBDSB010000545.1, read on the forward strand.
GAACGACTAAGGTTCCAATCCACCAGGTTTTCCAGCCAGTTGCCAAACCTCCCGGTCCCCGTGGACTCCGGCATCCAGTTAATAGTATTATTTTGAGCAACCAATTTTTCTTTATAGGCAGTAGTTTTGATGAACCAGCTTTCCAGGGGATAGTAGAGGACAGGCATATCGGTCCTCCAGCAGTGTGGATAGCTGTGTTCGTATTTTTCTACTTTGAAGGCTTTGTTGTCATTTTTTAAAATGATGGAGATAATGATATCGGTACTTTTGTACTCCTTGTCATTTTCATCATCCTGGGTATAATTCTTTACATAAAAATCAGTCTCTTGGTATTCTTTATGGGCCTTTATCCCATAAGCCAGCATTTTTTCTTTTAAATACTTACCCACCACAGGAAGGAACCTTCCTTTTTTATCTACGACAGGAATGTCATTGCCCTTTTCATCTTTTAAGAATACACCGGGCACATCCTGTTGCACCAGGGTCCTGAAGTCATCCGCCCCAAATGCTTTGGCCAGGTGGACGATGCCGGTGCCATCCTCCGTGGTTACATAATCTGCTGATATCACGGTGAAAGCAGGTTCGGGAAGTGCCAGTTCTTGTATTGGAAAAAGTGGTTCGTAGCCCAACCCCATCAGGGATATTCCTTTCACCGTTTCCAGTATTTCGTAAGGGATGATTTTATCCCCTGGTCGATAGTTGGACAGGGGAATATTTTCCCCATTTTTTTTAAAATAAGAATTCATTCTGGCTTTTGCCAAAATAACAGTTTGAGCCTGATAGGTATAGGGATTAAACGTTTTTACCTTTACATAATCCAGTTTTTCTCCGATGGCCAGGGCAGAATTGGAAGGCAGGGTCCAGGGGGTAGTGGTCCAGGCCAGCATATAGGTTTCCTCCAGTCCCTTTAGTTTAAATTGCGCCGTTATGGAGGTATCTTTTACTTCCCTGTAACATCCGGGCTGGTTAAGTTCGTGAGAACTTAACCCTGTCCCTGCTGCGGGGGAATAAGGCTGAATGGTATAACCTTTATACAGCAGGTTTTTATCATAGAGCTTTTTGAGCAGGTGCCAAAGGGTTTCAATGTATTCGGGCTCAAAGGTGATGTAGGGATCATCCAGATTCACCCAATAGCCGATTTTTTCGGTTAGTTCATCCCACTCATGTTTATACCGCATGACGGTTTCCCGGCATTTTTGATTGTATGCTTCAATGGAAATTTTTTTTCCGATATCATCTTTGGTAATGCCCAGTTCTTTTTCAACCTGTAATTCCACGGGCAGCCCATGGGTATCCCAACCACCTTTCCGCTTTACCTGAAAACCCTGTAGCGTTTTATACCGACAGAAAACATCCTTAATGGCGCGCGCCATGACATGATGTATGCCGGGGGTACCATTGGCAGAAGGTGGTCCCTCATAAAAAGTATAAGTAGTGGCTCCTTCTCTGTTTTCAATCGATTTTTCGAAAACTTTATTGGTCTTCCAAAATGCCAATATATGCTCCCCTATGGCGGGGTAATCTACCTGTTTGAATTCCTGGTATTTCTTCACAGTATTTTGAAATAATTTCAATTTTAAGGGGGTGCTTTGTCTGTAATATCAAGCTCCTCAAAAGGAAGCGTAAAGTTAATAGAAAACTAGGGTATATGTATGGTAAAAACAGAAAAACTGTTTGAGCGGTACTATTGCCCTGGCAGGGAGATTCCTTTTACCCTCCTGAATAATGATAAGGCATATTTATCGGTCATTCCGGATAAGAAATCCAATAATATCCTTAAAATCAAATAGGGGTCAGTTTGGGTTTTTAAGTCGAAATCTTGCGGCAATAGCCTAATGATACTTTTATTATGGCCTGAAAAATGGCCATTGTCAAAATGAAAGTGATACAGGGCCTCAGAAAAACAAGAAAGCAAACCTTCCAAAACCTGAAATCCGGCGGCTTCTTTTTCCAAAACAGGTTGAGAACGGTATATTTTATCCACAGATAATTGGCTGATTTTTTCCAGGCATACCCGGGAAGGAATAATGGCGGTAAGGGCCAGATCAAATTGTCCGGAAAGCATTTTTTCTTCCATTTCCTCAAAAACGGTTTCCGTTTCAATGATCAGCTGGTTGATGGCCATGGCCCGCATAATGGCTAATTTTTGCCTGGGGCTTTTGTACTTTTCCAGTTTTGATGGGGAATATTTGTCTCCAACGATTTCAGCAAGCAGTTCAATTGTTTGTTCAAGGGGAATCAAACCCAGGGTACAGCCATCCTCCAGGTCTATGATACTGTAGCAGATATCATCTGCCGCTTCTACTAAAAAGGCAAGCGGATGCCTTATCCAGGACTGGGAAGAAAGGGCAGGAACACCCAAATTAAATGCAAGCCTCTGAAAATCAGGGATATTATTGGAATAAAAACCAAATTTCTTTTGGCTTTTTCTGTTGGGGGTAGCTTCTAATAAGTGGGTGGCCCTGGGGTATTTGGTGAATGCGGCCAAAGCAGGATCAGAAATGTTCAGCCCGTTGTTTTTGTCCACCAGCATCCGGAATCCCTGGGCGTTTCCTTCAAAATTAACCAGGTCAGCCCACTGGTTTTCCTTTACCTTTGATTTCCAGATTACCCCTTTGGAGTGAAATTTGAAAAAATCGGAAATACCCTCCTCTCCCGCATGCCCGAATGGAGGATTTCCAATATCATGGGCCAAAGCTGCTGCGGCCACAATGGCACCAATATCGGAAGATACCAAGCCCTTTTTTTTCAGGTTAGGGTATTTTTTCAAAAGAAAAATTCCAGCTGATTTTCCCAGAGAGCGTCCTACGCTGGACACTTCAAGGCTATGGGTTAACCTGGTGTGTACAAAGTCATTTTCTGGTAGGGGAAATACCTGGGTTTTATCCTGAAGGTTTCGAAATGGCGCCGAAAAAATTATCCGGTCAAAATCCCTTTCAAATTGGCTCCTTTGTAGATCTGCTTTGGAGGATTCCAGACCTTCCAGCATCAATAATTTTTCCCAACTCATCATAAGAAGGTAAAAATACAAAGACCAAATTTAAATGTAGTCCATGGCCAAATTAATTATGAATTTTTAATTCCAGCCTCCACCCAAAGACCGGTAAAGGTCTACGACAGTGAGGAACATTTCTATCCTGGTATTGGTTTTGTCCAGCTCAGCCTCCAACACCCTTGACTGGGCAGTGATTACCTCAAGGTAAGTGGCATATCCAGCCCTAAAAAGCCCGTTGGCTGTGGACACCGCATTCAGCAAAACAGCGGTCTCCTCATCCCTCAGGCTGTATACTAAACGGAGATTTTCAATTCTTTGCAAATTATTGGAAACTTCCTGATACCCATTTAAAATGGATTGCTGGTAATTGTACAAGGCTATTCTTTGAGATGAATTGGCCATATCAAAACCGGCTCTAATCTGGTTCTGGGCAAAAATAGGGGCTGTAATGCCTCCCAAAAGACCTATGGTCAGACCACCGGGCATTTCCAGGGCGGCGGCCAAACTTCTGTCATTCAAACCCAGATAGGGGGTAAAACTCAGGGAAGGGAAGAACTCTTTTCTCGCTGCTTCCACATTGAAATTAGTAGCCCTTAGTTCATGCTCAGCCTGTAAAATATCAGGTCTCCTCAATAACATGCCTGCTGGTACACCTACTTCCATGGCATATGGAAGTTTGATTTCCAGGAGGGATGAGGCTCTTTCGATAGGTTGGGGAAAACGGCCTATTAAAAAGTTAAGATAATTTTCCATCTCGATGATTTCCTGTTGTTTTTCATAAAAAAGGCTTTTGGTGGATAACAATTGAGCCGAAAATTGCTGAACCGCCAACTCTGTAGCTCTTCCAGCCATTTTTTGAATCTTTATCAGTTCCAACGCCATCTCCTGGAATTCAATGTTTCTTTCAATGGTTTCCAGTTCTATGTCCATGCCCATAAGCTGATAATACTGTTTGGCAATTTCGGCCACCAGGTTGGTCACTACCAAATGACGGCCTTTTTCAGTGGCCAGAAATTCCTGAAAGGCGGCCTCTTTTCTATCCCGTAATTTTCCCCAAATATCTATCTCCCAGGTACTTTGAAAGCCAATAAAATTGTTTTCCAAACGGTTGACCACATTCCTGTCTCCATTGATGGTGCTGCCCAGGAGATTGGGTCGTATATCTCCCGACCTGTAACGGACAATGCCATCCATATGGGGGTAAATTTTCCCCTTACTGATTCTAAATTGTGATCTGGCAATTTCAATTCTTTCCAGGGCGCTAAGGAGGTCCATGTTGTTTTCCAAACTTTCATCGATCAGGGAAACCAATTTGGGATCATTGAAAAACTCCTGCCAAGGAATATCTCCTATGCTTAGGGAATCTTCAATATCCAAAAATGTATCCGGTACCGGTTCCATTTGAGGCAATAGAGGGGATTCAATACTTTTGCACCCAAAAAAAAGGGTTAGCATTGCGCCAAATATCAAAAACGGAGAAGTTATTAACTTATTTTTCAAAATCATTCGATGTTTTTATTCAATTATTGGAGTAGGTAACAGGTGCTTTTTCTTCAAGCAATATATCCGACTCGGGCTCGGCTTTTATTTTTTTAAAGGAAAAGTGGGCAAAAATCACATAAAGCCCGGGTATGATAATCAGCCCGAATATGGTGCCGATAAACATCCCTCCTGCTGCTGCGGTACCGATGGACCGATTTCCCAATGCACCGGCACCGGTGGCCATGGCCAGGGGAAGCAAACCCGCAATAAAGGCGAATGAGGTCATTAAAATTGGCCTTAGCCTGACCACTGCTCCTTGTACCGCTGCCTGAATGACTGAATGGCCTGCCTGCCTTTTTTGGATGGCAAATTCCACGATCAAAATGGCATTTTTACCCAATAAGCCAATTAACATAATCAGGGCGACCTGTGCGTAGATGTTATTTTGCAAGCCTACTAAATACAGAACAAAAAAGGCCCCAAAAACGCCGGTAGGAAGGGATAGAATGACGGGTAAAGGCAAGAGAAAACTTTCATACTGTGCCGCAAGAATCAGGTAAACAAAAATCAAACATACCAGAAAAATGACAATGGCCTGATTCCCGGCAGTGACTTCTTCCCGGGACATGCCATACCAGTCATGGCCATATCCTTGTGGAAGCTTTTCAGCAGTTACCCGTTCAATGGCAGCGATTACATCACCACTACTAAAACCCGGAGCAGCGGAACCTTTCACGGTTGAGGAATTGTACATATTAAACCGGGTAAGTTGTTCCGGCCCATAGGCCCTTTCCATGGTGAGAAAGGAGGAGATGGGTACCATTTCACCCAGGTTATTTTTGACCTGAAGGGTCATGACATCTTCTGGTCTCTCCCGGTACTGGGGTCCAGCCTGAACCATGACATCATACATTTGTTCGAACCGAACAAAATCAGAAACATACATTCCACCCAATAATACCTGCATGGTATTCAAGGCATTGGAGATGGTCACCCCATTTTTGGCCGCCATATCCTGATCAATGTGAACAATAAACTGGGGGAATGTTGGATCAAAATCAGTAAAGGCATAGCCGATTTCAGGGGTAGATTGGAGCTCTTCCACCAGTTCATTGGTAATGGTGGACAGCCGGTCTAAATTTCCTGTACCGGTCTGATCCAGGACCTTCATCTGAAAGCCACTTGAATTGCCAAAACCGGATACGGTTGGGGGCAAAAAGAAATCAATCTTTGCATCAGAAATGCTTTCTCCCTTTAACTGAAACTCGTCCAGGGTTTCCTGAATGGGCAGGTCTTTCCTTTCATCCCAGGATTTAAGGTTGACCATGGCCATTCCATAAGAGGCTCCGGACAACCCATTGCCCAAAGAATACCCCGCCAGGCTGGCAACGGATTCCACGGCCTCATTGTCCTCCAATAAAACTACCAGTTCATCAATGACTTTTTCCGTTCGTTCCACCGTTGCACCTGCTGGCGTGGTAATATTAACATAAACCATACTCTGGTCCTCTGTTGGGATAAATCCGGTGGGGAGGATTTTGCTGATTCCCCAGGTAGCGACAAAGAAGAAGACCAAGATAAGGGTGGTAATCCCCCTTCTCGGAACAATGTAAGTGATGTATTGAAAATATTTCTTTTCGAAGAATCCATAAGTATGGTTAAACCAATTAAAAAACCGCTGGAGTAAAGTCTTCTTTTTTTCCTCTCCATAATGATTTCGGAGCATGATGGCACATAAGGCCGGGGTCAGGGTGAGTGCATTGATACCGGAAATAAAGATGGCTACGGCCAGAGTGAGGGAAAACTGCCTGTAAAAAATTCCAACCGGCCCTGTCATGAAAGCCACAGGGATAAAAACCGCGGACATGACCATGGTGATGGCGATGATCGCACCACTGATTTCCTTCATGGCAGCAAAAGTAGCTTCCCTGGGACCCAGGTTTTCTTTTTCCATTTTGGCATGCACCGCCTCTACCACCACAATGGCATTGTCAACGACAATTCCGATGGCCAGCACCAGCGCAAAAAGTGTCAATAAGTTAATGGAAAACCCGAGCCATTGCATAAAAAACAGGGCTCCAATCAATGCTACAGGTACAGCCAGGGAAGGAATCAACGTGGATCTGAAATCCTGAAGAAAAATAAAAACCACAATGAAAACCAATATGAAAGCTTCGACCAAAGTGATTAACACCTCCTGTATAGAAGCATTCAGAAACCGTGAGACATCATAAGATATCTTGTAATCCATGCCCGAGGGAAAGGAATTGGCTTTAATTTCTGCCACCTTTTTCTTGACATTGGCGATTACCTCACTGGCATTGGAGCCAGGTCTTTGGATGACCATGATGGAGGCGGCCGGTCTCCCATCTAATTTGGAAATCCTTCCATAATTAAGATTCCCGAATTCAATGTCAGCAATGTCCTTTAACCTGAGAATGGACCCATCCGGATTGGCCCTGATGACCATATTTTCGTACTGTTTTGGTTCGAAGAATTTTCCGGTATATTTGAGTACATATTGCTGCATTTGCATGTCTTTTCCAGAACTGATGCCCAATTGTCCGGGAGCCGCTTCCACATTCTGACTGTTGATGGCGGCGATCACATCATCGGTGGCCACTTTATAGGCCGTCATTCTGTCGGGCTTGAGCCAAACCCGCATAGAGTAATCTTTCGTACTCATAATTTCAGCAAAACCGACCCCGTCCACACGCCGGAGTTCCTGCAGGATATTCAGGTCGGTGAAATTATAGATAAATGCTTCATCAAGGGAAACATCCTCGCTGGCCACATTGATGTACATCAACAAACCTTCAACCTGTTTTTCTACCGTAACGCCTGCTTGCCTCACTTCATTTGGCAAATCATTGACCACCGTAGAAACACGGTTTTGAATTTCTACTGCCGCCAAATCCGGATCGGTACCGGCCTCGAAATAAACTTTTATGATGGTCGTACCCCGGTTACTGCTGACAGAGGTCATATAGGTCATGCCAGGGACCCCGTTGATCACTTTTTCCAATGGAGTGGCCACTGTTCTGGCACACACCTCCGCATTGGCACCCCGGTATTTTGCCCTTATGGCAACGGAAGGGGGGGCAATATCGGGAAATAGCTCAATCGGCAGAGTAAAAAATGACAACAAGCCCAGCAAAACAAAGAAAAGTGAAATTACCAGTGATAAAACCGGCCTTTTTATAAATAGATTAAACATGGCTTAATTTTCAAAAGTGGTATTCAAAACTTCAGCAACCGGCTCTTCCTGGCCGGTTTCCGGCATATCCATGTCAGTGGACACAATTTTTGGTGAAATGGTCATGCCATCCTTTATGTTTTGTATGCCTTCAAAGACAAGGCTTTCTCCGGCTACTAGTCCCGATTCTACAATATAATAATGAGAGAACCTTGCTCTTGGGATAAAGCTTCTCATTTCCACCTGGTTGTTTTCTCCCACCACGTAAACAAAACTTCTGTCCTGGATTTCAAACACTGCTTTTTGGGGAATAATGATGGCATTGCGGATCCGGTTGGTAAGAATTATTTTGCCGGTGGAACCATGTTTTAGGATTTTGGTGGGATTGGGAAACCTGGCCCTGAAAGCAATGGAACCTGTATTCGCATTGAATGCCCCTTCCATGGTTTCAATCATGCCCTTAAATGGGTAGGGAGAGCCATCGGCCAATACGAGTTGAACCACATTATTTTCTGTGGTTTCATCTTTAGCTTTCATATATTCCAGGTATTCCCGCTCCGAAACATTGAAATAAACATAGACAGAGCTAACATCCGAAACAGTGGTCAATAAGCTACCCTCATTAATCAAGCTTCCCGTACGTAAAGGAATTCTGTCGGTAGTCCCATCAAAAGGAGCCCTGATTTCAGTGTAAGATAGTTGGACAGCGGCATTGCTTTCGGCAGATTTGGCCTCTTCAATTTTTGCCATGACGGCATCGTATTTGGCACGGGTTAAATTGAGTTCGGATTCAGAAATCACATTGTTGTCTACCAGAATCTTCAGCCTCTCCACTTCAAATTCCATCACTTTCGCCTCTGCTTTGGCACTTTCCAAGTTGGCTTTTGCTTTTGCCAGGTCAGCTTTATATTCCTGGTCATTGGTTTTGAAAAGGATCTGACCTTTTTTCACCTCTTTTCCTTCATCCACAAATACCTTTTCAAGAAAGCCTTTCACCCTTGCCCGCAGTTCGACATTTTGTATGGCATTGATATCAGCCACATAATCCCGGTGCAAGATGGTATCCTTAGCCACGACTTTGATGACTGGGAATTCCTTGATGGCCGCTGAATTGGCCTCCCCTTGTTTTTGGTTGTTGCAGGAATATAACATCCCTAAAAAGATGAGGCAACCAAAAAAGTTGATTTTAATGTAATTCATTTTTTTCATTTCCAGATTCTCCGACTATTTCCTTTTCAAATGCATCAATCAATAAACCATTTGACAAAACAAAATTAACAATTTTTAATAAAATTAAATCTCGCAATTTAGTCGGTTTTTTAAAAAAGGTGTTAAAAAAATATATAAGCGGAAGAAATGTTATTCCAATCCACAAAATTAGAGAATCTTTTTACCAGGCACCAATAGACCTCTTACTATAATATCACAGTTCCGGCCATTTTCACCCTCAAATTATAATCTTGTTGTATATTTGCCTTTACTGAAAAAAACACGCTTTGCATGATTAAATTCCTTTTGGGTTTTTACCTGTTCTGCCTGGTTGTCTTCTTCGCCACGGCACAACAGGAGAATCCTTCCCGTAAAATATGTGGCTTATAAAACAGCAGAAAAACCATTGATAGATGGAAGACTTAATGAAACTTTTTGGAAAAAGGCACCTTCTTCCGATCCCTTTGTAGATATTCGTGGGGAAGGACATTCCAGCACCAAATACCTCACCCAAATGAAAATGATTTGGGAACTCAAACGGATTTGAAAGAAGTGGAATTTGAGGTAAGTGCTACCAGGTTTAAGTTATCTGCTTTATCCCATACCGGAGACAAGAAATGGCACATCATTGAAAACAGTAGAATTTGGATGAAATGAATGAAAATGTCTGGAAGAAGAAATTAGACAGCAAAAAAATGAAGCCCCAATTTATTCGGGCCTATTTGTACCCGAGTTGAATGCTCAGGAGATGGATGCGGCCTTAAGTATTTCTGATGAGAAAGGAACTGCGGGAATCGCACTGTTTAATTATTGGAATATCCAGCCGGAGCATGGGAAAATTATTAAAAGGGTTACCCGAATAAGGCCTTAGATATGAAATTGATGGCCTTTGCTGCCGTATCAGAAAATATTGGTTTGATTTGGATGGGTATAAAGAGTTAAAAATGGTGAGGATGACTTTGAACAAGCAAATTCCATGGATTCTTATGGTAATGGCTAGTTTGGTGGGAGTAAGGTGTACAGAACCTACGGCTGCCGATCAATCTTTGGTCAATGTATTGTTAATAGATGCTCCCGGGGATTTTGATCAGGTGTGGATTGAAATTCTTGGTGTGGAAATATTACCTTCCGGGGGTAGGGGAGCCAACAATTCCAATTGGGTGAATATTCCTTATCTGTCTCCCAACAAGTCTGTGCTGGTAAGTGACCTGGTCGCAGATGAAAGGCTGCTTTTGGGTAGAACCGAAATCCAAACCGGTACCCTATCCAAAATCAGGCTGTTATTGGGAGATTCCCATTATGTTGTCAGGGATAATATCCAGATTCCCCTGATGCCCACACCATCTATGGAGGGATTACTGGAATTGGAGGTGGATTTTCAAACGGCAGGGGGAATTTCTTATGATGTGTATTTAGATTTCAATTTAGCCCTTTCCATTGTGGAAACGTCCAATGGAACTTTCCAATTAAAACCTTCGTTAAGATCCTTTGTTTTACAGGAAACCGCAGATATCAGTGGTGTCCTGACTCCCAATCTCATCAAACCTTACGTTTATGCAATCAGTGAGGCGGATACTTTTGCCACCCTGACCAACAATACCGGCTCTTTTCGGTTGCGGGGATTGCCGCCAGGAGATTATCAGGTGCTTGTTGAGGCCCCCACGGGATTGTTGGATACGGCATTTATGGTTAGCATGAAGGCAGATACCCTGGTACAATTACCCAATATTATATTAAGGCCTGATATTCCCTTTTAAACGCTATGAAAATGGAAACCGCAAATAGGGAATTAGATCAAAACTTTATGCTAAGGGCCATCGAATTGGCGGAACTCGGCAAGGGTTATACAAGTCCTAATCCCTTGGTGGGTTGTGTAATCGTACACGAAAACAGGATCATTGGGGAAGGGTACCATAAAAAATATGGAGGGCCACATGCTGAGCCCAATGCCCTGCAAGAAGTGGTAAATAAGGATTTGTTGGCCTTATCCACCTTATATGTTACCTTAGAACCCTGTTCCCATTTCGGAAAAACGCCACCATGTGCGGACCTAATCGCCCATCATCAATTGAAAAGGGTTGTTATTGGAGCCAAAGATGCCAATCCTCTGGTAGGTGGAAAGGGAATCCAGAAATTGCAGGAGGCAGGGATCAAGGTAGAGACAGGTTTGCTTGAAAAAGAAATCAGGTTTCAGAATAGGAGATTTTTTACATTTATGGAAAAAAGACGGCCTTATATTATTTTGAAATGGGCACAGACAAAAGATGGATGGATGGCCAGAAGTAATTTTGACAGCAAGTGGATCAGCAATCCATTAAGCCGGCAATATGTCCATCGGTGGCGGGCAGAGGAAGATGCGATAATGGTGGGTACAACAACGGCCAAAATGGATAATCCAAGACTCAATGTGCGGGATTGGACTGGTAGGGATCCTATTCGGGTTTTTATTGACAATCAAATGACTTTGGACCCCACGCTCCACCTTTTCGATGGTTCTCAACCTGCCATTTGTTTTAATCATATTAAATCTGAAACCAGGAATAACCTTGAATGGGTAAAATTGGATGAAGGAGAGTCTGTGGAAAAGTTGGTAGGAGAACTCTATGACAGAAACATCCAAAGCCTGATTGTGGAGGGAGGCAGCCAACTTCTGAAGTCTTTTTTGAAGGAAGATTTATGGGATGAAGCAAGGGTTTTTACAGGAAATGCCTTTTTTGGTCAGGGAATACCGGCCCCAATTATGACCGTCCCCGCAGCCAGGCAATATGATATTTTAGATGATGTTTTAAATTATTATATAAGGAGATGAGTGAAGGCTTACACATTGACCGTAATTTGGGAAAGAAAGAAAGGTACCAGGCCCTTATCCCTCAGCTATCAGGGCTGTTGGAAAATGAAAAAGACCTGGTGGCCAATATGGCAAATGTTGCTGCCTTGCTTAAGGAGGTTTTCGGTTTCTTTTGGGTGGGCTTTTATTTGGTAAAAGGGGGGGAACTGGTATTGGGTCCTTTTCAGGGTTCCATAGCCTGTACCAGAATTGGATTTGGAAAAGGGGTGTGTGGTGCCGCCTGGAAAACAGGCAAGACCCAGTTAGTTCCCGATGTGGAGAAATTTCCTGGTCATATTGTCTGTAATGCAGACAGTCGGTCAGAGCTGGTTGTCCCGGGTTTTAAAAAAGGGAAAGTGGTATGGGTATTGGATGTTGATTCTGACCGTTTGGATGATTTTGATTGCACGGATCAGGAATTTCTGGAAATTATTGCCGGTTTGATTCCATTTTGATGAAATCCCAACCGTTAATTTGGGGAATAAATTCCCTTTCAAAATCAATCCCATTTTGTCTAGCAGGATTTCCGGGTTTTAGCAATGTTGAGGCGGTTGATTGGTGAAGGTTTTAAAAAATATAAAAAGATAATTTGGGGTTATGAAAATCTGTTTTGCAACCAACAACAACAAAAAATTAGAAGAAGTAAGGGCAGCCTTGGGAACCCAAATGAACATCGTTTCTTTGGCAGATATCGGGTGCAAGGAAGAATTGCCGGAGACGGGAAACCGTTTGGAAGACAATTCCCTCCAAAAAGCCAGGTATGTGAACCGTCATTATCAGATCGACTGTTTTGCTGATGATTCCGGATTGGAGGTAACGGTCCTGGACGGTGCCCCGGGTGTTTATTCAGGAAGATTTGCGGGACAACCAAGGAGTGATGAGCGGAACATTGACCTCCTTTTGGAGAAAATGGCCAATAAAACAGACCGATCAGCTGCTTTCAGGACCGTTATTGCCTTAATCATTAATGGCAGGGAATACCTTTTTGAGGGAGAGGCCAAAGGAGAAATTTTGGCTAAAAGGACTGGTTCAGGTGGATTTGGGTATGATCCGGTTTTTCGACCTCATGGTTTTGACAAAACATTTGCAGAACTGAGTATGGAGGAGAAAAATGCGATCAGCCACCGAGGCAAAGCCGTTAAGCAACTGGCCGCGTTCCTTCAAAAAAATTTTTAAACCAATAAGGGAGCGAATAGCACTTTATTATAAATTTTAAACCATATGCCCCATCCATATATTATCGGTATTACAGGAGGAAGTGCTTCCGGAAAAACCCTTTTTCTGGAAAAATTACTGAATGCATTTGAACCCGGCGAGGTTTGTTTAATTTCCCAGGATAATTACTATAATCCCAGAAACATGCAGCCTATGGATGAAAAGGGGATTCATAATTTTGATTCCCCCCACTCGATAAATTTTGAAGAATATACGGCCGATATCCGGCAAATTCAAAGGGGCGAAAAAGTAGAGCGACAGGAGTATACTTTTAACAACCCTGATAAAACCCCTAAAAAACTGGTATTCCAGCCAGCCCCAGTGGTGGTGGTGGAAGGGATATTTGTGCTTTATTACCCGGAATTGGCCAGATTACTGGATTTAAAAGTGTTTATTGATGCCAAGGATTACATTAAGCTAAAAAGAAGAATTGTTAGGGATAAGGTAGAGCGGGGGTACGACCTGGATGATGTGCTATACCGCTACGAAAAGCATGTTATGCCTACTTATGAAAAATACATTGAGCCCTTTAAGCATGATGCAGACCTTATCGTTCCGAACAATCATGGTTTTGACAAGGCCCTGGAAGTCATCAAAACTTTTTTGCGATTCAAATTAAGGGGAAATTAAATTTTGAAAGATAAATGATTGACTGACAATTACTTTTACCCTAAATTTAATTAATCCATAGGCAGTTTATGTTTAAATTTTTTTATTATCTTTGCGGTTAATGCGTAAAAGCCGGAGAAATAGTAAGTTGTTGCATGAGAGGATGACCCTTTTATTGGTCATGTTATTTTGTGTCTTTATCTCCAGTTCAGAATTTTTTTTGGGGGAGGATTTACGTACCGAAAGCGTGGTTCATCAGGATCCTGTCAGTGATACGGAAGACAAACAGGAACAAAAAACTTTCCTTCATTCCGCCATGGATGCCGTGGTTCCCTTTGTGGTCTTTGCAGTGGACCATATCTTTCACCTTATTTATGAAATTTTCGGCAATGAAGCAGCTGACTTTCGTGTCAGGTTGAATGAAAGCCTATTATACAACCATCTTTTTGAAGTGCTCTTTGAGCAGATCATATCTGTGAATGCGCCCTGAACACGAAGTTTCTTCAACACTATTCTAGTAGTTGTTAGTCTATCATTTTCATTAAAGAAAAAGACAAAACAGGCAAATTCAAAATTAATCCTAAAATTTAATATCAATTAACCATTATGAAAAATAAAGGCATTATCGTTTTTCTAACGGTAATAATCACAGCATTATGTCTGTATTATCTATCGTTTACTTTGGTCTCCAACAATGTGCAGGAAAAGGCCACCACCTATGCTACGGACGAAACCGGAAATGTTGACTTTGACAAGCGGCAAACCTATCTGGATTCTGTTTGGAGAGAGCCGGTATATAACTTCTTGGGAATCCCTTTTACCTACCAGGATGTTAAAAGCACAGAACTCGGATTGGGGCTTGATCTTCAGGGAGGGATGCATGTAACCCTGGAGGTATCTCCGATTGAAATTGTTAAAGGATTATCCGGTAACAGTAAGGATCCGGTATTCAATGAAGCTGTCGAATTGGCCAGTGAAAGGGCAAAGACGGTAAATGATAAATTTGTGAATATTTTTTACGAGGCATGGAAGGAGAAGGCAGGGGATAAAAACCTGAATTCCATTTTTGCCACTGCTGCCAACCGCGGAAGGATTTCATTGGAAACTTCTGACACTGAAATTTTGAATATCATTGACGAAGAAGTGGAGAATGCCATCGACAGGTCCTTCAATATATTAAGGACCAGAATTGACAGGTTTGGTACCTCACAACCCAATATCCAACGGATTCAAAATACAGGTAGGATTCAAATAGAACTCCCTGGTGTGGACAATGCCGAAAGGGTCAGGAATCTCCTTCAGGGAGTGGCCAAATTACAGTTTTGGGAAGTTGCGGAGATTGATGAATTCCAGGATGCCTTACAGGCGATCAATTCTTACCTGGTAGAAGAGAAAAGATCGACCGCAACTTCTGTAGAGGAAGCGGACCCCACTTTGTCGGATACCACAGATTTGGAAAGTGATTTGGCCAGACAGTTGGCCGAAGGAGCTTCTGAAAGCGATTCCCTCGGACAGGATGTTTCGCCCCTGTTTTCTCTTTTAAAGGCGAACTACGGATTGGTCTATGAAATCCGGGATACCATGACCATTAACCGAATTTTAAACCGCAAGGATATCCAGCCCTTACTACCCCGAAACATCCGGTTTCTATGGTCAGTGAAACCTCAGGAAAATGAAGGCATGGAGCTACTTGAACTTTATGCCATTAAGGCACCAAGAGGAACGGACCAGGCCCTTCTTGAAGGGGATGTCATTACGGATGCAAGACAAACTTTGGACCAGGGTTCAAGGCCTGCGGTCAGTATGCAAATGAACGCCGACGGCGCAAGGAGGTGGAGAAAACTGACTTCGGAAAATATAGGCAACCGGATTGCTGTGGTATTGGATAATTTTGTTTACACCGCCCCCACCGTACAAGGGGAAATTCCATCGGGTCAGTCGGAAATTACCGGGAACTTTACCATGGAAGAAGCCAAGGATTTGGCCAATATTTTGAAATCCGGGACTTTGCCGGCACCTACCAACATTGTAGAAGAAGCCATAGTTGGACCGACCCTTGGGGTGGAAGCCCGAAACCAGGGGATCAATTCAATGGTTGCAGGTTTGGCTTTGGTTGTTCTTTTTATGGTAGCCTATTATGCCAGGGGAGGCTTTGTGGCCATTGCTGCCCTGCTTTTCAACATATTCTTTATACTTGGGATTCTTGCCCAGTTGGGTGCAGCACTTACCTTACCGGGGATTGCGGGTATCGTATTGACCATCGGTATGTCCATTGATGCGAATGTATTGATCTTTGAGAGGATCAAGGAAGAACTTAGAAACGGGGCGGGCATTTTGCAGGCGATCAGCAGCGGTTATGACAAAGCATTCAGCGCCATTTTGGATTCCAATGTCACCACCTTCCTTACGGGAGCCATTTTATATTCATTGGGACAGGGTCCGGTTAAGGGTTTTGCCATTGTGCTGATGATCGGTATTGCATCCTCCTTTTTCTCCTCGGTTTTCATTACCAGAGTGATCGTATACTGGATGAGCAAAAAAGGAGATAAAAGTAAGCTTTCGTTTTCGAATCCATTTTCCAGGAATTTGCTTTCCAACCTGAACATTAATTTTTTAAGTAAAAGAAAAGTTGCTTATTTGATATCCACATCCATCATTATTATCGGGATGATTCTGGCCCTGACCTCCGGGATTAAATTTGGTGTGGATTTTACAGGAGGAAGGTATTATATCGTTGAATTCAGTGAACCTGTTCCCGCCTCTGACCTAAAAGTAGGATTGGACGGAGAATTTGGTGGTGCCGTAGAGGTAAAAACCTATGGTGGCAATAATATATTGAAAGTGACTACCTCCTATTTGGTGAATGAGGATAATGAAGAGGCAAATAGAGAAGTGGAAACCAGAATAAGAGAGGGGATAGCCACGGTGACCGGGTTTTCCTTTTTGGATGATGCTACCCAGCTGACGGAAAACGACTTTGCTATTACCGGGTCCAATAAAGTAGGGGCGACCGTAGCAGATGATATCAAAAATTCATCTCTTGAGGCCATGTTTTTTGCGTTGGTGGCCATATTCCTCTATATTTTGTTAAGGTTTAGGAAATGGCAGTTTTCACTTGCCTCTATCATTGCCTTGATTCATGATACCTTCTTTGTCATTGCGGCATTCGCCATTGCCAGCGCATTCGGTGCTACATTTGAAATCGATCAGGTTTTCATAGCGGCTATCCTGACTGTCATAGGTTACTCCATAAATGATACGGTTATCGTTTTTGACAGGATCAGAGAAAATATTTCCAACCGCGGCACAGGCAAATTGGTTAAAATGTTTAATGATGCCATTAACCAGACCATGGGCCGGACCTTGATTACCTCAGCCACCACCATGATCGTGGTATTGGTGCTTTTGATTTTCGGAGGTGAGGTATTGAGAGGGTTTTCTTTCGCCTTGCTGATCGGTGTACTTGTAGGTACCTATTCATCTGTATATATAGCCACCCCCATCGTCGTGGATTTGATGAAAAGGGAACTTGCTGACGAGACCAAAGAGCCTAGCAAAAAACTGGCCTGATGTTTTTAGGGTTTTTAGTAAAAAAGAAAGCCGGTTTCAATCGAAATCGGCTTTTTCATATTTATAATGCAAAAAAAATACCTTAAACAGGGTATTGTTTGAAAATGGCCACCTCCGTAAATTACAGGTATCAAAAATCAAATGATGCCATATACCTTTTATTTTATATTTTTGTTTCTGGGTTTTATCCTTTCTGGTGTATTTCTCTTGATGAAAAACAAAACCAGTGAATATAAACGGATAAATGTAGTGGTTTTCCTGGTATTAATGGCCTCCCTGCTTACAGAGTACCTATGGGAGTACACCAGGTTAGAGGGGAGATATTCCTATTTGTGGTATAACTTGCTTTATGTGTACCTGAAGCCAATCCTAATGTTGTTGTTATTTACCCAATTGCCTTTTAGCTGTGGCCTTGAGAAAAAAGTATTGCCCACCCTTGTTATTTTTATGGCAATAGGGGTATTTATCTCTTTGTATTTACAGTCCATTTTTGCTGATATTCAATCCTATACTTATTTGATTGGGCATGGTTTGGTTTTGTTTTATAGCATTATTTTTTTCAAGGATATTTTAACGCATCGCCAATACCGTGAAATTAATCTGCTATCGCTGCCTTATTTTTGGATAGCGGCTTTGGTGTTGTTTTCTTTTGGCGAAGAATATATTTTTTTTATTTTAACCTATTATTTCCCTTCCTTGGGTTCTATAAATATGGGCCATGTGTTCCAATGGGTGAGGTTTTTTTCTGCTGTCATGTACCTTTCCATGGGAATGTCATTCTATGCCCCTTTTGTTTTTAGAAAGAATTACGGTTATTAAAAATCGGGTAGACAAAAATATAGTTTTTAATTTTACCCTTTAAATGTAAATTTACAGCTTCATTTTAAAAACCTATTTTATGTCATATTTATTTACTTCGGAATCGGTTTCCGAAGGGCATCCGGATAAAATATCAGATCAAATATCAGACGCCATTATTGATCACTTTTTAGCATTTGATCCCCACTCCAAGGTGGCCTGCGAAACTATGGTGACTACAGGCCAGGTGATTTTAGCCGGAGAAGTAAAGTCTACTACCTACCTGGATGTTCAAAAAATTGCCAGGGAAGTAATCAATAGAATAGGCTATACCAAAAGCGAATACATGTTTGATGGAAGCTCTTGTGGTGTTTTATCTGCTATACATGAACAATCTCCGGATATCAATCAGGGGGTGGATCGCAGTGAACCTGAGGAACAGGGTGCAGGAGATCAGGGAATGATGTTCGGCTATGCCATCAATGAAACTGAGAATTACATGCCTCTGGGATTGGATTTGTCTCATAGACTGCTAAAAGAACTGGCGGTATTACGAAGGGAAAACGAAGAAATTAAGTACCTAAGACCTGATTCCAAAGCGCAGGTTACCATACAGTACAATGATAAAAATGTTCCTGAGAAAATCAATACCATTGTGGTTTCCACCCAGCACGATGAATTCGATGAAGAATTCTCCATGTTGGAGAAAATCAAAAAGGATATCATCAACATTCTTATTCCTCGCGTAAAGGCCCAACTGCCTGAAAGTTTGCAAAAGTTGTTCAACCAAAACATCGTTTACCATATCAACCCTACTGGCAAATTTGTGATTGGAGGTCCCCATGGAGATACAGGTCTTACTGGGCGAAAGATTATTGTGGATACCTATGGTGGAAAAGGAGCACATGGCGGAGGGGCATTTTCAGGAAAGGATCCCTCAAAAGTGGACCGGTCTGCCGCCTATGCAACCCGCCACATTGCCAAAAATTTGGTAGCGGCCGGGTTGGCCGATGAGGTTTTGGTTCAGGTTTCTTATGCCATTGGCGTATCTAAACCCATGGGTTTATACATCAACACCTATGGTACCTCCAAAATTAACCTTAGCGATGGTGAAATTGCCAAAAAAATTGAAGATCTTTTTGATATGCGCCCATTTGCCATCGAACAAAGGCTTAAATTAAGGAATCCAATTTATGAGGAAACCGCTGCTTATGGACATATGGGGAGGAAAAATGAAGTGGTCAATAAACGGTTTTATTCTCCGGACGGGGATTCCATCAATCTGGAAGTAGAATTGTTTACCTGGGAAAAACTGGATTTTGTGGATGAAATCCGAAAGGCTTTTGGACGCTGATCAATGTATATAGGTATTTGGCCTTTAGTGTTCTCTTTTCCCTAAAAAAAGACAGTTTCCAGAGCTGTCTTTTTTATTTTTAGATATGGATAAATTATTCTAAGGGAAATGCAATTAGTCTTAAGTGGAAAATGATCGGGAAAGTCTTTAGAATGTGATATTGTGCCTTATCATTTGTT
>JBBDSB010000546.1:0-3658 GCA_040905205.1 Cyclobacteriaceae bacterium
GGAATGATAGGTATGCACATGACTGCCCAATAGAAAATCCAATAATCCGGAATGACCACTGGAACCTTTCTTTTCTTCTTTGTCATGATCATGGCTTTGAGTATGCGAATGATGATGCTCAGAAGCCTCAATTACATCAATCAGTTCATGCTGATGATGACTATGCGGTAAAGCCTGATGCAGCATGAGCATACTGAATATGCTCAGAAAGAAAAGAGAAGATATTTTTTTGAATTGCTGCATTCAGATGCAAAATACGGTATTTTTTGCAAGACGACAAAAATGTCAAAGATTGATTTTTCGACAAATAGAATTTTAAACAATAGGACATCCGTAAAAGGTGAGTTTGCTCGTGAAAAATGCACCTGATAAAAATGCAATGACTGTGCAAGCAATTTTACCGTTACTTCAGATAAAATTATTTAACAATGACCATCAACACCGTAATGCCGAAAGGCTTAAAACCGTATTATCAAAATGAACTGGACATCTACCGGGAAAAGGTGGCCATAGGTTACCTACAGGAAGCCTGGTGTCAACTGGAGCGGGCACATATCCTGGGGCAGCCCTACCCTTACCAGCATTCCGAAGCGCATTGGCGGATGCTCCGATTTGGTTTCCGGATCAAAGACTGGATGGAAATCAGGGGGCAGGTTTTGCGTTTGGCTTTGGGTGGCGTAAAATCTTTTGTGGGCAAAGTGCCCTTGGGCAACACCGGAGGAACTAATGTACCGCCACTCCACCCCTTGGAAATTCCGGAAGATTTGTAGCAAATAATCAAACAATACGGACATGATTACAATACTTAAATCAATATAATGATGAACAATTCGAAAAATCAACCAGAAAACGCACAATACAGAACATTCTTTTTAATGTTGAGCTTCTCATTTGTCGCCATGTACATCACCATGTATTTAAACACCTATGCAATAGACCACGTGTATTTTAGCTTAACCCGATTTTACATGGCTTGCATGGGGATTTCAACCATGGCAGTCATCATGTGGTTTTTTATGCGAAAAATGTATAAAAACAAAAAGAAAAATATCGCAATTCTCATTGGGAGTTTTGTCTTATTTATCAGCGCATTAGGCTTGGTAAGAACACAGGGCCCAATCATTGGCGATATGCTTTGGATGAAGGCAATGATTCCCCACCATTCCATCGCAATTTTGACCAGTGAAAGAGCCGATATTCAAGACCCGGAAGTTAAAAAACTTGCTGAGGATATCATAAAAGCACAGGAAAAAGAAATCGAACAAATGAAGGAAATGATAAAGCGATTGTCTGATAAGTAACAAATGAAATTTAAAATCAATATTAAACAGGCATTGCTGCAAATTGTAGTAATGCTTTGTGCGACTTCTACCTTATTCGCTCAGAAAGTAGTTCGGTACGATCTATATGTCAAAGACACGATTGTGAATTTTTCGGGCAAAGAAAAACCGGCAATTGCCGTAAATGGGCAAATCCCAATGCCTACGCTCACTTTCACCCAAGGTGATACGGCTGAAATTCATGTGCACAACCAACTGGAGGAAAGTACTTCGCTCCATTGGCACGGCTTGTATCTCCCAAATAAAGAGGACGGGGTTCCTTTCTTGACCCAAATGCCGATTGAACCGAACACAACTCACGTTTATCGTTTTGCGATCATTCAAAATGGAACCCATTGGTACCACAGCCATAGCGGTCTGCAAGAGCAAATTGGCATGTATGGATCCATGATATTAGAAAAGAGAACTATTGATCCTACTTTTCGAAAGGGCATAGACGATCTTCCTACGGTGCCGATGGTCTTAAGTGAGAGGACAGACTACAAACCCGAAAACGTGCATCGCATGCTGCACAATGCCTCGGATTGGTTTGCCATCAAAAAGGGAATGACCCAAAGTTAGGCAGAGGCGATCAAGGAAGGCCATTTCAAAACCAAAGTCACCAACGAATGGAAACGAATGTTGGCGATGGATGTAAGCGATATTTATTACGATAAGTTTCTGATTAACGGGCAGAATGAAAGCCAACTTTCACAATTTAAAGGAGGTGATAAAGTTCGTTTGCGGGTATCCAACGGTGGCGCATCTTCCTACTTTTGGCTCAAGTATGCCGGTGGGAAAATCACCGTAGTAGCAAATGACGGCAATGATGTAGAACCTGTGGTGGTAGACCGTTTGATTATAGGTGTTTCAGAAACTTATGACTTCATCGTAACGATTCCTGCAGAAAACACTTCCTATGAATTTCTGGTGACAGCAGAAGACCGTACCAAATCAGCTTCCATCTACATTGGCTCCGGTATCAAGCAATTGGTCAGTCCTATGCCCAAATTGAAATACTTTGAAGGGATGAAGATGATGAATGACATGATGAATATGGACGGTACGATGAAGGACATGGGGATGAACATGAGCCTGCAACAAATGGACATGAACACAGTCATGTATCCCGAAATATCAGGCGAAAAGGAACCTATGAAAATGGATAAAATGCCTGAAATGAACATGGAAACCATGGTTCCGGCAATCCGGACATCGTAACGCTAAACTATTCTAAATTAAAATCTCCTACCAAAACCACTCTTCCAGCGGATGCAGCTGTAAGAGAATTGAAGTTTAAATTAACAGATAATATGAACCGCTACGTGTGGAGTATGGATAATAAGGTGCTGTCTGAGGCGGAAAAGATTTTGATTAAAAAGGGAGAATTCGTGAGAATAACCATGTACAACAATTCCATGATGCGCCACCCGATGCACCTGAACGGTCACGATTTTAGAATAATCAACGGACATTGGGAATATGCACCAATCAAAAATGTCCTGGATATTATGCCGATGGAAACCAACGTGATTGAGTTTGAAGCAAATCTAGAAGGGGATTGGTTTTTTCATTGTCATATTCTCTATCACATGATGGCAGGCATGAATCGGGTGTTTAGCTACGAAAATCAAGATCCTAATCCGCTGTTGCCAGATAAAGAAAGGGCCTATAAAAAATTGCAACGAGAAAGCAACCAATTACACTTGATGGCTCAAAATGACTTTGCTACCAATGGGAACGATGGTAGGGCCATGCTACAAAATGCCCGCTGGAGCTTTGGCACCGAGTGGCGATTGGGCTACAATGATTCACATGGCTACGAAAGCGAAACGCATATTGGTAGATATCTTGGACGGATGCAGTGGCTGATGCCGTTTGTAGGGTTTGATTGGCGCTACAGAAAATTAGGACATGGGGAGACTGAAGAAAACCTTTTTGGTCAGAAAAGCACCAAGGACAACCGAGCACAGTTTAGTTTGGGAGTTGCTTACACTTACCCTTGCTGTTCATCGTTCAAGCCGAAGTTTATCACGATGGCAATGTACGTGTTCAGTTAAGACGTGAGGACATTCCTGTTTCCAAGAGAATCAGAGCTGGTTTTATGGTAAATTCCAACAAAGAATACATGGTTGGGCTAAATTATATAGCAGGAAAAAATATTGGCTTCAAAACGCACCATGACAGTGATATGGGATTTGGGGTTGGTCTTATATATTGAACTACTAAAATGCTCCTCTAATTAAAGGGGTTTGGGTTTAAACGGCACATGAAAAATTTTTAGCCAAAAGAATGAGGATCTAATTCCCTTTCCTTGTGCTCATTATCTTAAATATTTC
>JBBDSB010000547.1:0-3623 GCA_040905205.1 Cyclobacteriaceae bacterium
AACTATATTCCTCAATTGAATTTATGATTTATAAAATATTTTGGTTAAAAAAAGCTTTTTAAGGCTTGACTAAATAAGGCAACTGGCAGACTTCCTGACACAACAACCTATTCTTCTGCTTTATTAGTTTTCATTCACAACAAAAAAATGATTACATTTGCCATTACAAAAGCACGGGGTGCCTTAAATGGGCTGAGATTATACCCGATACCTGATTTGGATAATGCCAACGTAGGGATGCCAGCTAAGACATTTCATTTTAGGCTCCATTCTTTGGCTACCAACAGGAATGGAGTTTTTGTTTTAATACAATAATAAAATGGAAATAGAAAAAGCAAATTTTGAACTTATCCCGCAAAGTCATACAAACTGGCAAAACAGACCTGAATGGTTTTTTAACAGGGAACATACCGACACTTATGAGCAATGGTATGAAGGTAGGTATAAGCGTGCCGAAGTGTGGCAAAAAAAAGTAATGGAACAGCTTGTTTCTAATGACAAACGAGTAAAAACGCTGCTTGAGTTTGGTTGCGGCACAGGACGTTTTACCCGTTGGTGGAAAGACATTGGCATAGAAGCCACCGGAGCGGATATTTCTCCCCTTATGCTTTCGCAAGCCATACACTTGTTTGAAGGAGATTTAGTAATGGCTGATTCGCATTATATGCCTTTCAAAGACCACAGTTTTGATGCACTTGCCTTTATCACTACGTTTGAGTATTACAAAGACCCTGTAAAAGTTATCAGGGAAGCGGCACGGGTTGGTAAATACGGCATTGCTATGGGAATGATGAACCGAAACTCTACCAAAGTAGTGAGAAGGAGGGTGCAACAACTGTTCGGGAAAAATCCATTTTACATTACGGCTAATTTCTACACGCCCAAAAAATTAAGCGACATCATACACAAGGCACTGGAAGGAAGGGAATACACTATTCACTGGACTTGCACAGGGCTTCCCAAATGGTTTCCCGTTCAGCAATGGAACCTGCCATTGGGCGATTTTTTTGGATTATATATACAACTGAATGACGCAAAATAAATGAGCAAGAAACTTGGAAAAATAGAACATCATTTGTTTGAGCAGTTTATTCGCAACAGATGCGGACTAAAACGCTCTGAAGTAATCATAGGTTCACAATTCGGTGTAGATGTTTCCATTATTGATTTAGAAGGAAGAATGGCAATGGCACTCACAAGCGACCCATTATCGCTCATTCCTTCGCTTGGTTTAAGTGAATCTGCCTGGCTATCTGTTCATCTGATGGCAAACGATATGGCAACGACAGGTTTTGCACCTATGTATGGGCAATTTGTTTTAAACCTTCCTGCCTCATTTTCAAAAGATGATTTCAAAACATATTGGGACTATATTCATCAATATTGTTCTCAAATAGGAGTTGCTATAACCGGAGGGCACACCGGATTTATTGAAGGACAAAACTCTACTATTGCAGGCGGAGGAACATTTATAACCATAGCACCGAAAGAAAAAATGCTCGTGTCGAAATTTGCACAACCGGGCGATAGCATTTTAGTAACGAAAAGCTGTGCAATATCTTCTTCCGCTATTCTTGCAATGAGTTTTCCCGAAACAGTTAAGAGCAAAGCAGGAACGGAAATATACCGACAAGCCTGTAACTCATTTTACCATACATCATCATTGCAGGATGCGTTAATAGCTGTCGGTGAGAATGATGAAAACCAAAACCATATAACAGCTATGCACGATGTAACCGAAGGCGGTGTGCTGGGAGCTATTTATGAGCTTGCTGTTGCTTCGGATAATGGAGCAATAATTTACAATGAAAAACTTCCTGTTGAAGAAGTGCAGTTATCTATCTGCAAAATTTTCCATTTAGACCCGAGATATTGCATTGGTGCAGGTTCTATGATAATTACCTGCAAGAAAGAAAGCACAGAAGACATAATCAACAGATTTATAAAAAATAATATAGCGTGTGTTAGCATAGGAGCAATACGCGAAAAGGAAAAGGGTATTAATCTGGTTGAAAACGGAACAGCATCTGCTTTGGAATACATAGAAGAAGACCCTTATTGGGCTGCATTTTTAAAAGCCTTTCATTCAGGATTAAAATGATGAAAAAGACAATACAAAATGGTATTTACTTGGTTATTGACCCGTCAATAGACCGAAACACGTTATTGAGCAAACTGCAACAGGCAATAAACGGAAAAATAGTTGTGGTGCAGATTTGGGACAATTTTAAAACAGATTGTAATGTCAAAGAACTTATAAAAGAAATTTCTACTCTATGCCAGCCGCAAAACATTCCCGTGCTTATCAATAATCAATGGAGTTTACTGTTAGATATAGAATTAGATGGCGTTCACTTTGATACTGTGCCTGGCAATTTTAATCAACTAAAACAGAACTTGGGAAAAGAAATGATTATAGGAATAACCTGCGGGAATGATTTGTCAGTTGTAAAATGGGCTGACGAAAACAAATTAGACTATATTTCCTTCTGTTCAATGTTCCCTTCAACAACAGCAAACAGTTGCGAATTAGTAAATTTTAACACCATCAAAGAAGCCCGAAAGATTACTTCGTTGCCGATATTTTTGGCAGGGGGAATAAAACCTGAAAATATACACTTGCTTAACAAGTTAAGTTATTCAGGTATTGCCGTTGTATCGGGAATAATGAATGCCGACAACCCTGTTGAGACACTCAAAACGTATTATGAAAAAATTAATTTAAGCAAGTAAGATGAGAATAGAAACCATTGAAAAACTTTGTTGCCCTTTTGACAAGTCCGATTTGCAACTAAAAACAATTGCAACAGATGTTAAAAAAAATATCATTGAGGGCTTTTTGTTTTGTAAACATTGTCAGCGGGTTTACCCTATTGTAAAAGGCATACCTATTATGAGTCCTGACGAGTATCGTGAGTTCAAACTGGAACAACCTTTATTGGAACGTTGGACAGAAGGTAAAATTGCTGACAATTTTCGGTTGACACAAAACAAAACGGAAGAAACAAACACTCTTTTGTAAATTGCAACTAACCAGCAAAATAGTAAAATACTGCACCGACCTACACGACACTCCGACAGAAGGGCAGCCGGTAATCGTGTAGACGGCCCCGCCAGATTCCTCTGACGGAGAGCACCTCACACACCACCGGAGTGCGACAAGAAGTCGTTTAGATAACTGTTTAACGTTCAAAGAACGATTAAACCTTGTGTTCCATCACAAGTAGCCTATTGATACGTGCATTTCTGGTAACGGAATTGTGCGAAGCTATCTTGACAATATAGCCCGTAAAGAGAATCTGTGAAGAATTTCTGTTGCGCGCCATCGTTAGGTGCGGGGGAGTTAGGCTAGATGGGTATGGTCAACATATGTGAATTGCCGATAAATGTCGTGACGTGTAAACAGCGAATGACGATGACACGCTGTGACCAAAAGGTAAGGGGTATAGTTGGCAGGCTTTGCGGTTCCTGCCACATGGATCACGATTCCCCCGGCAAAGAGGCAGGACCTAACCCCGTCCGTTATCTAAACGGAACTTGGTAAGCCCACATCCCTTCCCGGTACGCTGGGATTAGCCTACTGCAAAGCAGGCCCAATGGGATGTGGGTAAAGGAAAGACGGA
>JBBDSB010000548.1:0-3623 GCA_040905205.1 Cyclobacteriaceae bacterium
ATATCACCGATGTTTTCCCGCCATAGTGCTATCAATTGCTTCGGGCTCATGTCCCGCTGATCCGGTGGTTTCATAACAATTTCCACATCGATAAAGTCTTTTCCCCGCACATTGGTTTTTACCCCTTCAGCCACTTCGTAAAGGTTATGGGTTTCAAACATTTTACGGGTATTGGTGGTAATTTCCTCGGCTATTTTTGCTGCCTGATCATTGGTGGTGCCCACCGGAAGGCGTACGGCAGCCTCTATTTCATCTGCAGCCACCTCCGGCATCAGCACCATGCCCATATGATCACTGTAGCCAAACCCTCCTACCAGGATCAGTAAGGAAATTGCCGCTGAAAAGGTGAGGTAGCGGTTTCGCAGGCAAAGGTCCAGAAAGGGTTTGTAGGTTCGATTGATAAAGCGGTTAAATCCTTCAGCAATAGTGCGTTGCCAGGTTTCCAGCTTTTGAATCCAGGGATGTTTTTTGGTTTTGGGAGCCTTGGTCACATGGGATGGCAGAATAAAAAGCGCCTCGAAAAGCGAAACAAAGAGCACCACAATCACCACTACCGGCAGGGGCCACCAGTATTTACCTGTCTCTCCGGGGATAAACAGGAGCGGAACAAATGCCATGATGGTGGTCAAAATGCTAATAACCACAGGTTTGGATACATCCCTGGCTCCCAAAATGGCGGCATCCATGTAGGAATATCCCTTTTGCCGGTATTCGTAAATATTTTCTCCTACCACAATGGCATCATCTACGACAATTCCCAAAACGATCAAAAAGCCAAACATGGAAATCATGTTGATGCTGATGCCTACTGCCGGAAAAAAAATCATGGCGCCCACAAAGGAAATGGTCATGCCCATCATTACCCAAAAGGCCAGCCGGTATTCCAAGAATAGACCTAAAATGACAAGAACGATCACTATGGCCATCAACCCGTTTTCGGAAAGCAGAGAAAGCCTTTCCCGGAAATCTTCAGCCCGGTTACTTTCAATTCTCACCTGAACGCCCGGAGGCAGGCTGTACTTAAACTCTTCCAGAATATTTTTGACGGTAACTTCTATATCAAGGGGAGATTGATTACCAATCCGGAATACCTCAAGGTCCACCGTATTTTGCTGTTCAAATTGACCGTGGAAACCCACTTCTTCAAATCCATCCCGTATGCTGGCAATATCTCCCAGGGTGACGGTAGAACCTGACTCAGAGGATATAATATCTATTTTGGCAAATTCGTCAGCCACCAGTTTGCGCTCCTCCATCCGCAGCAGAATTTCTCCGGACAAGGTTTCGATGGATCCGGCCGGAATATCCCGACTGGAATTTTCGATCAGGTCTGCCACCTGTCCCAGGGTAAGGTTGTATTTTAACAGGGTATTTCTGGGGATTTCCACATGGGTTACAAAATCAGGCACGTTACCGATTTCTACCTGGGTGATTTGATCATCACTGAGAAATCGGGTTCGCAGCCTTTCGGCCAGAATACGAAGGGTCCAAACGTCCACGTTTCCATAAATACCCACCTGCATCACGTCCATTTGTTGATTTTGAAGGACTATTTGTGGTCTTTCTATGTCATCCGGAAATGTTTGAATCCGGCTTACAGCCTGATTGATATCCTGAAGGGCTTTCATTCGGTCGGTCCCCGGGATCAGCCAGATTTCCACCGTACCGGATCCTTCATTAGCCGATGAAATGATCTCTTTGATTCCCTGCACCTGACGAACGGTTTCTTCTACAGGTAGGACGATACCTTGTTCCACTTCTTCTGGAGCAGCGCCCGGATAAACCACCGATATTTCCACTATATCCAGTTGGAATTGAGGGAAAACCTCCTTTTGAATGTTATACATGGTATACACGCCTCCGGCGAGCAGGATTACCATCAGCAGGTTGGTGATGATGGGTCTTCTGGCCATAAAGGCAATGGCACCTTTTTGTGTTTCGGGGTTTGTTCCTTCTTTCATAACAATGGTATTTTAATCTTCATCCAGGCGAAGCGGCGATCCGTCCACTACAGTAGCCAGATCGGTGGCGACTACCTGTGCCTTGCTTTCCAACCCCTCACTAATATAGGCATAATCCTGATCTTCAAAAAGAATGTTGACCTCCCGTATATTCAATTCACCATCCTGCATCACCCAAACGGTATTGCCTGGACGGATGTATTGACGTTCAAGACGTGTGACATTTTCCAATTTACGGGCTTCAATTTGTACTTCCACAAAGGTACCGATAATCAGGGGGGGCTTATCCGGATCGGGTTTTCGACGCATCAGCGGATCTTCCACACTTATGATAACCCTGGCAAGCCGGGTTTGGTTATCCAATGCTCCAACCAATCGCGATACCCGGCCTTCCCGGAATTGGCCGGGTTCCCAGGCTGCTGGATGTACGATTTTAACCGGAGCACCCGTACCATCGGTATTTTCACCTATATCCAGCCAGTTGACTTTAGAAAGCGGAACGTTGGCCATCACCCAGTATTCGTCAATCCCGACCAGTCGCCCCAGGTCTGATCCCGGGGCGATCTGGGAGCCCAGGTTGACATTTCTGGACAAAATATGGGCATCAAATGGAGCCCGTATACTGGACCGTTCCAGATCTAACGAAGCCTGGTTGACAGCGGCCTCGGCAGCTGCTACATTGGCCTTTGCTGCCTCCATCTGAGGTTTTCGCAAGACCAGATTCTTATTTTCCGGAGAGAGTTCATCCCCGATCAGCTCATAATCCTTTTTTGCCACATCCTGTCGGCCCAACTCCACTTCATAATCGGATTGGGACAATGCCAGATCACTTTTCCTCAACATCAGGGTATTCTCAAAATCGGCAGGATTGATCTGTAGCAGCAAATCTCCCTTTTTTACATAGGCCCCTGGAAGAAATTGAGATGCAATCCGGGTAACCTCCCCTCCTACCTGATTGCTCAGCGAAATATCCGTAGCCGGCTGTACAATACCGGTAGCCACGACGGTAGGCGAGAAATCGCCATGTTCGGCCTGTACCACATCCACCAGCATGGCAGTAGTTCTGGAAGCTCCTTCCATTTCAGCTTCGGGGGCTGTCCAAAAAAAGATCAGGGCTACGAGGATACTGCCTGCCAATAATCCAAGGCTAATCCATATGGTTTTCTTTTTCGTCATTTTGTCGGAATTGTATTTCAATTTATGTTATATTCTTCACCGGTTTCAATGGGCGTTTCAAAGCCTCCGGCCAGAGACCGATAAAGGGAAATCCGGAATTCCAGAAGGTTCAGTTTAGTGGTGATCAGGTCCCTGCGCAACTGCTGTTGCTGGCCCAAAGTGACCAACACATCCAAATAGGCAATAGACCCGTTCAAATATTCTATTTTAAGTTGTTCATAAGCCCTTTCAGCCAACAAAACCTGCCTTTCGATGGCTTCTATACGTTCCATTTGTTTGGTTTCCTGGACCAGGGCGTCTTCAATTTCCTTGAAAGCAATGAGCACCGCTTGACCATAATCATTCCGAAACTGTTGTTTGACAGCTTCTGTCCGGTTCACTTCTGCCTTTAACCTCCCCCCATAAAATATGGGAGCCAATAAACTGCTTGTCAGTGAGGCGGCCTGGGATTCGAATAAACCAATCAGGGTATTGGACCTGACCGCT
>JBBDSB010000549.1:0-3610 GCA_040905205.1 Cyclobacteriaceae bacterium
GGAGATATAAAAAAGGAATAGACACAGAAAGGGTAAAGAAACAAAATCCCCCTTTAAAAAGGGGGGAGGGGGATTTTTTTAGAAGTTTTCTGGTTAATTCCTCAGAGGACCCGTCTATTTAAAATGGTTCCAGTTGGACTTTTTCAGCGCCTCATAATCCGAGAGGGTGTCTATATCAATATTTCCCCTATCGAAAGGAATGGTTTCCACCTGCTCCCCATGGCACTGGATGATTTTTTTGGCTCCTTCTCGACCTTTTAAGGCCATGAGCTGTTCAAAATATTTTTGATCAAAAAGAGCAGGAACTCCCAACCTGCCGTTTTGATAGTAGGAAGCAATAATGGGTTTTTTGCTTTTTTGCTGGGCTTGTACCATACCTGATAGAAGGGTAGGATCCACAAATGGTTGGTCTGACAACATGATGATGGCCTGCTCTGCTCCACCGAAGTCCATCAATTCGGCAATGCCTATGGAAATAGAGGTACCCATTCCCTGTTCCCAATCAGGATTTTTGATGATCTGAACAGATTTTTTGTAAATCCGGGGAAGGATGGACTCCGGGTAGGCGCCGATGACCACCCATACCGGCCCACAATTTGAATTGAGGGCGGCATCTACCGCTGTTTCAATCAGAGATTTTCCTTTAAACTCCAACAATTGTTTGGGCTGACCCAGTCTGCTGGATTTTCCGGCAGAGAGAATGATAATTCCTGTTTTGGTCATGATGCAATTACAAAAACAAAAACCACTGAGCGTATATTTCTCAGTGGTTTTTATTTGATTTACCTTGGAAGGTCATTGCCGATAAATTCATTGGGGTTTACTTTAGGTATGGTACTTCCCCATTTTTGGTTGATGGTTTCAATAAAATAATTGGCAATAAAAGCACTTCCCCTGGCATTGATATGAATTCCATCTACAGAAAACCCTCCATTTGGTGGTGCGATGGAGCTGGTCATTGGAACGGTTCCTGCCGAAATAGATCCGGAAGCTACCTGGGTCAGAAAATCATTGGTATCCACCAAAACCAACCGGTCAGGATGAACAAGGACCGCATCCTGGATGATTTGGTTAAAGGCTTCAATTTTTTCCAGCATAAATTCCTGTTCGGATGGCAAAAGAACATATTCGTCACCTATGGGTACGGTCACCCCACGGATTGCTGTGGGATCACCCCCAACTACCTCCCCCAAAACAGTTGCGAGGGTTAGTGTCACCATGTCGTTGGCATTACTCTGTCTGATGGGAGGTAGGCCCATACCGGAAAGGTCGGTAAGGGTTTTGTCCAATAGGACAAATCCATTGTTTCCCGCTTGAAATTGAATGGTTCTCAGGTTTTTTTCATTTTCCGTTATCAGACCGGCCATTAAAAGATCCGCCAATGCCTGGTTATAATTTGAATAAGCTGCATTCGCCAAATTGGAAAATGCAGCTGACAAGGGTATGGCATCCCAGCTTATCGTACTGAAGAAAGGCAGGGCATTCAGGTCGGGGATATTGGCCACCGCACCTTTTGCTGTGGTGTTGGCCTGTAAAATTGTCCCCAATGCTAAATTATAATTTTGGTCAAAAACGGCATCTGCGGGCATTAATTCAGGATTGGCCCCACCCCTCAAAGCGTAAGGGAGCACATCATTTTTTCCCAACCAAAAGATGAAAAAAGTACCTCCATCGGCCAAGGCTGCCGCGGCATCACCAATAAGGGTAGAGGTGCCCGGATTACTGGCAAACCGGGCATAATGGGGATTGAAAGCAGGATGGCTGGGTTGACTGGGATCCCCTGTCTGCGGGATCAGGGCTGCACCCAAAGACATGCCGTTTACTCCAAAATTATTAAGAGTGGATTTATCGCCTTCAAAGGGGGTTAAAGGATCGCCAGGTACGATGGGTTGTGGTATGACTGAGCCTGTATTTGGATTTACCCTAAGAATCAGGCGCCCCACGTTGGCTCCCGGAGGGCTTAAAACATAAGCGCCCACCTCAGCATTGATATCCGGTAGATTAAAATCCCCGCCACCCACGGTTTTCAGTTGCTTTGCCAAAATGACTACATAGGAATTATTTTGGCTTCTATTATACAAGGCGCCATCCATTACTCCCGCAGTCACTGAACTGCCAATCGCAATCATTTTGCTAAAATCAGCCTCACCACTTTCCGGGGATGGATCCGGAATTTCCGGAAATTGGTAGGGGTCGCAGGATCCAAAAAGGATTCCTAGCAGGAATAGGGTATAATAAATGTTCCGTTTCATCTGTTTATAATTTGATTTTTAATGGTCAGATGGAATCTCGCACCTGCCTGCCGGCAGGCAGGTGTTTGATAATCATCCCTCCGTGTGACGCTTGCCTCATGCTCGATTTCATGTGTTTATATTTTGTTTTTAAAAGGCCACATGGAATCTCGCATGCTTTATAATCATCCCTCCGTGTGACGCTTGCGTCATGCTCGATTTCATTTTCCTAAGATTTTAATTGAGCAACTCATCAAATGTGAGGGAAATATAATAGATCGCCCCTATGGTAGGCCCCCCGAAATTGAGGAAGTAGCGGTTGTTAAACAGGTTGGAGCCTCCAAGTTTTACAATGGTTTTCATGTTGCTTAACTTATAAGAGATTTGGGCATCCACATTGTGCACCTCCGGGACTTCTCCTCTTGCGAAGGAAGATTCCCATTGAAAAGCAGTCTGATACCGGTAGGCCACATTGAATCCCATATTTTTTGCCACTTTACGATTACCAAAATTTAGGTTGGTTTTATGCTCGGGGGTATTGAAATCGGACAAAAATCCTTCTTCAAAAACAGTGATCAGTTTATTGAAATTATAATTGCCACCCAGGGTAAAGTTATTGGGGAGATTATAGGTAATGCCAATGGCGGCTCCATGTGCCCTTACCTCCTGGTCCACAATATTGGTGTAAGTCTGAAAGGTGTTTTCCTGACCCGGAATGGTGATGGGGGTCAAAAGGGTAGGGGCATTGATGGCATTGATGGCCCCTTCATCGGTTATGGGGGAAGCACCCGGAAAAATCGGTCCTGGTGCCTTCCTTACCGCAGTCTGCGAAATAAAATCATTATAAAGATTGTAATAATAGGCGAAATCTATCAAAAGCCGGCTGTTCGTCAATAAGCCTTTGTAGCCGACCTCTATAGAATTGACTTTTTCGGGCCTTAAAGCAGGCAATTCGGTCACCCTTTCCAATAAGGCGGTAGCTGAAGCATCCACCGGACTTGCACCGGCTCCTACAGCAGCCGTATATTGCTGTACAGAAGCCATGGAGTAAGCATTGTCGAATATATCATACTTTTCGCGGTAATAAGGTAAGCCTGCAATCAACCGGGCAGAAACCACGTTCAGGTCAATATGTTGGGCCTGGGTAGTAGGCATCCGGAAACCTGTCTGATAAGAAAGCCTGAAATTGCTGTTTCCCTCCGTAAAAACCCCGGATATCCTTGGACTGAACTGACCCTTGAAATTTTCATTTTTATCAAAGCGGACAGAACCGGTTAATTTAAATTTATCCTGGAGCAAACGCTTGGAGGCCTGAGCAAATCCTCCGAATTCGGTGATATGGATGTCATTTCCCTCTACATCCGCAAAAATGGTCCCGT
>JBBDSB010000550.1:0-3606 GCA_040905205.1 Cyclobacteriaceae bacterium
TTTTGGCCTAATTGGGACAGGAGCCATACGGCACGGGCCCGATGGTAGGGATTATCCGATGATAGAATTTCTTTTACTTTCGGAATTGAATTTTCCCCCTGGGCTTTTAACTTTTCAAATCCCTGGTTGCGTACATTGATGGCCGGATTTAACAATGCCTGAACTTGGCCTTCTGCATTTCCCAAATCAATTTTTGGAGTGCTTAATTCTTTATCTTTTGGGCTAATGCGGTAAATGCGACCATAGGCTTCCTTATCATGCATCTGATGACCTCCAACAATTGGATCAAACCAATCTGCAACATACAGGGATCCATCGGTGCCTACTGCCACATCGCTTGGCCTAAACCATTTGCTTCTGTCCTCATCCACCTGTGCCCATCGATAATTAGCGTTGTCCCTATCCACAGACGCAATGAAATTTGTTCGGCTTTCCAATGAAAATCCTGCACCATCAGGTTTGGGCATATACCCAAAAATTATGTTTCTCCCTGCATCAGAACTAAGCAATAAACCTCGGTAATGTTTTCCTAAAAAATCACTTTCATTCAAAACCACCCCTGTTGGTGAACCTGAACCATAGATGTCGCCTGATGGCATTACACCCGGGTCCTCTTGATGCCAGTGGGCCGTTTCGATGCTCTGACCAGGCCTCCTATCGGCTCTCCAGGTACGTTCTCCTGTCTCGCTAAAATATCCTGCATTTCCTCCCTCCATGATCCATGTGGTCCTGCAGGTTGCTACCTGATCGTCATTGTCGTTTTGCCAGAGATTACCAAAAGAATCTACAAAAACCTCATAGGAATTCCGGAAATTATGGGCGAGGACTTCCAATCCTGTTCCATCGGGATTGATTCTAAAGGCAAGTCCACCGGTCCAAATTTTACCATCATCACTTTTCATACCCGTGGAATTCTCAGTATTGTAAGGAGTTCCTCCTGTATATACACTTCCCGCTCTTAGTTCGAAACCTGATTTGTCAGTAACCATATGTGGGCCTGCATTACCAGTATTAAAATACAATTTACCATCAGGTCCTGCTATTCCTGAATGGAGACCATGATCATGGTCCTTTCCTCCAAATCCGGTCAGAAAGATTTCTTTTTTATCAGGCTTGTCATCTCCGTCTGAATCGGTATAGACTATAATGTTTGGGGAACAGGAGACAATCACTTTATTTCCCAAAACTGCTATTCCAAGGGGAGAAACAAGGTCTTTATCCTGAACAAAGATTTTGGAAGAATCTGCCTGTCCGTCACCATTGGTGTCCTCCAATATCATGACACGATCTCCTTTTTCATGATTTAAATGGCCGTCATTATTCCTAAAATCTCTGTAATTAACTGCTTCAGTTACCCATATTCTGCCATGGATATCCACATCCAAATTGGTAGGGTTGAAAAAAAGCGGGGACTCCGCCCACAGCGTCACCTCCAAGTCATCTAGCACATGAAGTACGGGCTTTTCACCTGAGTTGGATGATTGGTTCTCAACTGGACCACAGGAAAATATAAACAGCGTTAAGTAAGCGTAAACTAGTAAATTATTAATTTTCATATTTTGGGTCTGGTTCGGTATATTTAATTCTATGAATTTATTTCAGGAATAATTAAAGTATTATTGCATTCTTTTCGGCAGAGTTTTAATTCATCTGAACCGACATATAACATTCCGAAAGTAAGGTTTATTCTCCGTTCAGAATTTCCCCAAGATATTCCCGGTTTTTAACATAGGATTCTAACAGGTCTCCTCCATTAGGAACAGCGCCTTCGATGATTACCCATCCATCATAATTGATCGAATCCAGTATCCCCTTTACTCTTGGAAAGTCAACTTCTCCCTGTCCCAATAAAAAACCATTCTCCTTGGCATGAACTTCACAAATGTATTTTTTGCCTAAAGTGCTCAATTCATTGTATATATTATAGCCCATTTTATGGGAATTGGCAACATCATAATAAACTTTGACATTTTCAGATCCCACATCATGGATGATATCCAAATGTTCGTCTGCACTTAACCAGGATTCAATACCTAAAATAATTCCTTCCTTTTCCGCTTTTGGTGCCACTTTTTTCAGTCTCCGGATAACCTCCTTTGTACCTTCTTCATCTCCTTTTAGGTCACCATTTCCAAAAAAAGCAAGGAGGATTACCTGACATTTGAATGCTTTGGCAACATCAATGCTATCACTTACCCATTCTTCCGTTCTAGGGTCGGATTTATACGGAATATTATTTAATTCCCCAATTCCTAAGCTGGATATCTTTACGCCAAATTGTTTGGATGCGGCTTTATAGGCTTTTTGAATTTCAATTTTCCTCAGATGCATGTTGTTTTTCGTGTCTCCTAAACTTACCTGTACACCATCCAATCCGATCTTTTTTGCAACTTCCAGCGCATCCACCTCGTTTCGTTTTCCGATTGACCAATCACAAGCTCCAATTTGGTATTTTCTTTTTTTATCAAAGGAAAACAGGTTTGCAACCGGCCCTAAAGCTGTAAGGGCCAAAAGAGAAGCTGAATTTTTTATTAATTTTCGTTTACTTATTAATTCGGCGTTTTTCAAGGTTATTATTTCGTTTTTTTTGAAATTTCAAAAATCATATACAAATATCCCAATTCAATTACTTATATGTTGATACCTTTTTATCATTTTGTACAAATGTTTTATACCCTTGAAAGATAAATTTAAAATTCTTAGGTTTATTTCTTAATATGGAACCATGAAACCGCATCACGAAAAATTGACCCTAGACCCAAAGTATTCATTTATATTACAAAAAGATATCTTTTCTTATTATCCAACACCCTGGCATTACCATCCAGAATATGAATTGGTTCTTGTTTTGAAAAGTAACGGGATCCGGACTGTAGGTGATAGTGAAGAGCCATTTACTGATGGTGATTTGGTATTCTTAGGTCCCAACCTTCCCCATTCTTATCAGAATGACAGAAAATATTACAAGGGAAATAATTCTTTGACTGCAGAGGCAATTGTAATTCATTTTAAGGAAGATTTTCTTGGAAGAGATTTTTTTAATCTTCCGGAAATGGTCTTCGTGAAAAACCTTTTAGATAAGGCAAAGTTCGGATTGAAAATAACGGATAATACACAAAAGAAGATTTCCAGGATCATGCAGGAGATGTTGGATCTTAACGGTAATGGTAGAATCATTCAATTACTGACCATATTGGAAATTTTATCCCACTCCGAAGAAAGTATTCAACTTGCAAATCCAGGTTTTGTACAGCAATATGCTGCCTGTGGCAATGATAGAATAACCAAAATCCATGAATACATAATGGAAAATTTTCAAAAGCCCATCAACTTGAAGGATGTGGCAGAGGTCGCCAACATGTCCATTCCTTCATTTTGCCGTTTTTTCAAATCCTGTACGAGAAAAAGCTTTTCTCATTTTCTAAATACCATAAGGATTGGATATGCCTGCAAACTACTACTTGAAAACCAACATAATATCTCATGGGTATGCTATGAAAGTGGGTTTAACAACATGTCCAATTTTAACAGACAGTTTAAATTGATAACTGGAAAATCACCAATTCAATACAAGTCATTTAAAATTGAACAAGAATCCAAATCCAT
>JBBDSB010000551.1:0-3582 GCA_040905205.1 Cyclobacteriaceae bacterium
AATCATTGCTTCTGATTTGGGATTTTCATAAAAATATTCCATTTCCGGATAGGATCATTATTGTTCCTTCCTCCATGTAGCCAATCAAAGCCATGTTGTAACCATAATTGCACATCTAATTGAATCAGCCTATCCCTTTCCCAATCATTAAATATTATTTCCTGTCATTCAATGGCAGAATCTCCCTCCAGCCAATTGGGGAAGACTTCCCCCAGTCCTTCTATCATAAACTGGAAGGCAATTGCTGCGACGATCAGGCCGAAAATTCTGGTAAAAGCAACAAATACCAATTTATTTACTTTGTTCTCCAGGAAATAGGAATACCCAAGAACAACATAAAGAAAGGCATATGACACCAATAAAATCAGGGAATTGCCAACATATTCCATCATTCCCTGGGTGCGGGCACTGTACAATAAAACGGTGGTCAGGGCACCCGGACCTGCCAGCATAGGGATGGTTAAGGGTACCAACACTTTTTCGAATCGCCTTTTTGCCAGTTCCATATTGGAGTTCCCCACTTCCTTATTTTCTTCCAATTTGGTCGCTTTTCCTTCGACCATTGAAACCGCAGTAATCATCAATAAAAAACCTCCGGCTATTTTAAAAACTTCGATATCGATGATGAAAAATTCCAATAATAAAATACCGATGTTCAAAAAAATCAGTAATATGACAAATGCGGTTCCGGTTACCATAAAGGCAATTCGACGCCTTACTTTATGATTAGCATCTCCCGTCATTTCATACCAAATCGGTATCAAACCGACGGGGTTAACAATTGCTACCATGGCAAGAAAGAAATTTAGCATCAAATCAACATTCATATTCTTATCTGGATTTGGGTGATGTCATTTTCAAAGCATATATCATTCCGAATGTACTCCTGTTTCTTAAAATTTTACCCTGTTTATGAACGTGTTTAGATTCCCCATTATGCTTTTGAAGGTTCCAAAGCCGCAATAGGAACAATTATTGAATGGACAATTCTTAAACAACAAATTTTCAATAATGGACCCAGAGCATAACATTACTTATCAAAAGGAAGAAGTGAGCAGGGCATTAGATCAAATAAAGCAAATCTGCGTCAATAATGAATTGACCTTAGCAGTGGCAGAGAGCGTCTCATGTGGCTTTTTACAGCATCTTTTTGGGGCTGTGCCGAAAGCAGGGCTATTTTTTGAAGGAGGCATGACCGTTTATAACTGTCAGCAGAAGGCAAAGCAACTTGAAATACCCGAGGAAAGGTGTAATCCATGTAATGGCGTGAGTACCGAGATTGCCGAATACCTGGCGCGGAATATTTCCCAAAAATTTCAATGTCGGTTGGGAATCAGCCTAACTGGCTATGCAGCACCGATACCAGAGGAAGGAATCAGCCAACTATTTGCCTATGGTTCCATTACACTGGATAATTTGGTTCTGAGCTGTAAAATTTTTATGCCAAAAAAAGGGCAACCTGATGCCATTAGAAAATACTATGCTGATTCTATTATTTTGGAATGTGCGAAAATATTGAAGGCTCATTTCCAATAATCTCATCCCTGATCAAATTACCCAATCAATAAAATCAGCTAATGGGGTTTGACAGGAAATAACATATAAAATGAAGCACCCTGACCTGGGATGCCCTCTGCTTTAATCAATCCACCATGGCATTGCATGATCTTTTTACATATTGCCAGTCCAATACCTGTGCCCGAGTAGGCCTCTTTTGGATGCAACCGTTGGAACATCCCGAAAATTTTATCTGAAAATTGCGGATCAAATCCAATCCCATTTTAGAGGATTTTGGGGAAGGACAGGAAGCACCCCAGTATAGTGGCAGAAGGGTGGAGAAAACCTGGAAATGTCCCTTTCAACCTGGCCATGTTCATCCTCATAAAGAATAGGCATGACAAATATTATTGAAAAACAATCAGGCGTGGCTTTTCATCTTAATAAGGGGGATTTTTTAAAGGTAATTGACCCGGAGGGAGAGCAGGTCAGTGACTTGGTGGCGTTCAATGCCCAAGATCACCGGGAGAAACTATCCTCCGGAAAAACCCTGGATTTTGAAAGTTCCCTGTACATTACGAAAGGGCATCATTTATGGAGCAACCGCAGTCAAAAAATGATGGAAATTATGGAAGACACCAATGGGCGGAATGATTTCCTTTTGGCCCCCTGCAGTCCGGAAACTTTTCAGATACTCTACGATAATCCTCAATATCATCCCAGTTGCTTTGAAAACCTGTACACCAATCTGGAGCCATTTGACATTCAGCCGGATGATTTCCCTACTGCTTTTAATATTTTCATGAACGTACATGTTGCCCAGGATGGCACCATAAGCGTCAAACCGCCACAAAGCAAGGCAGGGGACTATGTTCTATTTAAAGCGGGCATGGATTTAATTATAGGACTTACAGCCTGTTCAGCAGAACAATCCAATAATTACAGCTTCAAACCCATCGCCTATGAAATCAACCCTGGCTAGGGTCAACTTGTTTCCATTCTACTTTGTTGGTTATTTAAATAGGTTTGGTACCACTCCCGATCATTATTTTGGATCAGCTCCACTCCTTCATTCAGCCATGCTTCCAGTTCCTCATAAAAAAGGTCATCTTCAGCAATGGCCTCCTCTAAAATCATTCGCCACTGTTCCCTCACCTCTGGATCACTTTGTTTGGCTTTAAGTTGATTCAGCGTTTCATGATCAGTGGTGCGGGCCAATTTACTTTCTAACCATCCATAAATATTCCCAAGTCTTTCTTTTACTTTTTCTTCACCTGATTCGTCGTTCAGGTAACTAAGGATAATGGGCAGTTGCGCTGGTAAGGCTTTCATTTTTTTCAATTAAATTCGGGAAACATTTTAATTTAATAAAGCACCCCTTGAAGGGGTAAGTTGGAATTGTTTTTTTTAGTAGAGACAAAAAATGAACCAAAATATAATTTTCAACCAAAAAATCATTTCAATTAAATGTAGAAAATGGATATCACACCTATTAAACGAAGGCAATTCAAGCTAAACCCCCTCCATCAGAGAATAAAAATGAGGTATCTTTAAATTTTCCTTTGATTTTTATCAGATAATCCGGTTTTTTCAATAAGCTTATAAATCTCTGAACCTTATGGAAACCAATTTTCTTATTTCTATTATATGGGGCTGCTGGGATAATCAATAGGTATTTTGGTGGAAGGTTTGAACCGGAAAATCACCCTTCTTTTTTCCGGTCAGAATGGCCAAGGGGTTTGGCGGGAGCCACCACATCACGAACAAGTTGCTTTAATTCCGTGATTTCCGGAAAGCGGCCCCGGTCTTTTCGGGACCAAACTAATTGGCCATTTGCCCTGACCTCAAACACACCGCCTGTTCCCGGTTTCAGTGTCAATTCGGTGATTTCGCCATCAAAGGTCGTCAATAACTCCTGCCCCATCCACACTGCCCGGAGCATCCACTTACATTGGGTACAATAATGAATTTCTACTTTGTTTTCCATATCTCAGTCTCTTTGGGTTGGGCGGTCATTTTAAGAATAGTCTGTAAGCAAGAAGTGGAAATCCATTCAATAGTACAAGTTTTGGTATAATCCATTAA
>JBBDSB010000552.1:0-3532 GCA_040905205.1 Cyclobacteriaceae bacterium
CCTCCATTTCAATTTCAATCCGGGCTGTTTTTTCTACCAGGGGTTCTTCCTCCGGTTCATCGCTGCAAGAGAATGCCCCTAAAATGCAGGCACAATAAAGAATTGTTTTTAATGCTTTCATGTGTTAATTTATTATGGATAGCGTTTTAATCTTAAATATTTATTTTTGACTTTAAAATTGTAAAATATACCTAAAAATAATAAAACAAATAAAAATTGTCAATATTTTTATCAAATGGTTTACAGGTACTTACGGTTTGCCTTAGCCCTACCTGCCTGGAATGGTTCCTTAGCGAAAACTCCCTAACTGGCATCCGGAATTCCTTGCTTTTAACGACTGCCACCACCTTATTCCCATCCACCTTAAAACGGCATTCCTGCCCTTTTACCCAATGCTGCACCTTGCAGTCCCGGATTCTTCCGATCAAAGAATGTCCAGAAACGGTATAGATTTTCACCTGCTTTGGATAATGTTCCATGGCATTTACTACCAATTCCCTTTCCATCCTGGCTCCGGTGGCCAGAAAAGCGGAATAGGTAAAATCCATCTGCCTGATTTTCCTTTGCACCAGGCAGATCAAGGGCATCAGTCCATCGGAAATATACAGCCGCCTTACATTTTCCGGCAAGGCGGGTGAAAAATGAAGGATGCCGCAGGAAGGTAATTTTTGCATGGAAACCCCATGGATCTCCTGATCTACCACCTTTCCATTCTCCTCCCGGTAATCGGCCATCAATCGGCCGCATGCATCCTCACGCAGAACGGGTGAAAACAACTGCTGAACTTCTGCATTGATCCCCAGGCTGTCCAATAAATCAAATCCTTCTTTGACGTTGTTCATCCGCTTCTGATTTGTTGGATGGGTTACGGCCTTCTTCGGAATCTAAGGAATTGAATCGTTTCCCTTCATCAACACCCCGGTTTTGGTAGTTTTCCGGACGGGCCCCTGCCTTTGACAGTTCCTCCCGGGCATTGTTCAGGTCCCTGAGTGCATCCCTGTCATTGGGGTTATGGGCGATTCTCCGCTCCATTTGCTGTTGCATCTTTTTGAGTCCTTCCTGATAACCTTTGGAATAGGACTGCTCTTCGCTGCTTTTTTTGCCCAGCATCCGGCCAACTCCCGTAAACAACAAATAGGAAATTCCCCCATCCAACAAAACGGACAATACCAGGCCGTTTCGGTTGGAGCGGATGCCTTTTCGGTCTGCGGTGGCATGTTGAAATTGGGTGCCATCGGGCAGTTCCACCATTTCCCCCTCTTTGTATTTCCGCTTTTGGTCTGCGGTCAACTTCTGATCATTGACAGCCTCCGGTGCCTGTACCGCCCTGGGATCATCACTTATAAACTGTTTGGTTTCCTTATCATAGGCAATGATCTCTGTTTGTACATTCCCGTCCCGGTCTACATAATTTTTCCGGACGTTGGCAACCTCCCCCCGGAGCAGCCGCTCTTTTTCCTCATTGGACAGCTGGGGATGGGAATTCGGCGACCGGTACACCGGGTCTATTCTAAGGGAGGGGTTGCCGTCAGTCCCTCTTACGATGGAAAGCCTGGCCGGAAGGGTGTCAATCCGGACCTCCTTTCCCTGGAGGTTTTTTAGCTGCACCACATCGGTCATCCTGCCTTCCTGCAGTGCCCGGACCTGTGCTTCCGGTATGGTAAACTTTCCGTCTTTATATATCCCGAATAATTTCAGGTCCTGCATGGGTAACATTTTTTCCTTGATCATCTTCCAATTTTTAAAGTAGGTTCCAAATCTTGTTGCTGTTCTTTATTTTCCGGTTGCCGGGCCAATTCCGGCTCCGCCTCCTCTTGGGATGCTGAGCTTGTCGAAGTATCCCGGTTCAATTCCCTTTTCCGGTCAAAGGCCATCAGGTAATCCATGATTTTTTGGGAGTCGGCTGCTGCCTGGTGGATTTCAAAGGGTTTTTCGGTAAGGATCTTGATCCAGCTATCCACGTAGGCAACATGCTGGCCGGGATCATGGCCGATCTGCAGTTCGGAGCCCAGCATCATGCTGGAAATTTCTGCCCTAAGTTCCTCCCGGGCATACTCCTTAGTGCCAAAGATGTTCATGACGCTCCTGTCCAGCCGGTCCTGGTGCCCGGTCCAGTGACCCAACTCATGGAGCAGGGTAGCATAATACCTGTCGGAGGATTTGAACTGGGTTCTTTCCGGCATCCGGATATTGTCCCCCAGGGGAGAATAGTAAGCCTGGTTGCCGGGAATATGGGCAATGTCGGCCCCGGTATTTTTCACCAGCTTTTCTACCCGGTTCAGTTTTTCCCACTGGCTGATTTCCGGCTTTTTTTCCAAAGGAGCAATACCCTTGATCTGTTCGGCATTAAAAACCCAGGCTTTGGTGACCATGGGCGGGTTCAATACCCTCCGTCCTTTTACCGGCTTTCCGTTGGGATCCAAAACCGGCTTTCCCTGCTCATCTCTTTTGGGATAAAACTCATGGGTTTTGACAAAATTGATGGCCATTTCCTTTGCGCCTTTTTGCACCTGCCAGCCCTGTGACTGCGCCTGCTTGAAGGTGGCCCAACGTGGATCTTCAAATGGGGTAAAGAGTTGCAGGTAAAGGGAATTCAAACCCCGGTAAGCCTTATTGGTAACGGCATTGAATGGCTTTTCGAATGCCGCCCCGGACTTTTCCCAGGGCTGTTGCCAGGGGGCCGTGCCTTCTTTGAGCTGCGCAATGATCTTTTCGGCCACTGCTTCGTACATTTTTTTGGTTTCAGCTGCCATATCCGGTGGAGTTATGGAGTTCAAGATGGTCTTCCGGAGGTAGTTCATCCAGGCTGTCCACCTGGTACAATTGCGCCTCATCAGGAGTCAGCTGAACCTGTTTTTCGATTTCCAGGCGGTCCAGTTTTTTCATTAGGGATTGCATTGTTTTTTCTTCTTTTGTCTTCATGGGTTTTGTATTTATGGGTTTGGTTATGCGGATGCGGTATAGTAGTCGATGATATTTTCCACCTCTTCCCTGATCCGCATAAAATTGCTAGTCAGCACCTGCTCCTTTTTGCCGTTGAAGGCATAGCATTGGGGAATGGGCCTGTAGTTTTTTTCCTCCCTTTTTATTTCCCCGGGATCCAGGTTTACCCGGCAATGGATATTGGCGGTTTTGTAGGTGCCGTTGAATTTACCGGCATCCACCGCCAGGAGGCCGACCAGTTCCCCGGTCTGCATCCCGGTAATTTTTCCGGCAGGGATCAGCGGATCATATTTTTCGTTCAGGGAGATGGAAGTTTTGGTGCGATCAATAGAAACACTTTCACCCAGCTGTTTCCTTTTACCAAACATCCTTTCCAGCCATTCCAGGGTTTCCTTGTTCCGGACGGAGCCGCTCAGCACGTTGCCGATCACGGCGGTCATGGTGGTGGCCGTGTCCTTTCCCTGCAACTGTTTCAGCTGGGGCAGTTCCTGCAAACCCAGTAAGACGGCCACTTTGTTGCTTCTGGCGGTGGAGATCAGGTTTTCCACCCGGTGGATATAAAGTGTGGGCGCCTCATCGGCCACAATGG
>JBBDSB010000553.1:0-21200 GCA_040905205.1 Cyclobacteriaceae bacterium
TTTTTGAAGGATTTAAAATGCGTCAATAATTTTTGCTCGGTATTTTCTCCTATCCCCTTGATGTCTTTGAGTTGGGAGTTAAAGGCATTTTTGCTCCGCAGGTTTCTGTGAAAGGTAATGGCAAAACGATGGGCCTCATCCCTAATTTTCTGAATAAGCCTTAAAGATTCTGATTTTTTGTCGATATAAAGGGGGTAATTGTCTTCAGGAAAATAGATTTCCTCCAATCTTTTGGCTATACCGATGATGGGTATTTGGCCATATATTCCCAATTTTTTTAAGGCATCCACAGAAGAGGACAATTGCCCTTTGCCACCATC
The DNA here is from genome assembly GCA_040905205.1 of Cyclobacteriaceae bacterium. Taxonomy (GTDB): domain Bacteria; phylum Bacteroidota; class Bacteroidia; order Cytophagales; family Cyclobacteriaceae; genus Cyclobacterium. The sequence goes on from JBBDSB010000553.1 coordinate 321, forward strand.
TATTACGATCAATTTAGGAAGTGGTTTCGACTCTTCCATCAGTCTTTTGTACCTTCTTCCTACCACTTCTTCCATACTGGCAAAATCATTGGCTCCGGTCACTGTTTTGATATGGTAATGACGGTATTCTTTTTTGGCAGGTTTGCCGTTAAGGAAACATACCATGCTTGCTACAGGATGGCTGCCCTGTATGTTGGAGTTGTCAAAGCATTCAATATGGTCCGGCAATTGGGTTAGGGAAAGGTCTTTTTGCAATTGCTGGAGTACCCTGTTTTTTTTGTCTTTTTGGTCACCTGATAACAAAGCCCTTTCTTTTTTGTAATATAAAGCATTTTTAAGGCTTAATTCCACCAACTTTTTTTTATCACCGATTTTGGGCAAGATGATCTGAAGCCCCTCCAGGGTGTCCTCCAGTTCCACATTCACCAATACTTCTTTGGCATCACTTTGAAATTGATCCCGTAACCTGATCAGGGCCGTTAACAATAGTTCATGGTCAGGCTCATCCAGTTTTTTTTTGAGTTCTACGGTCTTACTTAAGGTAATGGCTCCATTCTTTATCCGTAGATAATTCACAAAAGCATATTTTTCCTCACTGACAATAGAAAAGACATCCAGACTGTCCACATTTGGATTGATGACCAAAGATTTGGCCTGGTATTTTTCCAGGAGATCGTATTTTTCTTTATAAAGGTGAGCTTTTTCATAGGACAGATTTTCAGCTGCCATTTTCATTTTTTCTTTGAAATATGATTTGGCTATTCCCAGGTTACCTTTCAATATGTTTTTGGCCTGGTCGATATCAGCCAGGTAATCTGCTTCCTTTTGAAGACCTTCACAGGGTCCCTTACAATTGCCGATATGATATTCAAGGCAAACCTTGTACTTTTCTTCTGCGATCTTTGAAGGGGATAAATCAAGGCGGCAAGTTCTTATGGTAAATAGGGACAAGATGAGTTCCAGAACATTGTTCATTCCTCTCACACTAGCAAAAGGGCCAAAATAGGTTCCTTTGGAGGGGATAACTCTTCTTGTAGGATAAATCCTTGGAAAGTGTTCCTTGGTTAATAGAAGATAGGGATAAGTTTTATCGTCTTTTAATAGTACATTGTACCTGGGCTGCGTTTTTTTAATGAGGTTGTTTTCCAGTAAGAGGGCATCAAATTCTGAATTGACGATGGTGAATTCGATCTTTGCGATCTCTTTTACCATTCTTCTGGTTTTATGGTTAAGGCCTGCGTTTTTATTGAAATAACTGCCTACCCTTTTCCTAAGGCTTTTGGCCTTGCCCACATATATGAGAATGCCTTCTGTATTATAGTACCGGTAAACACCTGGTAAATCCGGGAGTTGGTGATGGTCTTTTGGCTGATAGGAGGGGGATAACATGTCCATACCGGTACATTGCAGGATAATAAAAGGGCAAAACGCCTATTCTATTAAAAGTCTACGCTTGTTGCGTCATAGTCAAATTCCTCATAAACATCCCTTTCCAAGTCGTATTCAGAACAATCTATTTCCACGCTCAGTGGCCTTTCTGGCTTGGGAAATGGCCCCTTTGTGATGTTCAAGGTGGAGTCGGCATAAACTTTGGTCATGAAATTGGACCAGATGGGTCTCGCTGTCCTCGATCCCTGACCATTGGTCCAGCTTCGGAAATGTATGGCGCGGTCATCTCCTCCTACCCATACCCCACTAACCAAATCTTTGGTCACACCCATGTACCAGCCATCTGAGGCATTCTGGGTGGTCCCTGTTTTCCCCCCTATTTCGTTGCCTTCATCCCTTATGGACCAGGGAAGCCCTTGACTGGTGCCACCTTCTACTTCTGTTCCCCCGCGTAGCATGTGCAACATGATATAGGCATGTTCTTCACTCATGGCTGGTTTTTTTCTGGGGATAAACTGGTGAAGGACGTTTCCGTTTTTATCCTCGATTCTGTCAATATAAATGGGGGTAATGTGTTCTCCTTTGTTCACAAAGGTGCTGAAAGCACCAACCATCTCTATGATAGAGACATCATTGGTGCCCAATGCCAAAGCAGGAACTTCCTCCAATTCGCTGGAAATGCCCAGACGATGTGCGGTTTCCACCACCACCTTTGGACTTAGCTTTTTCATCATATAGGCCGTTATGGAATTGACAGAACGGGACATGGCTGCTCTGATCGTCATTCGTTCATGAGTGAATTTCCCATCGGCATTACTGGGTCTCCAGGTGGGTTGGTTAGGAATGTTGATTTCCACGGGTTGGTCTATGACGGTGTAGCAGGGCCCATATCCATTTTCTATGGCTGCGGCATATACAAATGGTTTAAAAGTAGACCCCGGTTGCCTTTTGCCCTGTCTTACATGGTCATACTTAAAGTGTCTATGATTAATCCCTCCTACCCAGGCCTTGATATGGCCTGAATGCGGATCCATGGAAACAAATCCAGCCTGAAGGAATTTTTTGTAATACTTGAGCGAATCTATGGAACTCATCAAGGTGTCTATTTCTCCTTTCTCCCATGAAAACACTTTCATTTTCTTTTTTTCATTCAGTCTTATTTCAATGCTGTCGGAATCGTTACCATAATGGCTCCGTAGGTTTCGATAGGCCTCCGTTCGCTTAATCGCATTATCAATAAAATCTGGAAGGGGTCTGTTATTGCTGTCGATCCAAGGTTCCCGGTTACCCATTTCCGCAAAGAATTTTTCCTGCAGTTCAGGCATATGTTCACCAATAGCCTCTTCGGCATATTTCTGTAGTCTACTGTCAATGGTGGTAAAAACCCGGAGGCCATCCCCGAAAAGGTCATAGTTGGTGCCGTCAGGTTTAAGGTTTTCCCTGGTCCATTTCAATAAATCGCTTTTTACCACTTCCCTGAAGTAGGTAGCCAGACCTTCATTATGACTTTCCACATTGTATTCCAATTCTAAATCCATGGCCACAATGGAGTCATATTGACTTTGGGTGAGGAACTCGTATTTGTTCATCTGGGACAGCACCGTATTTCTTCTTCGGACAGAATTTTCGGGATTATAAACAGGACTATAGTAAGAGGGAGCTTTAAACAATCCTACCAAGGTGGCCGATTCCTGAACATTCAGATCAATGGGTTCTTTGTTGAAAAAGGTATTGGCGGCTGTTTTAATGCCATAGGCATTACTGCCAAATTCTGATGTATTCAGGTACATGGTCAGGATTTCATCCTTGGTGTAAGACCTTTCCAGCCTGGTAGCAACGATCCATTCTTTTGTTTTGATGATCAGCATTCTTAACCCAGGAATTCGGCTCAATAAACCCTGGGAGGCTTGTGTCCTGGTTTTAAAAAGGTTCTTTGCCGTTTGCTGGCTCAGTGTACTACCACCGCCCGCACTTTCCTGGCCCAATAGGAGCGTTTTGAACAATACCCTTGATAATCCTCTTGCATCAATCCCTGAATGTTGTTCAAACCTTACGTCTTCAGTGGCGATCAAGGCATTTACCAAATTGGGAGAAATTTCATTATAAGTTACAGGACTTCTGTTTTCCCGGTAATATTTCCCCAACTGTACCCCATCTGCGGAATATAGTTCTGAAGCCAATTCACTTTCCGGGTTTTCCAGGGATTCGAATTCAGGCATTTCCCCAAATAGCCCAAGGAAGTTAACGCTTACAGCAGAAACAAAAAGGATAAATCCAATTAAGCCCACCGCAAATACCAACCATATGTAGCGAATGATTTTATTATAATTCAACTTAGTACCTTTAATTTTTTTTATATTCATGATAATAATTAATAGGACTCTTTATAAAAAGTCCGGTATTCTTCTACGTCTTTTCTCTTATTGAGTTGTTGGAAGTTTTCTATTGAAATAACAAAACTACTCATTTTTAATTCTTCCGGTAAATATTCAGTGTTAAAACTGTTTAAAAAGGCATCTTGGTATTCCAATGATTTATTGGCGTTGGAAAACGGGCTGATGATTAATATTGTTGTTTCCCTGGTAAGGGCTATTGTACCGGTCCTTAGCCGTTGGTTGGAGAAATTTTGTGCATGAAAATTTTCCAGCTCCGCAGTAAGGTTTTTGGACTCCTCAGCCAAACTTGGGTTCAGCGCTAAAATGAAGATGTGGGTTTGTTCCGGGGTTTTTTTGTAGGGAGGTTCCTCTGCCTCCATATTTTCGTTCTTCCCATTTAATTTTTCTTCAGCACCCTGATCATTTGGGGTATTTTCATCTATCGGTGATGCCACTTCTGATGGGGCTTCATCCTCCACACTTACGGCTTTCAGCAATTTTTCTGCAAAGGCCAATAATTCAGGCTCTGAATCATTTTGGACAAATGTTTTTAGCCTTTCTCTGTACAATTCAATGGATCCGGTTTTTCCGGAAATCATAATATCCAACAACAACAACCGGTCCGTATTTTTGGTGAGCGGATATTCATTCAACGTTTTTCGAATGAGTGCCGTGGAGGCTTCAAGCTCCCCACTTTTATAAAGTTGATAAGCTTCACTATAATTTTGGGCCGATTCGAAATTGGCCTGTGAACCAGATACCTGGTCAGGGTTATTGATTGATTTGGTAAATTGAGAACTGGGGAATTCGAAGTTTAGCAACCTGGCATATCGATCCGAATTTGCTTTAAGGTCTTTATTGGCTAGATGAAGCGTATAATAGGCTTCTGGTTTTTTTGGGGTATTTGGAAAATTTTCAATTAATTTTTCCAGGTAGCCGACGGCAAGCCCTGGTTGATGGAGATCAAAATAGAGCAATTTACCCAAATTGAAATAGGCTTCCTCCATTTCACCCCGCATTTTTTCAATAGTTTCTTCGTCTTGGGGAATATTCCCGATTAGGGTGGACTTGTCAGGGAGTTGAATGGTTACACCCGAGTCGAAATCATCAGCAACATCATTTTCATTTTCCAAAAGGTCCGGGTCGACTTCATTTTCTATTTCTGAGAATTCTTCATTTTCACTTTCCTGAAAACTTCGGTTGCTTCTTCTCCAATTGTCAGTCAATGGCCTGCTTCCCCAAATTTTGGTAAATTCCAGAGCACCCCGTTGAATGGCTACCGGGTTTTCCCAATAAAAAGCCGATGTTCCGCCATCACTTCCACCAAATGCCAGCAAATTATCAAAAATACCGGGGGATTTTTTTTTATTGGCCAATTCGGCTTCTTTTATTAGGCGTTCCTCCTCTTTGGTCAAATAGGCATCCACATAAGCCTCCTGTTCTTCAGGACTTAGGGCGCTTAAGTTGATCAAGCTATCGTTTTTTTGCAGAAGCTCGAAATTCTCCGCATATTGGTCAAAGATTTCTTTTTTTTGGGAAAGCAATTCATAATTTCTATCTGTTTCCCTGAAATTTTCAAGGGCACTGTCAAGATAATATTTTGTAGTCAGGTAGTCATTTTTTTCATGCTGGTAAATTTCAGACAGTTCCTGATATATATATCCCTTCTGCCGGGTATTCTCACCAGGCTCTTTTGCAGCTTTGGTGTACAGTGAAATGGCATCTTCCAAATTACCCTGTTTTCTTTCAAACCTACCCTTTTCAAAAAGAACCACATCTCTAAAGTCCAGGTTTTTTCTGTCCTTGTATAAATTGTCAAAATAATCCCGAACCCGTTTCAGGTCTTTGGTCTTTTCAAGTTCTGCTACCTGTTGGGAATACAATTGGGCAAAGAAAGTTCGCTCATAATTGGGACTGCCATTTAAGGATTTTTGATAATATTCATAAGCAAAGGCATCCAAACCGGCCTTTTGATAAAGTTGACCCAGCATAAAATTAAGCCTTGAAATTTCCTTTTTATCGTCAGAAAATTCAAGTGCTTTGAACAAAGAGGGAACAATCATGTCATTTTCTCCTCTCGTTTCATAATAATAAGCGAGGGTCTTATAGAGATATTGTTTATTTTCTTTGCTGATATTATTTTCCTTTGACAGGTAATCGATGACAAAGGCAGCATCATCAAATTGCTTTAAATCTATAAAAGACCTAAGGAGTTGGATCAGGGACACATGCCTTACGTCATTTTGGTTGCTGTTGACATTCAGGTATTTAAAAGTGTTTTGGGCTTCATCAAATTCCCCTTTATAATAATCGATTTTACCAATCACAAAATAAGAAGGGTCCACCCACTTACTGATTCGGTGCCAATCCACCGCCTTGGAAGCCATGGATCTGGCTTCTGTGAGAAGCTCTTCGTTGGATTCCACTATGGTGCTGTCGATAGGGTAAAACACCGGTAATACCTGAGAAAAATCTTCCTGATAATTGGCTTCTATTTCATTTTCAAACTCCAATAATTTTTCCCTTGCAAAATAATAGGCATTAAATCGGGCCGTTATATTGTGATACAGCCTATTGGTAAAGGTGTCTTTTTGGGAAGAGCAGGAAAAAGATACTCCAGAACCCAAAGCAATAAGAAAAAAAAGGATGATTCTATTCAATTCGTATTAATTTAAATCTCGACTAAATTAGTTCTTTTACAATAGATTATTTAAATGCTGCCGTTTAAATCTTATTTTTGTAAAACATAAATACATAAAACAAAGGTCCATTGAGTGTTAAACAAAAATTAAATGATTGGATTGAGACCAAATTCCTTATAGTAATACGAAAGGAAGAAGACTTCTCTGTCATTACCTCATTTAATATTACGAAAATTAAGGTTGGTTTATTGTTCATATTATTAGTGATGACCTGTTTTGTGATTTCTTTGTTTCTGTCCAAGTCATTATTGGCCAAATGGTTTGATCCGGTTTACATAGAAACTGAAAATATGGTAAAAATATATAACCTTTCCGAGACCATAGATTCCTTGATTTTGGAGGTTCAGGCTAAGGATAGGTATGTAAAAAACATCCAGCAGGTCATTTCCGGAGATGAGGGGATGTCTGAAGTGGACACGGTGAACTATGAGGAGGGTAACCTGCAGGTAAACCGCAATGAAATTGACCTGTTCAAAAAGAGTGAGGAGACAGAAAGCATCATCGGAGAGTTTGAATCCCTGCCATTGGATGAAAATAATTTTGGAAGGATAAGTAGTGGTTCTTTTTCGGATAATTATTTCTTTCCTCCTGTAAAGGGGGTAGTGGTTAGTGGTTTTTCTTCATCCGATAATCATTTTGGCTTAGATGTGGTGGCAGCGGAGAATGAGCCCGTCAAAGCAGTTGCAGATGGGACCATTGTTATTGCTTCCTGGACATTAGAAACGGGATATATCGTAGGGATACAGCATTCGAATGAATTGATTTCGATTTACAAACATAATTCAGTAATATTGAAGTCTGTAGGAGACCCTGTCAGGGGAGGTGAAATTGTGTCTATTATCGGCAATACCGGCGAACATACGACCGGTCAACACCTCCACTTGGAATTATGGTACCGGGGAAATCCACTTGATCCGCAGGAATTTATTACATTTGAATAAATATGGCTAAGAATACAGAAGTTAGAAAAAACACTACAGAGATGGTGACCTCCAGCAATCTGGTAGCCGCTGGCACCGTAATCGTGGGAAATATTGCCACCCAGGGCAACATCCGCGTGGAAGGTTGTGTGGAAGGTTCATTAGAATCCCACCAGAAAATCATCATCGGTGAATCTGCAAAAGTAAACGGAGATGTGACGGCATTTGATGTCGAAATTTCCGGTCAGGTAAAGGGCGAAATTAAATGCCGTGAATCCTTATTTCTAAAAAAGTCCGCTTTGATTGTCGGAGATATCTACACCAAAAAATTGATCATAGAAAACGGTGCGGAATTCAACGGGAAATGCAATATGGGAAATAACCAAAAGGAAATATTAAAGGTGGACAGGGATGAAGATAAACCCAAAAAACAAATCTCCTCAAACTGATAGGCCTGTTTATGTAAAATATTTTGGGTTGGCTTTCCAAATGCTAGCCGTGATTGGTCTGGGTACCTACATTGGATACCTCTTGCATATTAGAAGTGGAATGCACTTTCCATTATGGCTTTTGACTTTTTGTTTTTTATCGATAGCCATTGCCTTTTATCAACTTTTTAAATCCATTGAATCGGATGGTAAAAATTAATATTAACCTTTTAATAAGGTCATATTGGTAGATAAACATGAAAAGTTCTTTGCTTCACGCCACATTATTCCGCCTAATTACAGGAACCGCGGTAACCGCCATGTTGATTGCATTCGGTCAATTTCTTTTACCAGGGCCATGGTTTCATGATAGAATTTGGCATATACTTCTCTTTTTTGCCATTTTGACAATGATTACGGCACTGTTTTCGGGGAAATTTTTGGGTATCAACGATTATAATTCCGTAGCAGTAATTTTGGGCACGGCCGTTTTTAGATTACTTTTCAGCGTCGGCTTTATTTTTTTTATTTTATGGGGGGGTGATAAAAATATACTTTGGTTTGTTGTGGATTTCTTTATCATTTATTTGTTGTACTTATTGTTTGATATATACAGCTTAATAACTAATTTGCGCCTTCATTCGAAATAGGGGATAAAAATTATTTTGATGCACCGTAGATTTATAAGGTTAAGTTTCTTATTGTCAGCCGTTTTACTGGCATTTTCCAGCCCTTTGCAGGCTGCATCGGGTGATGATGAAGACAAAACAAGTTTCATCATGCATCACATCAAGGATTCTCATGAATGGCATTTTGCTACCGTTGGGCATACCCATGTTACTTTGCCTCTCCCAGTGATTATTTATTCCTCCGACAGGGGTTTTGAATTTTATTCTTCCTCCTCCTTTGTGGATCCGGATACCCATCATTTTGGGGTAGAGCATAACGGATATTACATTGATGAACATGATAAATTGCAGGCAACGGATGAAAGCAGGTCATTTATGGATTTTTCCATTACCAAAAATGTGGCCATGTTGTTTTTGGTGCTGGCTGTAACTTTATACCTGATTCTATCGGCATCAAACCATTATAAAAAGCGCCCCAATTCCACACCAAAGGGAATCGCTTCCTTTATTGAACCCATTGTTGTTTTTGTAAGAGATGAGATTGCATTGCCCAACATCGGGCCGAAATACAAGAAATTTACGCCATATTTATTGACCTTGTTTTTCTTTATCTGGATTGGAAACCTCTTGGGACTCCTTCCGGGAGCAGCGAATCTCACCGGCAACATTGCCGTAACGGTGACCTTGGCCATGCTCACTTTTTTTGTCACCAATTTCAATGGAAACCGGGCTTATTGGCGACATGTGGTAGCCACTCCTGGTGTTCCTCTTCCCCTGTTATTAATCATTGTACCTGTTGAAATTATTGGTTTGTTTACAAAACCCTTTGCCCTTACCGTTCGACTATTTGTGGCGATTACTGCAGGGCATATTGTGATATTAAGTTTCATAGGACTTATTTTCGTATTTGAATCATATGCCGTGGGTGTAGCCAGTACTTTGATGGTTGTTTTTATCAACATCATTGAGCTGCTGGTGGCTACCATTCAAGCTTATGTATTTACACTGTTTTCTGCCATGTACATTGGTGCGGCCGTAGCAGATCATGGGCATGATCATTAAGAATTCTTTGTTCAATTTAATTTAAATAAAAAACGAGTATGTTAACTTCATTATTATTGACTGCCGGTTTTGCACTAATGGGTGCAGGTATCGGTGCCGGAATTGTAGCGATAGGCGCAGGTCTGGGTATTGGTCGTATCGGCGGACAAGCCATGGAAGGCATTGCACGTCAGCCTGAAGCAGCTGGAAAAATCCAGACAGCCATGTTGATCATTGCGGCCTTGATTGAGGTGGTTTCTCTCTTTGCGGTGGTAGTATGTTTGCTGATCGCATTGAATGGTAACCTGACTTTCTAAATTGACCTTTGGGCTGGCATTAGGCCAGCCCATCTTTTAAATTTGAACAAATTCGAATAAAGTAAAAAACAATACCATGGATCTGATTAACCCCGATTTAGGTTTAATTATCTGGCAATTCATTGGATTTGCCCTTTTGTTTTTGATTCTTGCAAAATATGCATGGAGGCCCATCCTTTCCGCATTGGAAGAAAGAGAAGGAACCATTGAGGCCTCTTTGTCTGAAGCAGAGAAAGCACGGATGGAAATGGCCAACCTGGTATCCGAAAATGAAAAACTCCTTCAGGAAGCCAGAGTTGAAAGGGATGAAATATTAAAGTCTGCCAATGAATATGCTGCTAGAATGATGGAGGAGGCCAAAGGAGAAGCATCCAAGGCAGGAGCTAAAATGATCGAAGAAGCCAAGGCAGTAATTGAAACCGAAAAACAAGCGGCGCTGACAGATGTCAAAATTCAGGTTGCGGAACTTTCTTTACTAATTGCTGAAAAGCTCTTAAGACGGAACTTGTCAGAGGAATCAGCCCAAAAGAAGTTGGTTGAAGACTTTGTAAAGGATATAAAATTAAATTAACAAAGAATAGATGTCATCATTCAGAGTAGCTTCCCGTTATGCCAAATCATTATTGGAGCTTTCTATAGAGAAAGGTATTCTGGAGAAGGTAAAAGAAGATATGGACCGCGTTATTGCACTGGATAATAGCAGCAATGAGTTTTCTGTTCTCGTTAAGAGCCCTATTGTAAATTCTGATAAAAAGCTCAGGATCTTGAAATCCTTGTTTAAGGAAAAAGTGTCCTCTCTCACCCTTACTTTTTTCGAATTGGTTAGTAAGAAGGGCAGGGAATCCCACCTGGTAGCTATGGCAAGGGAATTCCATAAACAATATAACGATTACCTGGGCATACAAAGAGCGGAAATTACCTCAACCATCCACCTGGATGAAAACCTTCGAAATTCCTTTAAATCCATTGTCAATGAGATTTCCGGGAAAGATAAAGTGGAATTGATTGAAAACATCGATCCCAACTTAATTGGTGGATTTGTATTGCGGGTTGAGGACAGACAGCTTGACGAATCCATCAAGAGCAAATTGCAGAAATTGCGTCTTGATTTTACCCAAAATCTTTACGAAAAGAAATATTAATTAAGAATGTTGGCTGTAAACAATAATAATCCTATAGTATAATGGCAGATATAAGACCTGATGAAGTTTCGGCAATACTGAAAGAACAACTTTCAGGAACCAAAACGCAAGCTGAACTTGAAGAAGTGGGCACTGTTCTCCAGGTTGGTGACGGTGTGGCAAGAATATATGGGCTATCCAAAGCGCAAGCAGGTGAGTTGATCGAGTTTGAAAATGGTCTGAGGGCAATGGTACTTAACCTTGAAGAAGACAATGTGGGAGCGGTATTATTTGGTGATGCCAAAACCGTCAGAGAAGGGGACACCGTAAAAAGGACCAAGAAAATTGCTTCCATCAATGCAGGTGAAGGAATGCTAGGAAGGGTAGTTAATACCTTGGGGGTTCCTATTGATGGAAAAGGTCCTTTGGAAGGACCGTTATATGAAATGCCTTTGGAAAGAAAAGCACCAGGGGTTATCTACCGTCAACCTGTGAATGAACCCCTTCAAACAGGTATCAAATCCATTGATGCGATGATTCCAATTGGGAGGGGCCAACGGGAATTGATCATTGGGGACAGGCAAACCGGGAAAACGGCTGTTGCCATAGATACCATACTCAATCAGAAAGAATTTTACGAAAAGGGAGAGCCCGTTTATTGTATTTACGTGGCCATCGGCCAAAAAGCCTCCACTGTGGCCAATGTAGTGGCTTCCCTTGAGAAAGGTGGCGCCCTTCCTTATACCGTTATAGTCAGTGCTTCCGCAGCAGATCCTGCACCCATGCAGTTCTTTGCGCCTTTTACAGGTGCGGCCATTGGGGAATTCTTCCGGGACACCGGAAAACCTGCATTGGTAGTTTACGATGACCTTTCCAAGCAGGCTGTCGCCTACCGGGAAGTATCTTTGCTTTTAAGGAGACCGCCAGGGCGTGAAGCCTATCCCGGAGACGTATTTTACCTTCATTCCAGACTGTTGGAAAGAGCAGCAAAAATCATCGCATCAGATAAACTTGCCAAGCAGATGAATGATTTGCCTCCTTCCTTGGTGCCTTTAGTGAAAGGCGGTGGTTCTTTGACTGCCCTACCCATCATTGAAACCCAAGCTGGAGATGTATCAGCCTATATTCCTACCAATGTGATATCGATCACGGATGGACAGATTTTTTTGGAAACCAATCTTTTTAATGCAGGGATCCGCCCTGCCATTAACGTGGGTATTTCGGTATCCCGTGTTGGAGGTAATGCCCAGATTAAAGCCATGAAAAAAGTAGCAGGTACCTTGAAATTGGACCAGGCTCAATTCAGGGAGTTGGAAGCATTTTCCAAATTTGGTTCTGACCTTGATCCTACTACCAAGCGTACCATAGAAAGAGGGAGGAGAAATCAGGAAATCCTGAAACAATTACAATACTCTCCGGTAAAAGTAGGTTTGCAAGTGGCTATTATTTATGCTTCCACCAAGGGTTTATTGGATAAAATACCTGTAGAAAATGTTAAGGCATTTGAAAAGGATTTCTATAACCTTCTTACCGCACAATATCCGGAAGCATTGACAGCCATCCATAAAGGAGATTTGGATACTGCGGGAGAATTGCTGAAGCAAGCAGTAGCCGAACTTGTACCAAAATTTGCCGCCAAATAATATTATTGGTTTGGAAATTGAGTAAAAAATTGCGTTTCAATAAAAATCATGCCCAATCTAAAGGAAGTAAAAGAAAGGATTAATTCTGTAAGCTCTACCCAGCAGATCACCAAAGCAATGAAGATGGTGGCTGCTTCCAAATTAAGAAGGGCCCAGGATAAAATTGTCCAAATGAGACCGTACTCGCAGAAACTTACTTCAATCCTGAATAACATTTCTTCCGGGACAGAAGGAAGCAAGGATATTATCTATGCCCAGGAAAGAGCTGTTTCAAAGGTGCTTATCGTGGTTATTACCTCTGATAAAGGATTGTGTGGAGCATTTAACTCCAATATATTAAAGGCTACCATGGCCTTGATTCAGGGTGAATTGGCTGGTAAACAAATTACCATAATGCCGATTGGAAAGAAAGCCTATGATTTTTTTAAGAAGAGAGATTATCCCGTAATTCCGGATTATTATCAATTATTTGAAGATGTTTCCTTCGAGCCTGTTAAAGAGGCCGCAGAATTGGTGATGGATTCCTTCGTCAATGGGAAGTTTGATCATGTAAAGCTGGTCTATAATGAATTTAAAAATGTGGCGACACAAGTGGTGGTAAGAGAACAATTCCTTCCCATTTCGAAAATTGATTCAGAGGAAGGATCCAACCAAAATGAACAGGATTATATCGTTGAACCTTCGCGGGAATATATCATTGATGAATTGGTACCCAATTCTCTGAAAATACAGTTTTATAAGGCGATATTAGACAGTAATGCCTCTGAACATGGGGCCAGAATGACGGCCATGAGTAAAGCGACAGACAATGCCGCGGATTTGCTTAAGGAATTGAAGTTGGTTTATAACAGGACCCGTCAAGCAGCAATCACCAACGAAATTTTGGAAATTGTGGCAGGGGCCAATGCCCTGGAAGGGAACTGATAAAGATAAATTAAATAAGAATTACTAAAAATAAACCGGTAGCATAAATTGTTGTCGGTTTTTTTATTTTCTCCGTTTTTAATATGCCATCATGCTTAAAAGACACCAGTACTCCCTTTTTGTGGTCCCGGCACACCCATTTTTGTACCCAAAACCGAAGATCCTGAAATCTTGTGCCAAAAATTTCCGTATACCTCCTAATATTACTTTATTTTCTTTTCACTAATTTGATATTTAACTACCATCTTAAAATGTTTTATGAACAGGAAGCCATTTATTAGAAGAAGTTTATTGGGGGGGATTGGTTTAACTGCTATTAAAACCTTTAATAGGGAGATCATGTGCCATAATGCCCGTCCCACATTGGCCTCGGCAGCGGCACTACAGTTTATAGCTTCCACCTTTAATGCAGCCGGGATCCAGGAATATGGAGGTCGAAGTACTGAGATGAATTTAGACCCCTATTTTGAAAATGAATTAGAATTTAATGATGGATTTTTGAAGGTCCCTCAACTTCCGGGCCTGGGATTGATTCCGAAGGAAGCTAAAATGGTAAGGATTTTATATTCCTGATGCAGAAGATAAGCGTAAATTCTATACTCACTGAAAAGGACCAACTCCCATTACTGGATACCAGATCTCCTTCAGAATACAGGGCAGGACATATACCAGGGGCAAAAAGCCTTCCCTTGTTTGATGATAATGAAAGGGCTAAAATTGGAACTATTTATAAAGAAAAGGGCCAAAAAGAGGCCATTAAGGCAGGTTTGGATTTTGTAGGTCCCAAATTGTCGGGCTTTGTAGAAAAGGCAGAGGCATTGGGTTCAGAAAAATTATTGATGCACTGCTGGAGGGGTGGAATGCGTTCACAAAGCATGGCCTGGCTTTTGGAGCTTTATGGATTTGACTTAGTGGTTTTGGAGGGAGGATACAAGGCTTACCGGAATGCGTTGCTTAATTATTTTGTGAATCCTCCAAATCTGAAGATATTGACAGGAACTACCGGCTCTTTAAAAACTGCCCTGCTGCATGAAATGAAAAGACAGGGGGCGCAAGTGGTAGATCTGGAAGGCCTGGCTAACCATCAAGGTTCCAGTTTTGGAAACCAACTCAGTACTGGCCAACCTTCTACAGAACAATTCCAAAACGACCTATATGAAACCTTTCTTCAATTAAATCAAAAACAGCCTGTTTGGCTGGAAGATGAATCATTTTCTATTGGGAAGGTACATCTTGTGGAACCTCTTTACCGAAAAATGCAACAAGCCCCGCATTATCATGTAATATTGCCGAAAGATAAGCGCATTGAAGTATTGGTCAGGGATTATGGGCACCTTCCCAAAGCCAATCTTATTCATGCCACCCAAAATATCGCAAAAAAGCTGGGGAAAGCATCTACAGGGGAAGCCATTGCCCATATTGAAACAGGAGCTTTGGACAAGGCCGTCGAAATTATTTTAAGCTATTATGACCGAGCCTATAATAAGGGTATTCAAAAAAAGTCAAAACTGGTAGTAGGAGCCTTTGTATTTAATGGTGACGACATTGAAACTACCGCCCGAAAATTAATCAATCACCCTTAATTTGGAATATGGAAAAGGAATCCATTAAACTTACCCAATACAGTCATGGTGCAGGTTGCGGCTGTAAAATCGCTCCTTCCGTGTTGGAACAAATCTTGGGTCACGGAAATGCCTTAAAAATCTCTTTTCCAGCCTTGTTGGTAGGTAATGAAGAAAGTGATGATGCGGCCGTGGTAGATCTTGATGGTAAAACAGCCATTGTGAGCACTACGGATTTTTTTATGCCCATTGTGGATGATCCTTTCGATTTTGGTGCGATTGCAGCCACCAATGCCTTAAGTGATATCTATGCCATGGGGGCTCAACCATTGATGGCCATTGCCATTTTAGGATGGCCCATAGCCAAGATCCCTGTCACCATTGCCGCTAAAGTTCTGGAAGGGGGGAGGTCAGTTTGTCACAAAGCCGGAATTCCTTTAGCAGGGGGACACAGTATTGATGCTCCGGAACCTATCTTTGGCTTGGCTGTAACCGGAAAAATAAGTGTTGGCCAGGTAAAAAGGAATAATGCAGCAAAGGTGGGTGATCTACTTTACCTCACCAAACCATTGGGCATAGGCATGGTTACCACGGCACAGAAAAAAGGATTGGCAAGGGAAGAAGACCTTCAGCTGGCCAAAGAAGCCATGTTGGAGCTTAATACAATCGGAAGTAAGGTAGCCGGCTGGAAGGAAGTACATGCCATGACCGATGTGACTGGATTTGGTTTAGGCGGGCATTTGACAGAAATGTGTAAAGGGAGCAGGGTTTCCGCCAGGATTGACTTTGTAAAGGTCCCGGTATTTGGTTTTGTACCCAGGTACCTGGAATTGGAATGTATACCCGGTGGCACCCATAGAAACTGGGACAGCTACGGGAATCATATAAAGCTTGAAAATCCAACCGAAAAATTTATTTTGGCAGATCCCCAGACCAGTGGAGGGTTGTTAATGGCGGTGGATCCCAAAGCTGCCAGGGCTTTTGAGAAGAAAATGGCAGAAGAGGGGTATCCATTGGAAGCCTTTGGACAAATGGTACCTGAACAAGAGTGGACGGTTTCGGTGCGATGAGGGCCACGATCGTGAAGGGGGATAGCTGCCTGGATTAGTGCTCCGGAAGACCTTCCAGGCCTGGGTTGGTTTAATACCGATATAATATTTGAGCTTGTATTAGCTTTTCATAAACATTCTTTTTTTCGGGGGGATTCTCTTAAAAAAATCGAAAAGGAAGGGAAACAATAATCCACTTTCTTTCAATTGGTGACTTGTATTGACGAGGTAAAGGCTGGCATTAGGGTAGTATTCTGCCAACGCCTGTGAGGTCCTTTGATCGGAATACATCCTAAAAGCGGACGAAATGATATGTGCCTTGCATTTTCTACCCTTCAAAAGGTCATAACTAATTCCATTAAAATCAAATTCACTGTTTTCATAAAGGGAAATCAGGTTGCTGGAAAGTTCCAATTTTCACCGGTCTACCACATTTAGTAATTCCTTTTCAGACGTTGAAAATGATAAATACGGAAATATATGTTCGAAGATGGCGACCAGTATTGGAACATTCGATGATCCTTTCTTCCAATTTTAAAATGGCTTACTTTAGTAATTCGACGATTGCTGAATCAATGGTAGTGGCATTATCCAAAGCCTCTTGTAATGGTAATCCCGCTTCTAGTCCAGGTCTCTGATGGCCCGTGTGGCTCAGCCAGGCATTTTTGAGGATCATTTGTTTTTCTTTAACCAGATCCAATACTGCTTTTCTTTTGGATCCTTCTTTAAAAACCAGTTCCGGATTGTTGATTTTGCTTAGCTGTTCGAAACCCAAGCCAACTAAAAGTTCCCTGGCCATCAGCCAATGTCCCATATCTCCGGGATGAATGCCATCTTCAGCCAGGGCAAAATCTGCCTCTTCACTTCTTTTATTGTATTGAAATATTTTCATTGGCCAATGCAAATCAATGACTTTCCAGTTTTGGCTAAACCTTTGACTGATAAGCCATGATGCATAAATATCCAATACATTGGCATAGGCCTTGCCTTTTCTTTCGTCATATATGGGTGGGGTGAGGTGTATGATCTCTGCACCAGATTGCACCACCTTTTGATGAAGTCTGATTTGGCCTTCCTGGTAATTTTTAAAGCGCTCTGCATCAAAGGGGAGGTAGATTCCATCATTCATGCCGTAACAGGAAAAAACCAGGTCGGGTTGAGTAGCATTTAAAACCCTTTCAAGCCGCTCATGGAGTTCCGGGCGGGGAAACCTGCCATCGGCATGTCCTGGTTCCGAGAGACCTGAAACGGTTTCACTGGGCAGCCCAACATTAATAAATTCCCATTTCCTTTCCGGTAACTCCAATCTAAGGATGGCTTCAATGAAGTTAACATAGCCACCGGAGTAGGTAATGCTGTTGCCCAAAAAAACAATTTTATTTGCGGTTTCAGGGATTTGATACATCGATTGACCCTGGGCGAAGTAAATCTGTATGGTCAATAATAACCCTAATATATAGGTGATTTTCATTGGTATTAAATTGTGTGAATGGCCCTGCTTTTATGGTTTAGGGCAATGCTTTAAATCAGTATCTAATATAGGGAATTGGACTGGTAAAAGCATTTCTATCATTCTATTCCATTGGTTTTTGTTTTTGGATCACTTTAAAGAGCTTGATTAGGTCCTCTTCAAGGCGTTCTCTTTCCTCAAGATTTTTATCCAGCTTTTTTTTCAGTTTTTTGATTTGGAAGTCTGGCCTGATGGTTAAAAGGCGATAGAAAAAGCTGGCAAAGAAAAGACCCTGACGGGCTTTCATCAACAAGCCCCTAAGTTTATAACCTCGCGAAAGTTGAGATAATCTGGCCACTTTCATTACCCTAAATGTACGCATAAAGGAAACAAATGGAAGCAGGATAATCAAGATGTCGATCCAGTTTTTTATGGCATAATCGAATTTCTCATTGGAGATGGAAATCATCAGAATAAATTCAAAAGAGAAAGCCATCCAAATAAATCCCTGCACCATGTCCAAAATGAAAGACAGGTCAGATTGAAGTAGGTTGGCCACCTGTTCACGAAATTGCCATTCTATCAAAATAACGGGTATGATTAATAAGGCAATAATGATCATGGGAATAGAGAACTTTTGTTTGATGTGGTTTAATAAGCCCTCATTGCATTTGGCCCAATGATAAAAAGGTATCCATATAAAATCGGGTTTTAACAGGTGCCGCGTTCCCAGTCTGATGGGGGGAAAGAGCAGGCCAAGGCAGCGAATGATAAAGGAACTGCTCGCCATTTGAGTTTTACTCTTTTTGGCCAAAATTAGTATTGCCAAAAAGTCCAATACATACAATAACCAGATTACCCAATAAAAATAGCCCAATTTAATGAGGAAAGGGTTCAGCTGAAATCCCGTTTCCGATATTGAAAAGTTATTGATGATGGCAGAAATTATAAGAAGCATGATCAAGCTGATCATATAAAGAATGGGAGTGGCCAGGTGGTCATATTTGGTCAGGAGGTTGGCTTCGGGTGGTTTCAAATGGTGTTTTAAGGAAAGATCCCTGGCCAGTTTCTGGTCCAATACATAAGGGAATTGCGCAGCGATTTGATGAAAGGGGCTTAAAATTTCTTTTCTTTTAAGCAACTCATTGATTTGAGTCAGAAGGTAAGGATTGTCACAATTTTCAATTTCAAAAATTATGTCAGACTTTTTTGCTTTCCGTTTTACTGTTTGATTTTCCCTTTCCATGTTACAAATATAGGGGCAAAGGTTAAAGGTGACAACATCCCATCCCCCTGTGTATGGAGATGTGAAACTATTTAGGGACCTTCGGGCTAAGATCGTCTTAAAAAACCGACTAAATCGTCAAGCGAACCCTTTTTTGTAGGTTTAGGGGGTGGGAAAGGGTGTGGCAGTCCCGTCTGGCCAGGGATGCCCACGGCTTTCTCTGCGCAATCCCCCTCTAGGCCTAACGAGGACGTGTTTGTTAAATAAAAGGAATTCAATGAGTTGAAAAAGCCCATCGTCATCCCGATTTCTGCGTTTAAAAAAAGTTAACTCTCGGAATGACGGTTTTATTCTGGATTTAGGTCGAACGTTAAATTAAGTCGAATCTCCTATGTTAGGGAGTACTTTCAATTTTTTTTTAAAATTTTCTTTTAAAATCAACTTACAAATAAAATCAGGCAAACTTCAAAAATTGAAAGGTCACATACCGAATTTCAGGTTTAATGGTAAAGCGTTTTGATAAGGGTTAAAATGGAGATTGAAATACCCGTAGGCGATGTAATGATTCCCAGCCCAATCAAGCTTCATTCAAATGGGGAACGCCTTTACCAAGTGACGATTTTGAATAATCAACTATACTTTTTTCTTGCATATATCGAAAATTAAAACTAAATTTTCACAAAATTTGATAAGCCATGAGCAAGGACAAAGGAGAAAAAAAAGTAGAAAAAAAGAAGCCTGCCAAGAGCATGATGGAAAAAAGGGCTGAAAAGAAATCCAAACAGGCTGAAAAAAAGAAAAACGGATAATGTCGGATTTTTCCCGCATGATTGAGAACCCTGACATACTATAGTTGGGGTTTTTTTATTAACGATTTTCCTGCATCACCTGGCTCAAAGAAATGCCCTGATCATGGGTAGAGTAAAATTATTTTATCCCAATCCAGAAAATTGCCTTTTGATGAATCCAGCCTTGAGACAAAATCCAGGCTGGTAAATTTAATTTTTGTATTTTTAATGGCATAGATCACATGGTAAAATCAGTGTGGCGCTTCAAGGTCAATTCGATAGGGTAATGCCTTGGTTTTTACCACAGCCGCTTCTGAAAATAAAAAAGGCTCGGAAAAGGAGCTTTCGAAGCATCCTCTTCCGAGCCTTTTTTTGGTAAAAAATTATTTGATCTACCTGAATGAAAAAATATTAATTCATTAATTGTCCGAAATGGAGGAACTCCAAATGCCTTCCTTGGTATCCCCGGAAATCATTTCCATAAATTTACTCCATGCGCTTAACCTTTTTCGGTCTACTTCTCTAAACATGACCTGCTTTTGTCTGATGACAGCAACCAGTTCCATTCCGATTTCATGGGGAACATTCACTTTTTCGTCTCCGATTTGGATATTCAATGTTCCATTGCTTGGGTCTACCCAGGTTTTTAATTCGTGGGTAGAGGTTTCAAAAGTGTACTTTAACATTTTAGCTGTTGTTTAAATAAAAAGATTGATTAAAAGCCTAAACAGTTTTGATTTTCAACCTTAGGAGTAATTTTACCGGGCTGAATTTTTATTGCTGTTTGATGATGCTAATTTAAGAAATATTTTTAAATAAAAAACATTATTTAACATTTAAAAAACATTTTTTTATATTTTAAGCCTAAATTCTAGCATTTCACGGTTTGGCAAACTAATTTAAAACAAAAGAGCATCCATAAATTGGGATGCTCTTTGTAAAATCAATTTAAACAAAAAATCAGGTAAATTAAGCAATGCCTTTTCAGGCTTTAAAAATATTATGCCGCTTCGTAGCGCCTTCTTTTTACTTCACTGAAGCTTGATTTTTCCTGACCGGCAATGGATTCCAGCAACCTGTTCCAAGCGCTGGTTTTTCTCCTTTCTATTTCCTGGAAAATAGATTGTTTTTGTCTGATTACAGCCACCATTTCAGCCCCAACTTCCTGGGGAATGATGACGGTTTCCTCTCCAATTTGAACATTCAATGACCCGTTTTCGGGGTCTACCCAGGTTTTCAATTCCTGTTCTTTGGTTTCAAAAGTATACTTTAACATTTTAGCTGTTATTTAAATTAAAGAATTATACCAAGGATAAC
>JBBDSB010000554.1:0-3525 GCA_040905205.1 Cyclobacteriaceae bacterium
CTCTGCCCCCTTGAAAGGGGGAGTCGCTAAAAATGAGATTTAGGTTGATTCTTATGTGGTTTGCGTTATCATATAATTACCCATTTTCTTAGGAAAGGATTAGCACTATAATTCGTACAGTTTTTTAATCGAACTCAGTTCATCAATGAGTGGAGCTCCTATTAGCTATTTTGATAACAAATGTCAGATTATCATGAAGATAGGCGTTTAGTTAGATGATAGCTGAGCTCCTATTATCTATTTTGATAACGGGGGTTAGAATGCTTATCTTTTGCAGAAACATTAACGGGAATTGTAAAACCAAACCTTTCTAAACAATGGTGCATTCAAGTCCACAACTCAGTTTATAAAGTGGTTTTTAAATTTTTCCAAGTACTTCACTTCCATCACTAACCCCCCTTCTGAGCGGCAGACTGTTCTCAAAATTAGCGATAACACTATCCAAGTACTTCCCCACTACCCTACCCCACTTCAGAACCTAGCCCGGAAGTGCGGAAACCCATAACTTCAATTCAAAACCCCACTTCTCCGATTCCGAAATTCAACGGTTCCATTCTGACCCCCAATCGTTCGTTTATTTTATTCTATCGGGCACCTTTTAGGTGACCCGAATCAACTAAATGGTGCAACATCCCACCAAAAGCGGCCATCGTTCACCTCCGAATCGAGACGTTGAATATAAAAAACTGACAGGTCGAGCTCGGAAGGGGATGATTTCACCTCAGAAGTCCCCTTTTTTTCCGGGAATCGTAAAAAGCCAAATGGTTTTTGGACAGGGGGCTTTCCAACTCGTGCAAATGACTTGACCTGTTACATCCTCGAAAGCGGAAATGTGCTCCAAAACCACCATAAGGCAAACCCATACCAAGGCCTAGGGAAGTTTTGCCTTGTGCCGAACTCAAGTGCTGGGAATACAAATCACAGGTACTTATGGAAAGTAGAAAAACAATTATAATTAGTGACTTCATAAGTAGTTATAATAAAAAAACACAATAAATAAATCAAATTCTTTTATAAAAGAATTGATAGCAGTTTTTGGGCATGCTTTTAATTTGTCCCGAAATATAATAAAATATTTATTTTCTCAAACTATGTACCCCTTATATTATAGCTGCTCCAACTTTATTCACCTATGATCAATCAAATATATCAAATTTTAAATATTTAATTGCATTTGAAATAAGGTAGTCTGTTTAAGTAGACGGTTAATTGCTTTTTATATAAAGAAAAAATTGGTTGGTTATATTACACCTTTTTCATGAAATGTAGATAGTCGGATGACCATTGAGGCTCGACCTACAAAAAAGCAGTTGATAGTATAAAATGATTCAAATAAAAAGTAGAAAACATTGAAAATTTTTTCTACTTAAATTTATCCAAACATCAATCACCATTAATGGAATAAAAGCCAGTTCACCATCTATATTTTCAAAAATCCAGATCTTTCCATCCTTGACGAAATGCTTTTTGGGAGGAGCTTTTAGTTCCGGCACCAGGGGTTCTGCCAGTAGGTTCAGGTCTTCGGCAAAATACTGAGGCAAACGGCTGCCCCGGTGGGGATGTATAGCAACTAATTGAATATTCTCCTACTTGCGTAATTCCTTATAAAACTTTGCCTTCTCCTAAAATTCAGGTAGTTAATTCAAGTTAAGAAAGTGCTCCCGGAGGCGGATCTTTTTTTCGGAATTTAAAACAGAAAATATTTAAAATTCCAGCATTATTATACCCTCTGGATTGAATTGGCAATTACATCTGAAAAAAGCTCCGGATAAAAACCTGAAACCGATTAACCCAAGAATATTATCTTGGAAGGAGTTTAATAGTAATAGCTGTAGATGTCAACCTGTGTTCCTGGATCAAAATTTTATTGGTTCTGCGACATTTTTACCTTCTAAAGCAAAAATGATATAACAACCCCAAATTTTATGAAATAAATAAACAATTATTGTATCAAATTATATCATGAATATAATTTTTTTGATTTAAAGTATAAAAAAAATGGTTTCTATTACAATTATTTGAATTTAATATTATATATTTATAATGCTTTCCTTAACCAGCGTATTAAGTTCAATTCTCAGTTTTTACCCTGGTAAAACCCCAATGAAAAAATTCGTCAATCAACCTCCCTTATGGGTGGTCCTGCTTTTGGTCACCTTCTATTCCTGCCAGCAGGAAGATCAACCTTTGTCGGCCCTCCAGGGCACCATCCGCTTTGGAGGCATCAACCTGGAGTTTGCTCCAATGGGAACGCCGGGAAGCCGGGTAACAGGAAACTCCCCTGGGTCCATGTTTTCCCGGATGCAGCGGATCTGGTTTTCATTAATAAGACATCAGGGCAGCAATATGTCCTGGAATACAATCCCAATGACTTTTCGACACCCAACAACATAACCCTTCCATATGGAGTTTATGAGTACCATTCAATCGTGGAGGGAGGGATATATTCAGACTTTTTGCCCTTTGAGGCAAGAGGGGAATTCTCCCTAGCCAGCCAAAGCCTGGAAATCAGCCTTGAGACAACAACTGAATATGGACTGGTCACAGTGAAGGATCAATATGTGGAAAATGCTTCCCTTTCAGTCGGGGAGAATGAAACCAACCTGGTGGAGCATGAGGACGGTAAATATTGGTATATGTATGTGAAGCAGGGGACTGAGACCACGTTGAATATAAGGGAATCTTTCCAGGGCTCCACCATCAGCAGGGAGCTGAATATAGTGGCAAACAGCCATTACAATTTCGTACTGAAACTGAATGAAGATGGTGCTGCAATCACAGGCCTTATTTTGGCCCCCTTCGAACTGGAGGAAGAGGAAAATCTTTTGGGATCGGGTTCAGCGTTCTACGAGGAAAACGGAACCATCAAATGCCCAGGAGCAATTCCCGGAGAGAAGGGTAAGGTCAATGGAAAGGCATACGAGGCGGTGGACAGGGCGCTTCTCATCAAAAGGAGAAATGAAGGGGCTGAAAAAATGACCTGTGTCTGCACTTCCCTGGTGACGGATATGAGTGGGATGTTTAGTGGTACAATTCCCAAAAGAAATCTATTTAACCAAAAAATCAGCTCTTGGGATGTAAGTAATGTTGTAGATATGTCATCCATGTTTTATTGTTCCGATTTTAATCAAAATATCAATAATTGGGATGTCGGCAATGTTAAAAATATGAATCAAATGTTTAGCATAACCCACAAATTCAACCAGCATCTTGATAGTTGGGATGTCAGTAATGTTTGGGATATGTCTTACATGTTTTATACTGCCAATAGTTTTAACCAACCAATTGGAAATTGGGATGTTGGCCAAGTTCGGAATATGGAATTTATGTTTTCAAGTGCATCTAACTTCAATCAGCCCATTGGAAATTGGAATGTAAGCATGGTTGAAAATATGAGCTGGATGTTTGAAAATATTTCTTTCAATAAACCTATCGGAAATTGGAATGTAAGTAATGTGACAAATATGAACGCCATGTTTCAAGACACCGATTCATTTAATCAACCAATTGGCAACTGGGATGTAA
>JBBDSB010000555.1:0-3513 GCA_040905205.1 Cyclobacteriaceae bacterium
TTAATTTGAAACTTTTCTGTTTTCTCCTGGCATAAACCAGCTGCTTCTTTTTCTGCTGGTGGTACTTGGACCGCGGCCGTTTGATCCCTGCCTTTTTGCAGATCTTGAAAAGCTGTTTTTCAAATATCCATTCACAGCATTCCCAGAGCAGTTTAACATCGGTGGGAAAACGGATATAGCTTTCATAACACGTGGCATCCCTGCCTGCCGGCAGGCAGGCATCTGACCTTTGAAAATCAAATTATAAACAGATGAAATTAACCTGGATAATTACCTGGAAAATAATCGCATAAAAAAATTATTTGGCAATCGCTTTGGTTTAACGTTTTCCTCTTCCATTTCATAGGGGAGTATCCAGGCTCTACCTTTACTGTCTCCGAAATATAGCTGGCTTTTGCTAAATTCATCCGGATTCCCATCTGCCCAAAAATAAACAAAAGGATCCTTTCCATTGACTACACGGCGGACATAGTTGTGGTTTCTATTGCTTTTGGTGGTGATCTCTTTTGTTTTGGCCCAGGTCTTTCCTTTATCATTACTTTCCCACCTTTCCAGTTCACCACCTGCTCCCCAAGCCTGTGGGCTGTTTTGGGTAGGGCCAATAACCACCCATTGACCATCTTCTACCCAGAGGCTTCCACTGTCGTAATTTTGATCTGATTCCGTAATTTTATGATATTGCCATTCAAGCCCATTCCAATGGATGATATTCCAGGATCTGGGCCCATTCTTAGGGCCAGGTTGATGGCCTTTACCTGAAACATAAAGTGCCATGGGATGGCCATTCTCATCAAAATTCAGATCTTTTACATACACATTAATACTATCCCGAAAAAGGTCCCGTGCCAATGTTGAGGATTGTATATCCGTAATAGGTATATCCAAAGACTTGCCATGTATATCTGTCCAGGTATTACCAAAATCTTCTGTTTGAAGGTAATAAAGATTGGTTCTTAGGTCTACATTTCCATTTGGGTGCCAATTACAGAAAAAAGCCACCTTATTCTTGTACTGTCCACTGACCTGATAATGTCCGCTGTTTTTATCGCCATCTCTTTTTATGGCTACCAATTTTCGATCTTCAGACCATTTATCACCATCCGGGCTGGTCTCAAAATAGAGTTCTCTCATGCCCGTATACTTCGTGAATAAATTCAAAAATCCTTTATCATCAAGGTATTTGGGCTGTGGATAGGTCATCTCTTCTTCAGAAATTTTTTCAAAAGAACTGATGTCATAGGGGCGGGTACTCTTGTATTTAAATCCCATTCTACTTCTTCCTCGCCCACTTACAAATACCCAAATATGACCCGCCTTATCCATGGAAATACTTGGGTTATCATGGGGATCATCCACCCCGGCCTTATCATGAACTACTACAGGTTTTGAAACCATTTGGGTATGATGATCAAAACTCCCCACCATGCATAATAGGTATTTTTCATCCGGTGCTTTTGTCCCTCCATAGACAAAAAAGGTTTTGTTGACTTCCTCTGCATAAATTGCCAATGGATTATGTTTGGCTGTATAGGTTCCCAAGCCACCGGAATATTTATCGCCAAATTCCGAAAATTGACCCAGGGTAAACCAAATACCCTTATATCCATCTACCTTGGTGAAATGGCCCTCTTCCAATTCCTGGGAAAACAATGCAGGACTAGAAAAACACAATACAAAAGCTACCAGTAAATAAATTAGATTTTTTCCCATGTATAAAAAGCACTTATGACTTCAAATGTAAAAAATTCCACGGGCAATATGCCTTAAAAAATCAAAAATTCATTCACCTAAATCGTTTTTAAATAATTGGCTTTCCCTTAAGTTAATAAAATCCCCGATGCTGAATGGCTTGATCCAAAAATCCACGATTACATCATATCCCGCCGCCTTTTTCTGATCTGAATCTTCAATGGAAGAGGTAATAATGATCACTTTCAATTTCAATTTTAATTCCCTCTCAGCAAGGGTATCCAATACCTCCCAACCTGTTAAGCCTGGCATGTTAATATCCAGAAAAACCAAGTGATCTTCTAAATAATCTGTTGATTTCAACAAATATTCCAAAGCGTCGTCCCCACTGTTGAAGGCGATAACAGGGTTTGGAATGCCTGCTTTCTCCATTAATTTTTTTTGTAATAAAATTACGATTGGATCATCATCTACTAATAGTATTTTCACGTTTTAACGATTAAATTAAATTAAGTTAATCCTAAAAAATATTACGGAAACCAAACCGGATTAAATCATTTTGGCTTTTTAAAAGTAATTATTTAATATACATTTTTATTGATTTGAAATACATTTTTTCAAATGTAAAACAAGATTAACACATTAAAAAAAAATGAATCTCTTTTTTTTGAAAATAATGCCATAATCCGAATTTTGTGCTAGAAAATGTTAGAAGGGTGATAAAAAAACCATTGTCAGGAGATGACAATGGCTGAAAAATCAATTCTATCAGGAAAAATCAGTAATTGGATATTAAATCTCAAAGATATTTTC
This sequence comes from Cyclobacteriaceae bacterium, assembly GCA_040905205.1. Taxonomy (GTDB): domain Bacteria; phylum Bacteroidota; class Bacteroidia; order Cytophagales; family Cyclobacteriaceae; genus Cyclobacterium. The sequence goes on from JBBDSB010000555.1 coordinate 2,503, forward strand.
ATAATGGGTACTGGGTGCCAATATACCGCCACTTTTTCGATAAAATTCTTCACCTGTAGGATAAACCCCATCCTGGGTTTTAACCCAACTGGCATTTGGCATGGGATGATAACTTAACATCTTTTCCCAGTTTTTATAATATTGGTGACCGTTGGTTTCCTGCAATCCCAGATCCATATCCGGAAAAGGCGCCAAGCGGGCAGCTACATTTTTATTCCAATCCACCAGGATGGGGTTTACCGTTAAGTCTGCACAAAAACATGGGATGTTTTTCTCGTAGGCAGCCTGGGCAATTTTCATGGTCATGCTCATGGTTTTTGCAATAGCTTTCACCGCTATGGCACTGTATCCCTGCTCGATCCGGGACAGTGCATCTTCTACCGTATGGGCACTTTCATCTGCGGCTACCCTTACCCCCAGGTCACCTACATAGGATTCGTTTTTTTCTCCAAAAGGTTCCTCGATAACGGCAATTTGATCGAATGCTCCAATCTTTTTGGCGTGATCTAAAAATCTTTCCAGGGTTTCCATTTTTTCATACCGCTCATTGGCATCAAAATAATAGGGGATCTTTCCATTGGCCGTATAAGGTGTCTCTCTATTTCCGATCGCCTTATGCACAGCCGTGAGGAAAGCCATATCCTTTTCCAACATTTCCTTTTGGGTTCCTGCGGCTCCTGTTTTCAGCTTCATAATGAAATGTCCACGGTCCGCAGCATCCTTTATGCCTTCAATGGACGCTCCCACACTAAAAGAGGGAATGCTGGCCACTTTATCATGCCTGTGCGAAAGACCCGGACGATAGGCTTCCGGAATCATCTCATCAAATTGCTTCATTCCATTTTCGGCCGCATAAAGCAGCCAAATGGCATTGTCTACCGGAACCAGGGCATTGAGGGCAAAGGTGGTTTTCAAATCCGGGTTTCCCGTAATTTTCACCCCGTAGGCATAAACTTCCGGCAATATGTCTTCCAGTAAGCTTACCGGATCAGTAAAACTGTTTCCTTTGAT
>JBBDSB010000556.1:0-3512 GCA_040905205.1 Cyclobacteriaceae bacterium
CGGATGGTATAATCTTTTCTTTCCGGCGTGGTCCAATCGGGATGGTGAACTTCGTCCTTTACGACTTGCCTGTGGAAACCACCATAGGGGAAACCATTTAAAGTAAAAACATAACTGTCAATCTCTTTGAGCCAATTTTTAAATTTAACCAGGTTTTCTTCCCTTGTCAATTCTCTGCTGGCCTCATCAGAAAGCCTGAGGCCTATGGCAAATGCCCGATCCGGGGAAATCCTGGATTTGATACCGGGAATATACTTTTTTAAGTTTTTGAAAGTTGCGTCCCAACTTTCCCCCGGGTGGATGTTGGTACAATAAGTCAGATGGAAATCAGCAATTCGCATGGTACAGGGATTAAACCAAAAGATGTAACTAAATTTAAAAATTCATTAAGCTTTTTGGTACTCCAATTGAATATTTTTGAGCTTTTCTACAGATCGGAGAATCAAGGCATTATCCATTTCATGTACTTCAATTCCGTGACCAATTTTATCCAGCAGCATGATGGTCAATTCACCGCCCAAGTGTTCCCGGAATTCTTCCAAACCCAATAACAGGGCTTCCCCGGAGAGTTCAGGAAGGTATACTTTGAATCCAAGTTTAGAAATAAGCCAGAGTACCCTGTCCATTTCATTTTCCGAAATTAAACCGGAAAGGAAAGAATAGGTGGTGTCGAGGGCGATGCCTATGGCCACAGCTTCCCCATGCCTTACTTTATACCCGGACAAATGCTCCAGTTTATGAGCGGACCAATGACCAAAATCCAGGGGACGGGAAGAGCCTGTTTCAAATGGGTCCTTTCCTGCAATATGATCCAGGTGCATTTGCGCACAACGGAAAATCAACTCATCCATAGCAGGAAGTCCTCTATCCATCAAATCTACTGCATTTTCTTCAATCCATATAAAAAATGATGCATCTTTGATCAGCGCTACTTTCAGTGCCTCTGAAATTCCGGATCGCCAATCTCTTTCTTCCAGGGTCTGAAGGAATTTGGAATCGTTGATCACAGAATAAGGGGGCACAAATGTCCCTAAGAAATTCTTTTTACCAAAAGCATTGATCCCGTTTTTAACACCAACTCCGGAATCATTCTGGGACAAAACCGTAGTAGGCACCCTTATATGCCTGATCCCCCTGTGAGCGATACCGGCCGCAAATCCAACCATGTCCAAAACCGCCCCTCCCCCTACACCAATGATGTAGGAATGTCGGTCAATCCCAAATTCATGGGTGGCACTCAAAATTTTCTGAAAATAGGCCAGGTCATTTTTAATGCCTTCTCCACCCGGAACTACCAAGGGTTCAGCACAAAGGTGAAAAACACTTTTATGCCATTCTGAATAGGCTTTTATATTGTCTATCAGGTCCTGATGCGCATTCACTACCCCTTCATCCAAAACAAAATACACTTTTGGTATTTTATCACCGCTGATCAAATCAACAAAAAGTTGATTGTCCTGTGCAAACAGGTTTTCAGTAAAATATACCTGGTAGCGAAAAGGTACTTTAAATACCTGTTCAATTGATTTATACGCCACTTTTTCCATTTTTATTATTGATCCTCAAAAGGACTAAAGCTCATCTTTTTAATAAGTTTATTAACTCCATTTTGGTTCCTTAGGTTACAGCAAACATCTTGGCCAATTGAAGGGACAGGGGTAACAATAACAGAATCACTAAGCCTACCTGCCAGCCAACATAAGCCGAAGCCAAGGTAGCATTTAAAATTATCAGGGACAAAACGGCCGCCTTCACGGCTTTACCTATTAAAGACGGTTCTTTAAATTTCATTGCTTTCCATAAAGGGGGAAAAATAAAATAACCCCATAAAAGCAGGAATGGAAAGGTCTCCCACCAATTGACTTCACTACGCCATGCCAATCCAAAGATGGACAATATCAGCAACAAATAGATGAAAAACCCACCTTTCAGGGCTTTTTGGTTTTTTCCATGTACCTCTCCTCTGCTGATCATCGTAATGGCCGCCACATAAAGTAGTGGAATCAAACCCAGGTACCACTTTTGGATGGGTACCTGGGGCAGAATGCTCATTCCCAACAACAAATTGCCTGCCCTGCAGAGCCCCATATTGATGGGGCCAAAAATCAATTGGTGCTTACCCCAGGCATCATATAAAACGGCTAATACAGCAATGGAAATGGCAATCCCACCAGCAAGGATGCCCACCATAAATGCTGCCAGTATTCCCATTAACAAAAGCAATGACGCCATCCAGGCGGCACTTTTAACAGTAGCTGCCCCACTGGGAATCGGGCGTTCGGGCCGTTCCACCTTATCGAGTTCGGCATCAAAAACATCGTTGAAGGCAACTCCTCCGCCATAAAGCCCGATGGTGGACAAACACAGCCATAATAAGCTGTGGAGGGTAGTGTCGCCGTCAGCCGGAAAAACATGCAAAATGGCCCCGGCAATAGAGAACCCCGCCAAAATATCAGCAATGGCTGTCACGATGTTGGCTGGCCTGGTCAGCCGTATGTGCGCAATGATTTTATACATCAAACTGATCAGTTCTTCACAATATCCGAAGAACCACTTTCCACTTTCGGGGACTGACCTCCACGCAAAACGGTATTTCCCCCATGCTTTTTAGTTTGGTCAATGGGCTCTTTGTCCAGCCAATCCTTTTCCTCCATTTGTCCGCTTTGACCGTATGCCGACAGCGCATTTTGGTAACAGGCCATTTTAATATGCTCCTCTGGTATTCCTTTTTTGCGCATAAGGTCGGCCGTCTTTGGGACTGCCAGGGGGTCACTGATACCCCAGTCTGCGGCACTGTCCACAATAATTCGATCAGGACCATATTGCTTTATGATTTCTACCATGCGCTCGCTTCCCATTTTGGTATGGGGATAAATGGTAAAGGCCGCCCAGTATCCCCTGTCTAATACTTCTTTCACGGTTTCCTCATTATTGTGGTCCACGATAACCATTTTGGGATCTAATCCATGCTCTTCACTCACATCCATGCTGCGCAAGGTACCCCTTTTTTTGTCCCGGTGTGGCGTGTGGATCATTACCGGTAAATCCACCTCTTTGGCCAATTCCAGTTGTAACCTATAAAAGCGATCCTCTGCTTCAGTTTGATCATCATAACCAATTTCTCCAATGGCCACTACCCCTTCCTTTCCAACATACAGCGGCAGTAATTCCATCACTTCTTCCGCCAAAGGCACATTATTGGCTTCCTTTGAATTCAATCCGATGGTACAATAGTGCACAATACCGAATTGTTTGGCCCTGAACCTTTCCCAGCCAACAAGTGAACTGAAATAATCCTGAAAACTTCCGATTTTGGTCCTGGGTTGTCCCAGCCAGAAAGCAGGCTCAATGATGGCCACAATTCCTGCTTTCTGCATGGCTTCGTAATCATCTGTCGTCCTGGAGGTAACGTGTATGTGGGGATCGATGTACATCATAACTTATTCTGAAATTTGTAGCTAACCTAATCAATAATTCATTGAATTCATAAATATTAGAAATGAACGGAGGCA
>JBBDSB010000557.1:0-3510 GCA_040905205.1 Cyclobacteriaceae bacterium
ATTTCGTAATAATCATTCCCCATTTGCAGTGGATAGCCTGCCATAGTTAAATATACGTCGGCTAGTAGCGCTTTCACAGCTCCTAAAGTTACTCTTCCACTCTCATCATTAAAAGGCAAGCCTGCTTCTTCAGCTATGCTAAGATCCTGTACAATCAAATCATAAATATCTTCAACTCTTGAGCGGTTTGGGTTCAGGTCTTCACTTCCCAAATCTACAGGCTGTATAATTAGTGGAACATCGCCAAAAATTCTTACTAAATTAAAATAATAGTACGACCGCAAGAACCGAACTTCTCCTAATAATCTGCTTTTTTGAGCTTCGTCCATATTAATACCAGGTATTCTTAATAACGCCAAATTGGCATTTCCAATACCTCGATAATGACTATTCCAGATTTGCTCCACAGAAGGATGGTCAGCACTCATATCAAGATTCCTTACAAGAAAAAAGCTTGGGAACCCTCCATTTGCTGAAAATGTAGAATTAGCAGCACCGGTTCGCAATTCCGTAACCAGCCAGGATTGCGCCGTATGAATTGGATATAGGCTTTGGTAAGTTGCAGTCACGATAGATTCAGCATGCGAAGGTTGTGTAAAGTAATTATCTGTATTAAAATTGGATGGATCAATTTCACTGAGAAAATCTTCACAACCTGTTCCAACGATTAGCATACTTAATAACCAAGGGCGAACGAATTTTGAAATATTCATAGTATTATATTGTTTTTATTATTCAAAATTATAAAGTACAGCTCAATCCTAATTGAAAAACTCTTGGTTTCGGATAGCTATACAAATCTACACCTTGTGAGAAGTTTTCGGTTGAGGTAGAAACTTCTGGATCATAACCAGGATAACCTGTTATCAGAAAGAAATTCTGTACTGAAACCTGAACTCTTAAGTTGCTTAATCCCCATTTACCAATTCTATTAGAAGGGAAATTATATGCCAATAGAATATTCCTGCCTCTTAAAAAAGAGCCATCGTAGATTCTGCCAGATGAAGTCTGCCGGTCGCGATATGCCGAAGTCGGTCTAATCTCAGGAATGAATGTATCTTGGTTTTCCGGAGTCCAAGCATTTAATACTTCTGAAAAAACATTTGTTATTCCTGTTCTATCTTGCGATGTGGCCTTAGTACCGTAAGAAATATCGTGACCGTACATAAACTGCATGTCTAGCACCAACTCGAAGTTCTTATATTTGAAATTATTTATCAATGCACCATATCCATCCGGCAAACCATTACCTATGATCACCCTATCTTGATTATTGATTGCACCGTCATTGTTGATGTCATTGTACTTAATATCTCCCGGGAGACGATTATAGGCTGAGGCTTGATCTACTTCATCAGAATTCCAAGTACCCAATTGTATAAATCCATAAAAAGAGTTTACAGGCTCTCCTTCTCTAATGATTCTATTTCCTGTAACAGGATTACCACCTTGTATAATATCTTGACCTCCAGTTAGGCTTAGCACTTTGTTTTGGTTCATAGAGATATTAAATATAGTAGTCCAGTTGAAGTTCGCATTCATAACATTAGTTGCTCTAAGCGCAAATTCAATTCCACGATTTTCCATATCTCCAATATTTCGTATTACATTACCATATCCACTAGTTGCCGGAACTGGAGCATTTAATAACATGTCTTCCGTTTTTTTATAATAAACATCACCCTCAAGAGATATTCTATCCTCAAGAATTCCGATTTCAATCCCTATATCAAATTGACTGCTCTTTTCCCACCTAAGATCAGTGTTTGCCATTCTTGAAATACCTATACCAGGTAATCTTTGGCCATTTATAATATATGAATAATTACCTAAACCAGCCACAGTTTGATAATTGGGGATCTCAGAATTTCCAGTAAGCCCATAACTGGTACGTAACTTAAGATTAGAAATAAGAGACACATTTTGCATAAAATTTTCCTCTGAAATTCTCCAACCAAGAGCTCCGGAAGGGAAGTAGGCATATTTGTTTTCATCGGAAAACCGGGAAGATCCATCCATACGGCCAGTCAGCGTAAACAAATATTTATTATTTATAGTATAGTTAATCCTAGCAAAGTAGGAGTTCAGGCTATACGCATTTGCATTGGAAGTAGGTGGTCTGGGGTTAGCAGCAACTCCTAAGTTGTTAAATTCAATATAATTATCTAAAAAATTCTCAACCTCAACAGATTTTGAAAAGTTTGTTACTCGTTGCCAAGACGCACCTAGCAAACCATTGAAAGAATGATTATCAGTAATGTTTTTCTGGTAAGTTAAGTAGTTTTCAGATTGCCAGGATGTATGTTTTTCATCGGATATTGAAGCCTCTCCATTTTCTGAGATGAACTGTAGTTCATCACCAGCATGGTATTTAACCTCCTGTTCAATAAGATTGACCCCAATTGTACTTTTAAAAACCAGATCCTTCGCAAGGTTTACATTTGCATAGGCATTTCCTATTGTATTGACTGCGTTAAGAAGACGTTTAGTCTCATTTACCAGTCTCACTGGTTGTGCTCCACCTTCCATACCAGGATAATCTAAAGTTCTTCCGAAAGTTCCATCCGGGTATCTGACTGGTGTTATGGGAAGCGCTTGTAATATTGATCTGGTTGGAGAAATACCTCCTGATCCTACTGCTCTTGGTTGACTTTCATTTTGAGCGCTGTAATTTAAAGAAGCACCAATTGTTAACCAATCACGAACTTGGGTGTCCATTGTAAAACGACCAGAGTAACGTTTTAAGGATGATTTTCTAAGAATTCCCTCTTCATTCCTATAGCCTAAATTGAAAGCATAACTAGTTTTGCTATCTCCACCTAAAAAAGACAGATTATGACGATTGCTAATAGCTGTTCGAAATCCTTCTTCCTGCCAATCAGTATCATACAGGGGATTACCCGAAGAATCAAAGAGACGCGGGTCAGTTCTTTTTGTTCTAGGATCTACGGCACTATTTGCCAAACCATACTTGCCTGCATTTTGATAAGCCAATTCCTCCAATCGTAAAAATTGCTCTGAATTCAATAGATCAATTTTAGAAGGAAGCACACCAGCACTAAAAGAACCATCGTAAATTAATCTTCCTCCATCATTCTTTTTTCCTTTAGTTGTCGTAACCAAGATTACGCCGTTTGCAGCCCGTGCCCCATAAATTGCGGTAGCAGAGGCATCTTTAAGTACCTCAATTGACTCAATATTTCCAGGGTCTAAAAAATCAATAGGCGAAGTACCATTGGATAGATTAACCACGGGTAATATAACTCCATCTATTACGTAAAGAGGCTCATTTGTACCTGAAATTGAAGAGTTCCCCCGAATTCTAATTGTTGGCCTACCTCCTGGTCTTCCGGAATTTTGAGTTACATTCACCCCAGATATTCTTCCTGCTAAACCCTGTTGAATATTGGTAGGCGCGAGTTGTTGAATGACTTCTTTATCCAAAGATCCTACCGACCCCGTCATGTCTGATTTTTGTTGGGTTCCATATCCGATCACCACCACTTCGTC
>JBBDSB010000558.1:0-20975 GCA_040905205.1 Cyclobacteriaceae bacterium
ATGAAAAAAACAATCATAGGAATTTTATTATTGCTATTGGTTTTTCCGGCTTATTCACAGAGAAACCGGGAAATTGATAAGGAGAAACTTGAAGCTGCACGGGTTGCATTTATAACCAACAGGCTTTCGCTGACCCCCAGTCAGGCTGAAAAATTTTGGCCTTTGTTCAATCAACATCAGGATTCCAGGGACCAAATGATGAGGGAACTTCACAAAATTTCCAAAACCGGAGAATCCAACCTAAACAATGATAAGGCCAAGGAATTGATTAAAGAAAAGTTTTCGATTCAGGAAAAAATGCTTGAAAACGAAAAAAAATTTATCAATAAGCTTTCGGAGACCCTCACGCCTGTTCAGGCTTTTCAACTCAATGAGGCCAACCGCGATTTTACCAGGCATATTTACAGGATGCAAAGACGGGGTTCAAGGCCAGGGGGCAGTAATTAAAAGTTCTTCCATTCCTTTCTGGTTTGTTTTTTCAATTTATTAGGTCATTTTTTGTTTCTTTGCATTATGCAGAAACAGGCAATTTCCCTCTTTACTTTAAATGAGCTGATTCGCAAAACCCTGGATCAAAATCTTTCGCCCAGCTATTGGGTAATGGCGGAAATTGGAGAATTCCGGGATGCTGTAAAAGGTCATGCCTACCTGGATTTAATTGAAAAAACTGGTGAAACCATCAGCGCAAAAATGAGAGCGAATATATGGTCTTATACCTATCAATCCATAAAAAGGAAGTTTGAATCGGTAACAGGCCAAAGGATCCAATCCGGAATGATGGTTTTGGCCCTGGTAAACGTCCGATTCCACGAATTATATGGCCTAAGTCTTATTATCAAGGATATCGATCCTAATTTTACCTTGGGTGAAAGGGCCAGGAAAAGACAGGAAATCATAGAAAAATTGCAATTAGAGGGGCTATTGGACTTAAATAAACAATTTGTTTTACCTGCTGTCAGCCAAAAAGTAGCCATCATCAGTTCGGTAACCGCTGCAGGATATGGGGATTTCATCAATCAATTGGACCAAAATGGAAAAAATTATAAAATTCATTACAGGCTATATCAAGCCTCTATGCAGGGAAAGGAGGCAGCAGTTTCTATCATCGCAGCCATCCATGAAGTAGAAAAGCAGCTTATTGCTGAAAAATACGACCTTTTGGTCATCATTAGGGGAGGTGGCGCTCAAACCGACATGGACTGTTTTGATGACTACGTATTGGCCCAAACCATAGCCAATGCTGCCCTGCCCGTGATTACCGGCATAGGCCATGAACGGGATGAATCCATTGCGGATATGGTGGCTCATACCCAACTCAAAACCCCTACGGCAGTAGCCACTTTTATTTTGTCCGGATTCAGTGAATTTGAGGAGCAACTTAAATCCCTTTCCATCAGAATGGAAAGGGTTACCAAGCGCTTATTGCAAAATGAAAACAACTACTTAAGAGATCAATCCCATTTGATCCGAACTTTAGCTTCCAACAAATTGGGGTATGCTAAACAGATGCTGGATGGATTTACCAGACAAACATTTGGAGCCGTAAAGCATAATTTAAACTTACAACAAATAAGGTTGGCCAATAACCATACCTACGTTAGAAAAATTTCATTCTCTCTGCTAGAAAAAGAAAGGGATCGTTTAATGCAATATGATAAGTCCATTAAAAGATTAAATCCTGAATATATTTTGACCAAAGGGTATACGAAGACAGAAATAAATGGAAAACCCATAGATCTACAGGAGTTGAAATTAAATGATAGGATCACCACCTTCACCAAAAAACAAAAAATATTTTCAATTATAGAAACTATCGAAGACCATGACCAAAAAAAATGAAACGTTGGGCTATGACAAGGCAGTTATCAGGATAGAGGAAATTGTTCATCAGATGGAAGAAGGAAGCCATAGCATGGATGACCTCTCCAAGTTGGTAAAAGAGGCCAGTAAATTGATTAAGGAATGCCGGCTAAAATTAAAAATGACCGAAGAAGAAATCACCAAGGCCTTCTCGGAAGACGAATAATACTTTTTAATCTATAAAAGATTATTCAAATGTCACTTTTGATCTCGTAATTATATTCAAAAATAGTACATTTGAATAATGAAGAACTGTACCTTTTTCCATGAATAGCCCAGCCAAAGAAGAAGCAAAAAGGAGGATTGAAGCCCTGACGGAAACTATAAATCACCATAATCGCCTTTATTATCAGGAAGATGAACCCGAAATCAGTGATTTCGATTTTGACCGGTTATTAGATGAATTGGTCCAGTTGGAAAATACATTTCCTGAATTCAAAAAGGAAGATAGCCCTACTCAGCGGGTTGGGGGAACCATCACTAAAAATTTTGAAACGGCAACACACAGTGTCAAAATGTTGTCTTTGGGCAATACCTATTCGAAAGCCGAGCTGATTGCTTTTGATGAGCGTGTAGCCAAGGGTTTGGGGCACAGAAATTACAATTATTTTTGTGAACTTAAATTTGATGGCGTCGCCATCAGCCTGGTATATGAGAAAGGCCGGCTGGTCAGGGCGGTTACAAGAGGTGATGGCTATAAAGGAGATGTAGTCACAGAAAATGTCAAAACCATACGAAACATCCCATTGACCATAAAAGGTGAAAATTTCCCTGAATATTTCGAAGTTAGAGGAGAGGTTTTTTTGCCTAGAAGGGAATTTGATAAAATCAATAAAGAAAGACAGGAAAGGAACGAGGCCTTATTGGCCAATCCCAGAAATGCGGCTTCTGGCACATTAAAAATGCAGGATTCGGGAGTGGTTGCCAAAAGGAGGTTAAATTGTTATTTGTACCAGCTTATTGGCGATAAGCTCCCTGTAAACCTCCACCATGATGCCGTGTCCATGCTGGAAAAATGGGGGTTCAACATTTCCCCTGCTTACCAAAAAGTCAATGACATTAATGCTGCATTGGATTATATCGAATATTGGAGGGAAAAAAGGCATCAACTTCCAGTGGAAACAGATGGGGTGGTGATCAAGATAAACAATTATTTTCATCAGGAAGAATTGGGGTTTACGGCAAAAATTCCACGTTGGGCCATTGCCTTTAAATACCAGGCCGAAAAGGCTAAAACAAGACTCCAATCCATCAACTATCAGGTGGGAAGGACCGGGGCCATCACCCCAGTGGCCAATCTTTCTCCGGTAAGTCTTGCAGGAACCACCGTAAAAAGGGCATCCTTGCATAATTCCAACGAGATAGCCCGCCTGGATCTGCATGAAGGAGACCTCGTATGGGTGGAAAAAGGGGGAGAAATTATTCCAAAAATCACAGCTGTCATCAAGGAATTACGAACGGGTGGAAGTAAACCGGTATCTTTCCTAAAAAACTGTCCGGAGTGTGGAACAAAACTGGAAAGAAATGAAGGTGAGGCAAAACATTTTTGCCCCAATGCTGAAAGTTGTCCCCCCCAGGTTCTGGGTCGTATAGAGCATTTTGTATCCAAAAGAGCGATGGATATCGATTCTCTTGGGACAGAAAGGATAAGGGCATTAATCCACCAGGGATATATTAGAAATCCTGCAGATATTTATGATTTACCTAAGCTTAAGGATGAATTAATGGGCTTAGAAGTTTCTGATGACCAGTATATCAAAAGTAGCAGTGGATATTTATATGTCAGTTTAAAAAAAGCCCTTTACGCTATTACTGAAAGTATTACTTTAAGGGAAATTGAGCAATTTTTAGCGGACCATGAATCCATGGAATTAATTCCAAAAATTAAATATTTTAAAGACTTAATTCCAAAATTCAATAAGCGGGTGGAGGAAAACTCCGCATCAGTCGAAAAATTGCTGAAACAACTGGCATTTTTTGAATTTGACCTTATAGAAGATTATGTGCCTGTCGCCGTCGTTATTGCGGTAATGGGAGAATTTGAAAAGGATGCCCTTGAAATCGTAAAATCAGCATCCATTCATAAAAGCACGGTCCATGACCTGATCACCAATGGTAAGCTTGAATTTTCAGATGCCCAGGTAGAAAAAATCAAGAAGTTAAAAGGCAATACTTTCCAGCAAGGGGTTGTTTCCAACATAATGGAGGGTATCCGAAATTCGATATCACAACCCTTCCCCAGGGTATTGTTTGCCCTGGGAATAAGAAATATCGGAGAAAATACTGCGGTTATATTGGCGGAACACTTTGAAACCATGGAGGGGCTTCAGGAAGCCACCGATGAAAATCTTTTGGAGATCAACGGTATAGGAAACACCGTAGTAAATAGCTTAAAGACCTTTTTTTCCAAACAGGAAAACCTGAACACCCTACGCCGATTAAAAAATCACGGCTTACATTTTAAATTGGATAAAAGGGAAATCCCATTGGCTAGCAAAAAATTAGAGGGAAAAAAGATTTTGGCCTCAGGCAAACTCAACCATTTTAAAAGAGACGAAATCATCGATTTCATAGCATCCCATGGCGGTATTTATACCAAGTCGGTTTCAAAATCCCTGGATTTTATCATTGAAGGAGAAGAAATGGGTCCAAGTAAAAAAGAGAAGGCGCTGAAATTAGGGATTCAACTGATTTCAGAAGATGAATTTCTGCAATCATTCTCAAACATAAATAATGAAAAATTAGGTAAACAATGATAATTTTATGAAATGGGTAAAGGAATACTTCATAAAGAAAGCCTTAGATAGCAAGAAGGAAAATACCGGCAACAATAACCCGATGGAAAATAAAAACATCAAGACCGTGGGAATTATTGCCAAAAGTAAGGAAGAAATTGAGGATATCATTGAAGTAGTCCATTCGGACCTGAGTGAGGACATACAAGTCTATGGTTGGTATTATGACGAAAACAACGTAGATGAACAGTCATTTTCACATAAAGATTTTACCTTATTTGGAAAACCGGGAGAAAAATTAAACCAATTTCTTTCCCTTCAGCCAGATTTGATTATTTTTACCTTTGAAAGGCTAAATTATTTTACCCTTTACCTGTTGCACTTAAAACCTGAATCATACCGCATGGGGTTTTACAGCGAAGAAATAAAACCCTTTTTGGATTTAATGCTAAACAATGAAGAAAAGGATATTAAATCCGGTACTGAATTATTAATAAAATATCTTAAGCAGATCAATTGAAATGAAAAATTTAAAAGGATCCGGTGTTGCACTGGTGACTCCTTTTCAGGAAAACGGGGCGGTGGATTATATTGCCCTGGAAAGGGTTATAGAGCATGTCATCCAGGGTGGTGTGGAATATTTGGTAGTGCAGGGTACAACGGGAGAAACGGCCACACTTACAAGAAAAGAGAAAAAAGAAACATTGACATTTATAAAAAAAATCAATCGATCCCGACTTCCTATCGTATATGGCATAGGTGGAAACAACACCCAAGCCGTTCTAAACGATATGGAGGAAACGGATTTTTCTGAAATTGATGCCATTCTATCCGTCAGCCCTTATTATAACAAACCAAGTCAAATGGGCATTATTGCCCATTTTAAAAAAATCGCTGATCATTGTCCTGTTCCGATCATTTTATATAATGTACCCGGTAGAACCATGTCCAATATTCATCATACCACTACATTGGAATTATCCAGGCATCAAAATATAATAGGGATTAAAGAGGCCAGTGGAAATTTGGAACAGTGCATGCAGGTGGCCAATAAAAAGCCACATAATTTTCTGTTAATATCAGGAGATGACATGATTACCACTTTGATGCGGGCCATTGGAGCCGAGGGAGTGATCTCTGTGATTGCCAATGCCTATCCGCAAATTATGGCCAATATCATTAATGGTAAATTGGAAGACTCAAAAAACAGCACTTTTTGTTTATTGGAAATTAACCCGCTCATGTATGAGGAAAGTAATCCTGTAGGCGTAAAATGCCTTATGAGCCATTTGGGCATTTGTAAGGACCAGGTGAGACTGCCTTTATTAAGCGCATCGAAAGAACTAAGGTCAAAAATTATTGCTGCTGCCAAAAAAATAGATTCCAACCAGGTTTATTCAACTCAGCTACACGGATAAAAAAACAAAAAGGACTGATTAAATCAGCCCTTTTGTATGTCGTTTAAGCATTTTTGAGGTCTTGAACTTCCTTTCTGATATCCTGAGCTAAGTTTTTTAAATCCTGCATTCCCTTTCTTACTCTGGTTCCAGCAGCCTGATTCTTTTTGTCATAAAATTTATCAAAATCTCCTTCGAGGGACATGACAAGGTCTTTAATTTCACTAAATCTGTTCATAATTAAAAGTCAATTTTGGTTGATGATGAGATTAATTTTGGATTCAATATAGTTAAAATGTTTATAATAATACAGTTTGAAGGCTTTTTTTCAGTTTTTATTCCCCAAAAGAATTGGCCAATTCAGAAGTTTTATAAAAACCACTACTGAGCTTTCCTTTAATGTCCTCAAAAGCGGCAATGGTTTCTTTTACATCTTCCAATGTATGTACTGCCGTAGGTATCAATCTCAGAATTATCATTCCTTTCGGAACGACCGGGTAGATCACCACAGAGCAGAAGATATTGTAATTTTCCCTTAGATCTTTACTTAAGGTGGCGGCTTCACCCACGGTACCATTAAGCACCACCGGGGTGACCGGAGAGCTCGAAGTGCCTATATTAAAACCCTTTTTCTTCAGCCCATTTTGTAAGGCATTTACTATTTTCCACAAATTCTCCCTTAATGCAGGTTTAGTCCTCACCATTTCCAGTCGCTTTAATCCTCCTTCCACCATGATTAATGGTAGGGCTTTAGCGAAAATCTGAGACCGCATATTGTATTTAAGGTAAAGCACTACATTGGTTTCCCCGGCAATAAATGCGCCAATACTGGCCATGGATTTGGCAAAAGTCGAAAAATACAGATCCACTTCTTCCTGGACACCCTGTTCTTCTGCGCTGCCGGCACCCGTTGGGCCCATCGTACCAAAACCATGGGCATCATCCACAAGCAATCTGAACTGATAATCTTTTTTAAATTTGACAATTTCCTTTAAATTGCCCATGTTTCCAGTCATACCAAATACACCTTCCGTAATGACCAAAATGCCTCCCCCACTTACCTGGGTCCATTTTTGGGCCCGCTTCAGTTGTTTATCCAGACTCTCCATATCATTATGGGGATAAACGAAGCGCTTTCCCATATGCATTCTCAAGGCATCAATAATACAGGCATGACACTCTCCATCATAAACGATAACATCTTTCCTGTCAACCAATGAATCAATGACACTCATTACTCCCTGATAGCCATAATTGAGCAAATAGGCCTTTTCTTTGCCTACAAATGCCGCCAACTGATCTTCCAATTGTTCATGGAGACTGGTATTTCCGGACATTATCCTGGCTCCCATAGGATATGCTGCCCCCCATTTTTTTGCTGCTTGTTCATCAGCTTTTCGGATTTCAGGGTCATTGGCCAAACCCAGATAATTATTTAAGCTCCAGGTAAGAACCTCTTTGCCTTGGAATTTCATTCTGGGGGCAATTTCACCCTCTAGTTTGGGAAACGTAAAGTATCCTTCCGATATTTCCGAATGCTTCCCTAATGGTCCTAGATTTGTATTCAGTTTTTCAAATAAATCCAACTTATATCAATTTTTTATATCAACCTTGATTTACAACAATCTTTTGAAGCGTTATTCAAACCTCCAAAACTAATGTTTTTTAACGGTCCAAGCAAAATTACCTTCACATTTCATTTTTCTTTTCTTAAGTTCAAATTAATTGATTTAATTAGTGGTATGCCTTTAGTCAATAAAAACTGCTTCTTCCATTGAAAATAGAAAAAATATTGGTCGCCAACCGTGGTGAAATAAGTCTCAGAATATTAAGAACTGCCAGGGAAATGGGTATACAGACCCTTGCCGTTTATAGTGACGCTGATCAGGATGCGCATTATGTCCGGTTCGCCGATGAAGCGGTTCATATTGGTCCCTCCAATGCCTCCCAATCCTATCTCCATATGGAGAAAATACTGGAGGTTGCCAAAAAATTCCAAGCGAATGCGATTCATCCCGGTTATGGCTTTTTATCGGAAAATCCTGAATTTGCCAAAAAGACAATTGAGGGCGGCCTGATTTTTATCGGGCCTACCCCTGAAGCCATGGCCATTATGGGCAATAAACTGGCCGCCAAAAAAGCGGTATCCGATTATGGTATCCGCTTGGTTCCCGGCGCCCAAAAACCAATTCAGGATCTTGAAGATGCTAAAATAATTGCTGAAAAAATAGGGTATCCGATTTTAATCAAAGCCAGTGCCGGTGGAGGCGGCAAAGGGATGAGGATGGTTTACCATCCCTCCGAAATCAAGGAGCAATTGGAAAGAGCCATTAGTGAAGCCCAATCCTCCTTTGGAGATCCCTCCGTATTTATAGAAAAACTGATTTTATCTCCCAAGCATATAGAAATCCAGATTTTGGCAGACCACCATCAAAATATAGTACATCTTTTTGAACGGGAATGCTCCATTCAGCGAAGACATCAAAAAGTAATAGAGGAAGCCCCCTCTCCTTTTGTAAATGCCGCACTGAGAGCGGCCATGGGTAAGGCCGCCATACAGGTCGCCAAAGCTTGTGATTACCAAGGGGCAGGAACGGTTGAATTCATTGTGGACAAGGATAGCAATTTTTACTTTTTGGAAATGAATACCCGACTTCAGGTGGAACACCCGGTTACTGAAATGATCACCGGGGTAGATTTAGTAAAAGAACAAATAGAGATCGCTGAGGGCAATAAATTGCGTTTTAACCAGGATGATTTAAAAATTCACGGACATGCTATGGAAGTGAGGGTTTATGCTGAGGATCCCCAAAACAACTTTCTGCCCAGCACCGGGCAATTAAAAACCTACATTACCCCAAAAGGGCCGGGAATCAGGGTAGATGACGGGTATGAAGAGGGAATGGACATACCTGTTTTTTATGACCCAATGATTGCCAAGCTAATCGTACATGCGGAAAACAGGTCCTTGGCCATTGAAAAGATGAAACGGGCCATTCAGGAATATAAGATAAGTGGCGTTGAGACCACCCTCAGCTTCTGTGATTGGGTGATGCACCACAAAATTTTCCAATCAGGGCAATTTACGACCCATTTCATAGGAGATCATTTTAGGCCTGAAATGTTACAAAACCAATTATCCACTGAAGAAATGGAAATTGTTGCCTTGATCGGTACTTTACATTTAAAAAATCAAAATGCTGACCCTATTTTACAAAATGACCAAAAAAACAAAAACCAGTGGAAAAAAAATCGTATTTGAACCTGCGGAAATAGGTCTATAAATGATAAAATTAAATAAAAATCTGATTCTGGCTTCCCAATCTCCCAGAAGACAGGAACTGATCAAGGCCATGGGGTTAGATTTTAAGGTGGCAAAAATTGAGGTGGAAGAGAATTTTTCAGAAAATTTAGCACTTAATGAAGTGGCCATTTTTCTGGCAGAAAAGAAAGCCCTTGCTTATCAACCTCTTTTGCAAAAAGAGGATTTATTGATCACCGCAGACACGGTTGTAATCTGCGAAAGTAATGTGCTCAACAAACCAAAAAACAAAAAGGAAGCCATTGAAATGCTTTCCCGTTTATCCGGAAAAACCCATGAAGTGCGGACGGGAGTTTGCCTGATGGACACTACTCATACTTTCAAATTTGATGAGGTCACCCATGTTCAGTTTGCGGTATTGGATAAGGCAGAAATAGACCATTATATAGAAAATCACCCTCCATTTGACAAGGCTGGTGCTTATGGGATACAGGAATGGATTGGAATGATTGGCATCCAAAACATTAATGGTTGCTACTATAATGTAATGGGCTTACCTGTTCATAAAATTTACAGGTTAATCAAAACCCATTACATTATTAACCTTCAGCTTTACTAAATTATTTCTAGTGCTTTATTATTTCTAGTATTTTTCGGAAAAATCAGGGCAGCTGCCCTGATCAGGTTTTCTCTTGTTGAGCGATCCGCTTAGAAAATTCTTTTAATATCTTTTCAACAGAGGTATTTAGATTTTTCCTTTTTTGATCAGGTTTATTGATTTCTCCCACAGCACTTATCCTCATCACCACTTTGTCCTGCTTGGTGTCAATGATATCCACCACCAATTCACCCAAATCGTATTTTTCTATCCTGTATCCACCACTGTTGCCCCATGGGCCCCCCATCATCCAGGGATTATACATGCCCCATCCAAAAGGACTCATCATAGGGGTACTTGACACTTCTTTTTGGCGGTCCGTCAAATTGGTGTTGTACCTCACAATCAAATCAGGTTTGATTTCATCCTGGTCAAAACCAATTTCCTTTAAACCCTCGGTAAGCCTGTGCTGGAGATTTTCTTCCAATATAGGGGAATCAAAGGCATCTTTGTCATAATATTGATTAATGACATAAAAGGTTTTATAGTCGTCCACATCAGCCACTTCATTTTTCTCTAAGTAAATTTTTACCGGATTACATGAAACAGCCAACATTACAGTGAATAATAATGCTATTCCAAATTGTATTTTCATAATATTGATTTTTACTATGAAGACGAAAAAGTCCTGCCGGATGTTGTGATTGGCTCAGGAATTATACCAATTTGGCTTTTGAAAATCAAAACCAAACGTTAAATTAATATTGATTACCTTTTGATGGAAAATATCAAATGAAAGTCAGGAAAATTGACATCAACAGTGATTTAGGGGAAGGATATGGCAATGACGCCGATATCATGCCCTTTATTTCAAGTTGTAACATCGCATGTGGTGGGCATTTTGGGACCAGACAAACCATTAAAGAAACCATTGATCTAGCGATACAAAATCAAGTTAAAATTGGAGCACATCCCTCCTATCCGGATAAATACCACTTTGGAAGAAAAAGGATGGACATACCCTTTAATGAACTTTTAAACAGTTTAATCGAACAGATCGAAATCGTAAAAGGTATGGCGAATCAAAAAAATCAAGCCCTCCATCACATTAAGCTACATGGGGCATTGTACTTGGAATCTTTGACCAATTGGGAACTCTCTGAAAATATCGCAATTCTAATAGAAACCCATTTTCCTGAATGTACCCTATATGCCCCCTATATGTCAAAAATGGCTGATGCTGCGATAAAAAGGAATTTGAAGCTTAAATATGAAGTATTTGCGGATAGAAAATACCTAGTTGATTTAACTTTGGTAGACAGAAAGCATCCTTTTGCTATCTTAACCGATCCTGCAGAAATTATGGAGCATGTGATGTTGATGGTAGAAAATAAAAAGGTGAAAACTTTGGAAGGAAAATTGGTTCCAATTGTGGCCGATACCCTTTGCATTCATGGTGACCATCCCAAGGCGATTTCTATCGCCAAAGCGCTATTCAAATTGCTTTCTGAAAAAAAACACCTCATAAAATGAAGTTTTCAATATCCATTCAATACATTACACCGTACCATTTTGAGCTTCACTGGCCAAATTCCATTGATCCGGACATTTTACTCGACATGGCAAGGGTCCGGAAAATAATTGAAATGAAATTGGCCAATGAAATGGTCAATATCATCAGCAGCTATTGCATTTTGGGTTTGTATTTTAAAAGTCCTCCAAATAAGGCGTTCATTCAAATGGAGCTTACCGAAATAATTAAGGACCAAAAGCCCGGGAATGATCAGGAAAGATTTAAGTGGACTATTCCCGTGTGTTATGATTTTGAATTTGCTCCTGACCTTGAAGCCTATCTGAAGAAGAAGCAAATGGATATTGACACCTTTATACACATCCATTCGAGAAAGGATTATCTCCTATATTTTTATGGCTTTTTACCGGGTTTCATGTATTTGGGTGGAATGGACCAGCGGCTATCGATACCCAGAAAAGCTTCTCCAGATCGAAAAATAGAAACAGGAGCGGTGGCCATCGGAGGAAATCAAACGGGGGTATATCCAGGAGAAAGTCCCGGGGGATGGCATGTAATCGGGAAAACCCCCATAGAAATATTCCATCCCAATAAAGGCTATGCTCCTTTCCAAATTGCCGATTATATCCATTTTGGATCCATCAATAAAAAACAGTTTCTTAATATTAGGGGCAAAAAGGATTATAAATTACATAAGGAGAGGATGGATGGCTGAAATTATTTTTAAGAAAGCAGGAATATGGACTTCTCTTCAAGATGGAGGAAGATTCAACCAGGCCAAAATGGGCATACCTGTTTCCGGTCCCATGGACAGTATTTCATTTCAATTAACCAACCATTTGATAAGACATGACCCCTTGGATTCCTGCCTTGAAATTTACATGGGGGGACTGGAGTTAATGTTCACTGAATCCTGCCAGGTGGTTTGCTATGGTGCCCTCTCCAAAATATCTATTGGTTTAACACAATATGCCCAAGGCCGGATTTTTACGGTTAAAAAAGGAGAAATTTTGACCATTTCAAATTTTGAAAAAGGGCAATGGCTTTACTTATCCCTTCATGGACGGTTAGAAACAGAGGAATTATTGGGAAGCAGGAGTTTTTATATACCTGTCACTAAAAAAGAAAAGTTTCAGGATGGAGAAAAGTTAACTTTTATTCCTAATGAGAGACTCCTTCCTACAAGCTATGCGAGAATAGCCCGCCCAATGCACCTTTCGGAAAAAATCGTGGAGGTCTATCCTGGTCCCGATTTTTCTCTTTTAACCAAAACACAAAGAGAAATGCTCTTTTCCAAACCGTTTTCTCTTTCCCAAAGCCAAAACAGGATGGGTATCCATCTGGTGGAAACTTTAACCAATCGGATGGAGGAATTGCTTTCGGCCCCAATTTATCCCGGCACCGTTCAATTAACGCCCTCCGGCAAAATTATTGTAATGATGAAAGATGCACAAGTGACCGGCGGATATCCAAGAATCCTTCAGTTGTCAGAAAAAGCCATTGGAATTTTGGCTCAAAAAAGACCTTTTGAGCGCATCTATTTTCAATTGATTTTTTTTTGAATGGCAAGTAAAGCGGATTTTGAAACCCGAAGTCCCCATTGAACTATATCATTAAAAATAAAACCCGTTATATTGTGGCACTTAACTCTAAAATAAACTAAAAATGGAAAATTATTTATTAAATCTTAATTTTTATGTTTATTATTTAACTTAAATAAAACAGAAATAGGTATTTATTAATATTTTTGGTTATTTTGAAAAGGTCAGACTGAATACACCAATATCATGATTCATTTTCACTCATCTGGAATGGCCATATTCTAATAAATCCTTTGGCTGCACCTTTTAGGTCATGGGCATTTTGGATTCCTCAAAATCGGTAGAAATACTTATTGAAAATTTTAACTAGGGTTAACTTTTTTATCTTAATAAGTTGGAAATGAAAAGAGGGGGTACGTTACCCCCTCCTTTTTTACAAATTTTTTTGGTTAAATTGCCACTGTTGCCAAAAAGCCACAAAGTAGGGCCAGGCCAAAACTCAACAGGGTTCCGATCAATATGTATTCGGTCAGCTTCCTGTCTTTTGATTGCCGAAGATCGCCAAACCTGAATACCGATTTTGCGGCTACCAAAAAGCCTATGGCTTCCCACCTTCCTGCCAAAATAAACATAAAAACAAAAAGCCTTTCCAATATTCCAATGTATTTTCCTGCCTGATCCAAAGAACCGGAATTCGAATCAGGTAAGGGGGTCCATTTGGATATTATCGTTTTGATGAGTACTGAAGCAGGTACGGTTAGGAATATTAATAGTGTAGTCACCAACCACTCCTTTTCTGACCAGTTCAGCCACCATCCCAAGTTGATCTCTCCCTTCCAAACCACCAGGGAAATGATGGTAACCAAATGGAGCAATTGATCCAAAAAAAACCAGGTCCTTTTGGTTTTTTCTTGTTGAAAATAAATTTTAAGGGTATCTATAACCCCGTGTGAAACCATAAGGATCAATGCTGGTTTCCAAAAATCGAGGTTCCCTACCAAGGCCATAATTAATAAGCCATGTAACAAAACATGAAAATAAAATTGATACGCCCCCAGTTTTTTGCTCTCCTTGGCAATTACCCAAGATTTAGGTTGAAGAATAAAATCCCCTATCAGGTGGGCTAATATCAGTTTGGTTAACAGTAGCATTATTGTAAGGTCTTAATTCTGTACAAAAAATAATTCTGAAATTCCTGGATAACATCAAAATCTGCCCTTGACAGCCTTGCGCTGACGGCATGTTGACTGATGTTTTCCAATTTACCCAACTGTTTCTGTGTCTTTTTCGGATGTTGCATGGCCAAATAAATCATTTTGGCAGAAGTTGCCGTCCACCGATCCATAATCTTTAATCCCAACTTCAACATCATATTGATTTCCCGGTCAAAAGACGCCGATGGTGATTTAATTAAAATATTTTGTTTTGATTTTTCCAAGGCCTCAAATCCCTCTCCTGAATGCACATAAGCGGTTCCATTGCTTTCCAAAATTTTTTCTGCCTTATAATTTTCTTCCCCCAACCCTATAGACATTCGAACATCCAAAGGGGAGATGGATTTGAGCGCCGCCTTCAGTTGTATTCCTGCTTCCATTGCTTGGGATATATTTTGGATTTTTAACTGAAAACTGTCCCCTCGGTATAATTCCCAGGTATGTGGTGATTTCCCCCAGCTATCCAGTTCTGACTTCAATACCTTCATCCAAATTTCAGGCGACATATTTTGGGAACCAACAAGGTCTCCGGTAATAATGGCGATCATAATGTATGGTTTTTATCATCCATATAAATGATATTTATAAATATCATCTATATAATAGATATTTAAGATTATCATCTAATATAGTGATATTTATACAAAATGCTTATAATAAAATATTATTTATAAGGATCAATAGGAAAAGAAATCTGCAATGCCCAAAAAGCCGATAATAAAAAGGCCAAGAAGTCCGGTAAAAATCAAATAATAAAAAGTAGGCAAAATGGTCTTTCTAAGCACCATTCCTTCTTTTCCAAGTAAGCCAACTGTTGCTGAAGCAGCCACGACATTGTGTATTGCAATCATATTTCCAGCTGCTGCACCTACTGCCTGTAAGGCCAATATCCACGTAGGAGGCATTCCGAGATTTTCTGCCACTCCAAACTGGAATAAGCTGAACATCAAATTACTCACGGTATTACTACCGGCAATAAAGGCCCCAAGGGCACCAATCATGGGCGCAAAAAAGGGATAGACTACCCCTACCTTCATTGCCGTCCATTCGGCCATAATGATAGGCATAGCAGCGAGTTCTTCAGGGTTTTCTCCGGAATTAATGTATACCCTGACCATGGCCACCGCAAACAGTAAAACAGATCCAGCTCGGATGATCATCTTTCCACTTTCTAAAAAAGCAGAACGAGCCTGATCGGGCTTCATCTTATGTAGAAAATAAGTGAAGAGGCAAACCAAAACCAAAATAGAGCCAGGCAGATACAAGGGGGTACTGCTCGCCGAAATCGAAGTGCCAAAAATTCCTTCCCAACCTACAGAAAAACCCAACAGCATTTCTTTAAATGGAAGCTGGGGAAGTCTGCTTAATACCAATAGCAAAGCCAAAATCAAATAAGGAGACCAGGCAATGCTTAAACTTAAATGGCGCTTGCCGGTGTCCAGCCCACTTTCCTTTTCGGAAATAATGAGGGTACCCAGCCATTCCTTTGGCCAGTCCTCTTTATTTTCTAATTTCCAGACCTTTTTAGGAATCAGAAACCCTCTTTTGGCTGCAGTAACCACCAATCCAAGGCCTATTAAGGAGCCCATCAGAGAAGGAAATTCAGGACCTAAAAAGATGCCAGTCAAGGCATAAGGAAGGGTAAAAGCCAGACCTCCAAATAAAGCGAAAGGAAACATGTCCATCCCTTCCCTCCAAGAGCGGTTTTTTCCAAAAAACCTGCACAGCATCAATACCATCAAAAAGGGCATAAAGGTACCCACCAAAGCATGCGTTAAAGCAGCATTGGCACTGACTACCGATAAAATATCGGAAAACCCAAAACCAAGGGCTTCAAGCTTTGCTTCCACATCGGGGCTTTGAAGGCCTCCCCTTATCCCTACCAGAATGGGTGTGCCCACGGCACCGAAGGTCACGGCAGTACTCTGCACCATCATCCCCAACACAACGGCGGCCATGGCAGGAAAACCCAAAGCCACTAAGAGGGGTGCCACAATGGCTGCAGGCGTTCCAAACCCTGCCGCCCCTTCAATGAAGGAACCAAAAAGCCAAACGATGATAATCACCTGTACCCTTCTATCCGGGCTAATGCCTTGAAATCCGTGCCGGATTGTATTCACCCCGCCTGAATATTTAAGAAAATTCAAAAGAAGAATGGCGGCAAAAACAATGTATAAAATATCAAATGTGATGAAAAAACTTTGCCATACCGAAGCCAAAATATTAACCAGGGGAAAGCTCCAAAATAAGAAAGCCAAAACTGAGGTAAGCAGAAAAGCAATAGGCATCGTAACTCTGGCAGAAACCCTGAAACCTACCAACATGACTCCAGCAAGCAGGATGGGGGAAAAAGCCAGGAAAAACAAGAGATCATTGGACATGGATAGGCTATATTGGTGATAAATTGTATGGGCTCAACCTGCTACCTTAAAATCAAGGTTTTCGGTAATTCTATGATTTTTTTCCTTCAGAGACTGCAGATATATCTTAATCCTTTTCTTAGCGATGGCCAAATCCGAATTATTAAGGTTAATATTCAACAGATCTATAAACCATGGGATTTTATTTTCTTCTGCTACGTATACCTTCGCAATTTCTTTTGCTATGGGCAGGGTTGTACCTTTTGAAGAATCATGCACATCCTTATTTTTGGCTTTCAATAGCTTATCATATTCCTCTTCAAGTAATTGATCAAATAAATATTGATCAAAAACCTTTCCGGATTCAATCCCAAGTTCTCCGTCAGCGGCTGTTATTTTTGCTGCCTTATGCACCCATTCCCAGAGGATACTAAGCCGGATTTCCCCAGTCGCCATGTCCTCCATCAAATACAAAACATCATCGTTGCCAAAAAAATCAGCGGGCTTTAATGCAGCTGCCTGCATTCCCTGACCAAAGGCATTGCCATACTGTAAAGCCACACTGATCAGGTTTCTGGCACCTCTTATGGTTCGGGGGGCATCTTCCAACAGGGTAAGACCATCTGCATCGGAAGAACTATAATTAAGTTTGGAAAATTCTCTGCCCATTTGATTGGCTTCCCCTGCCCTTTCCCAAACCGGCCTGACAATGTGTACCATTTTCCAATGGGCTACCCACTTTCCGCTCGCCCCTTCTTTCTGTTCTCTTTCAGCCCCTTCTAAGGCCTTCTTCATGCTTGCGTTTACACCCTCCTCAGACCCCACCGGGATATTGGGTTCCATCCCCCCTTGCCAAAGTGCAAATTGTCCTTTGAGATCAGAGGTGTTGACCGCCCTTCTGACGCGGTCTTCGTAATTCCTCATATAACCATAGGTCATACCGATGGACTCAATATTTGGATTCACAAATTCCGGATCCCAGGCAAGGGCATCCGACACGCTATTGATATAATCCCACCTTCCTGTATTAAATCCCACAAAATGTTTCCCCAAAGCCGCCCTGATTTCCATCAATTGAAAAGTAGCTTCTAATTGCTCAACTAAAACATATACCTTTACCGTCCCCAAATTTAAACCCAGGTGATTTTCAAGTGCGCCAATCATCCGGTTCCATAGGGCCGCTTCCTCTGCGGTTTGTATTTTGGGCAAGTACAGGACAATGGATGCTCCACTTTCGGACAGGGTTTTGTGATTATTGGTGACATAAAGTACCAAATCTGCGATGGAAGCCGAAAAAGAATGTCCATCAACCGTCCGGATATGTCTGTCATCCAAATGTAAACCTCTTGCCCTGAATATTTTGGTGGTGAAGTCCAATTGTGATTTCCAGTCCTTTACTTTTTCCTCCCCAAAAAATTCCTTTGACCATAGATTCATTCCATGGGCAACTTCTTCCGCAACTTTTAAAAATACCGGGGATTTCTGGAAGGCTAATTTAAGGTTGAGTTGATTATCCAGGGACATGGTGCTGGTTTGTCCCAATGCATCTTCACCGTCAAACATCCATCCATCGGCCCCTGAAAGTAAGGCATAAGCCACATTTCTAATACTGCTCTCCAAAGGGGCATTGGGCTTGGCACCTGGTCCGGTTCCCTGAATCCATTGTCTTTGCAGGTCCTTCGGAACTTCCCCCCCTTCAAATTTTCCATCCCGGGCATCTTGAACGTTAATGTCAGTTCCGGCTATGTTGGTCTCCGGGTTTAAAAAATCAATCCTTTTCTCTTTTTGCTTTCGTTCCTGTCTTCTGCGCATCCGGATATCCATCAGTTTTTTAACCTGGTCGTTAAACGGTGTCATTATTCTAAAAGCCTCCAACACTTCCGGGGTAAATATTTCCTGGTATTTTTCTTCTAAGTGATCACGAATGATGATGTTCTCTTCAGACATAAATTTTATAAAATGGTTTGGTTAATTTAGGTGACAATTTAGTTATTTATTTTCTTAAGTTCCGCAAATTGATTTAAACAAGCTGGGAGCAATATATGCACCCGCAGCTTTAGATGGTTGAGCCAAAGTCAAGCATCTCTCTCATTTGAGGCTCATTTTCTCCCCAATCCAAACTGATCACCAGCAGCTATGGCTTTATTGTTTTCCAGGTGTACTTCTATCATTTTTTCACTGGCCACAAAGTTGAGAAATTCATCCTTGAGCGTAAAAAGAATGGTTCTGGTTTGAACATCAATTACTTCTCCGCTGGATGGATAAGCATATTTACCGTCCAGGCTAAAGGTAACCCATCCCGGCATATCCTGGAGCGGTATGGTGGTCAATTGTTGGTAAGGTGGCTTGGCACTGAAAACATGCATGCGCATATTGTGCCCGTCACTGATCCATAGTTCCTCTTCATCAGGTGTCAATCCTATGCCATGGCTGGGGTTCCCATGCCTTCTCACAGGCCCCTTGTTCCAGCCTTCCACTGTAACCTGAGCCAACTTTTCCCCGGTTTTCAAATCCCCCACTTCAAATCCCAACAAATCATCCACGTTGACAAAAACCAGGCTTTCATCGCTATTGACGGTAAAAGGCCTGATGCCATTGGAAAACGGCCCGATTTTTTTGGCCACCGTATGATTTTCTGTTTCTGCTACATGAAGCAAAGGGGAAGCAATATCCGCCATATAGACAAATTTTCCTCCAGGCCCATAAATGGTATTATGTGCCCTTTGGACCACATCTATTTTGGCGATCAGATCCCCGGTTTCACAATCCACTACATTCCAAAAATCTTTTTCCAGGGAAGGCATGTACATGGTCAACCCATCAGGAGAAATAGATAGGCGGTCTGCCCCACCCTCATATTGCCTTTCCCAAACCAATTTTTCCGTCTCCAGGTCTATCCGCTGAAGTCCCTCCAGGGTGCTGATAAAAATACTGTTGAGTGGAATGCTAATATCTATTCCTTTGACATTGGAAGGCTTGCCATCGGCCTTAAATCCCCTTGTGGGAATCCTCTTGACAAATTTGTGGTCATTGTCCATATCAAAGACCAGCAAACCGTGACCTCCAAAACCCAGGTAATTTCTGATTCCTGGAACAGCAACGTACAGGTACCGCTGGACATTAGTGGAATCATCGATTGCAGATTGGAAAGCCTGGGCATCTGTATTGCCGCCGAATAAAAAGGCGATCGATATTATTCCTTGGATGAATGGTCGAATCAATTTCATGGGATATTGGTCTAAGGTCATGGTTTGGCTCAAATTATGGATTTATATTGCATTACCAATTGCGCTCTTTCAGATAATCATCCAATTCCGCCTTGCTCATGGGCAAATCCTGTTTGTCATTTAGCCAATTTAAAAAGTCTTCTTTTATGACATCACTCCACCGGCTGTCAATTTCCCCGGCGGTATATTTTTGTTCCCTAAGCCTTTGATGGCCAAATTGATCCCTTAAGGCGGTGAATTCAGCATTGATGACCAGGTCAGCTACCAAATGGGAGGGAATAAAAATTACGCCCCACTTATTGGCCAAAACCACATCTCCGGGTAAAACTGTGGCCCTGCCCATTCTGATGGGATAATTGATTGTGGTCAACATCATTTCCTGTATATAAGAAGGATCATGACCCTTCACCCAGGCATTGAATCCATCTATTTTGCTTAATCCTGCCATATCTCTGACAGACCCATTAAAAATAACCCCTTTGCCTGAGTTGGCAAAAATGGCATTACCTAAATTATCGCCAATCAGGGTACCATCCACTATTTTTCCAAATCCATCCGCCACATAAATATCACCATCCACCAATTCATCTATGGGCCAGGAATTGGTCCCCCCGGATTGAGCCCTGTCTTCGGTTTTACCAATAGCTTTGACCAGGTCATTTACATCTTCTCTAAATGGCATGTATTGAGCTGTTACTGCCCTACCTGTCATTACCTCGTCCTCCTTTAATATGATCCAGTCATTTTCAAATTGGTTGTTATATCCATTATTGCGCAAAATACCCCAGGCTTCTTCCATAGAAATCCCTTGGAGTCTTTCCAGTAATTCGTCAGGTACTTTTGGTCGCCCGTCAGGGAATCTTTCTCCTTCCCAGGAGGAAGTCAGGGCATTGATCTGATCTGCGGTCGGGGATATTTGTTGGGAATAACCCTTTTGACTAAAAGTTAAGCACCATACCAAACAAACAAGAGTTAATTTATTCATCATTTTAGGTTTAAATATTTTTTTCGTCAATTTCTTGAAAAGAACCTAATAAAGCAACCGATAACCAATCCTTTTATTGGAAAGGTTACAATTAATCCATAAATAAAAATTCAAATTTCAACTCCACCAGCGGTCATTTGATCGGTCGGTATTCCATTCTTCGGTCGGCATTCTTCAGTCGGCGAAAAATATTGAGGGCATATGGGTTTGGTTAATAACCTGAGTTCGATTCTAGATGAAGTATATTTTGCCAGTCAGTCACCTC
>JBBDSB010000559.1:0-20973 GCA_040905205.1 Cyclobacteriaceae bacterium
ATAAAATATTTTTGGCTTAGCTGTTTTTTAGACCAAAATTTTCAAGTTGGGTTAAGTTTTTGGTAGAACGCAACATTAGGAAATAGACGGAAGGACTGCAAGGTCCTCCGTCTTATTTGTTTTTGAATTATTCAAAGATGAAATTTATTGAAGGAAATTTTATCTCGGACGACAGTAAAAATAAATCATAAAAAGTATCCTCAAAACCAGCGGTTTTTGAAATCATTGTAGGCCTGACCAAATAGAATTTATTAATTCCCTTAAAAACCTGAGATTCTATGTTAACTTAAAGGAAAAACCGTCATCGGTAGACCCAACATTTTTAAAATGCAGAAATCGGGATTATGATTTTTTTTTCAACTTATTGAAATCCGATTATCTAACAAACCCGTCATTGGTAGCCTGGCGAAGCTATATGATCCGGAGCGTGGTTTAAGTTTATCGAAAAAGGACAGCAACATCGGCATGGCGAATACGTATTACAACAGACTGCCTCGGGTGCCGGGTTGTTTTTCGATACGCTTTTAATTCCCGTTGGCACCCTCGCAGTGACGGTACAAACACGTCATCGGTAGTTCTATCATCGCTGGTTGGTGGGTATGCCTCCAAATTAAACCGAGCCATTGGTGAAATGATCAGGATTCAACAGAGGATCCAAATATCAACATTTTGTAACCTCAGCGTTACAGATTACATGCATTGAGTCGTAAAAATTATAACATACAAGAAATCCGGTGTGATACTGATTGCGAATGCAGAATTCGTTTTGGTAAAGTATGAGGGTGATATTAGGAATAGTCCCATAATAGCTTCAAAACCTGATTTCCCCTTCTGATTTTCCCAGAGTTTTGAACCCAATCTTCAAGGAAGAACCGACCTGTCTATGGGACAGTTAGAGCTTTCATTCTTATTAATTGAATTTTGGATATCAATTTTTAGCCCACTTTTTGCGCTTATTCCTATAAAATCTCTATGATACCTAAGATTTTCCGCTTTATACCCCTGCTCTTTCTTTTTTATTCCTGTCAAAAACCTTCACCAACCCAAATTGCAGAAAGCGTAGAATCAATAATTGAAAATGCTGAGATGGATAGCAGCTTTTTCAAGGCTTATTCTGAAAATGGCTTTAAACCATTATGGGTTAAAAGCAAAGGATTAAAAAATTCGGGAATGGATTACCTCGAAGCGTTGGATGATATAAAATTCGATGGATTGGATAAGGAGGATTATTTGTCCGAAGAAGAAGCCTTGCTCATGGAAAAGATCCAAGAATCCAAGGATCCCGCCCTACATGCCAGGTTGGATATTGCTTTAAGTCATTCCTTCTTGAAGCTGGCATCGGATCTCAATATTGGTAAAATAAATCCATCGACTTTAAATATTGAATGGAAAATGGAGCGTAAGGTTCCGGTTTTGAATAAGGAAGAGCTGCTCATGTCAATCTCTAGTGGGAAATCCGTAAAGAAAATTTTGAACAGTTGTCGGCCAGATAATTTTCTTTATTCCGAATTAAGCTCAATATTGAAAAGATTGCTGACCAAGCCTATAAAGGAGACCGCCTCTATCGAAACGCCAAAGGAAAAAATTGAGATCGGCCAAACCCATGTTTCCATTCCCGCCATAAGTGAGAAGTTATGGCTTTTGGGTGATTTGAAAGAGCAGTCCCAATCGGAAGGAACCGAATATGAGGAAGACCTGCAGGAAGCGGTTAAACAGTTTCAGAAAAGAAATGGATTATTTACTGATGGGATAATCGGGCCTGATTTTATAACTGCCATTAACTACAGTTATTCCGATTTGGTGACCAAAACCGAAGTAAACTTGGAGCGCCTAAGATGGCTGCCCGATTTTATTCCCTCCGAAAAAAATAAGGTAATTGTAAACATTCCTGATTACCACTTATACTACGTTTCCAATGATGACACCGTTTTTACCTCAAGGACCATAGTAGGCAAAGATTATAGGCAGACCCCTGTATTCAAAGCGGAAATGACCCATTTGGTTTTCAGCCCCACCTGGACACTTCCAGAAACAATTTTATGGGAAGATGTCATACCTGCTATCCAAAAAGATTCTGATTACCTGAGGAAAAATAACATGAAAGTACTGGATTTTCAGGAAAATGAAATCGATATTGAGGAAGTGGACTGGGAAGAACTAAAAGAAATTGAGGATTTTACTTATTTGATCAGGCAAGCACCTGGGGAACAAAATCCACTGGGCAGGGTCAAATTCATGTTTCCCAATGAATTCAGCATTTATATCCACGATTCCCCGGCAAAGGCCTTGTTTTCCAGGGAAGAAAGGACCTTCAGCTCCGGATGTATTCGAGTGGAACAACCCGAAAAGTTGGCTTCCATCTTATTGGATGGTGTTGCAGGCTGGGATGAAGCCAAAATTTCCGAAGCAATGAACCTGGATGAAGAGAAAAAAATAAATCTGGATAAAACACTTGAAGTCTGGATTCTATACCTGACAGTTTGGGATGAAGATGGGGAAATGCAGGTTAGGGAAGATATTTATGAAATGGATTCCCAACTAGCTGAAGCCATGGCACTTCCCTTATTGGGAGAGCGATAAAGGCGAATCAGGAAGATCAACCCATTCATTACCTGATTTAATTCCTTTCTGAAAAAACCTTCCTCTCTCTAAGGCTCCAAAGCTATTTTCATATTCAAAAAATTTATCATCACAAGCAGTTAAAAATAAATTCAACAATAAGCTGGACAGAAATAGAATTTTTTTCATCTTTAAAAGGATTAAAATGTGGTTTGAATGATTAACCCTGACCAGACACAATAAATACCAGGATTGTGACACCCGCCCCAATATTAGTCCATCTTTTCTCATCCAATTATATGCTATAATTTATTTTTGACCCACTTTCCCTGGTAAGCGATTGTTAGTCAAGTATCTGCACCAACGTCTATTTTAACTTTATCGATTTTTCTTGTTTAACAGGAAAAATTTCTAAGCCATAAAATAGAAAATTTCTATCGTTTCAATTAATTAAGATTATTTCCAAATAGCATTGTTTAGAATTAATCTTATTAATACTTTTGTCCAATCAAAATTTAAAAAAATAATGAAGAACAAGTACTCCTTATTGATAGCAGGTATTATACTTTTGGTTTTCTCCGGAGCTTACGCCCAAACAGGGAGTATAAATGGCAGAGTGATTACGGTGGACAACAAGCCGCTTGAATTTGTAAATGTGGCCGTCAGCGGCCAGGCCAAAGGGGCCACCACAGACAGGCAGGGACGCTTTCTGATCAAGGACCTAGAGGCAGGAACTTACACCCTTCAAGCTTCTTTCGTAGGCATTAAAAGCCAGGAAAAAAGGATTGAATTGAAGCCGGGACAAAGGTTGACTGTAGATTTTATACTGGCGGAAAGTTCCACCGATCTCTCGGAGGTATTGGTGACGGACCTAAACGCCAACCGCTTTTATACCGACAGTACCTTTACCGTTTCCAAATTACCTTTAAAGGACCTGGAAAATCCTCAGGTTTACAATTCTATCAGTGAAAAATTATTGAAAGAGCAGGTAGTTACGGACATGAACGCAGCCCTCAAAAATGCCACCGGAGTAACCCGCTTGTGGGAATCTACCGGTCGGGGTGGGGATGGAGCTGAATATTATACCATGAGGGGTTTTTCTGTGCAGCCCACCATGGTAAACGGCATGCCCAGTGTAAATAATGGAGGACTTGATCCCGCCAACGTAGAAAGCGTGGATGTGATCAAGGGGCCTTCAGGTACCCTTTTTGGCAGTCCCATGATTTCCTATGGGGGGTTGATCAATATTACCACTAAGAAACCATTGGATCAGGCAAGGAGAGAGGTTGGTTTTGTAACAGGTAGTTACGGTTTGAACCGCCTGACAGCAGATATCAATGAGCCGGTATCGGAAACTTCGGCTGTTCGTTTAAATGTGGCTTACCAGACCCGCAACACTTTTCAGGATGCTGGAAGCAGCAGGTCATTTTTTATTGCCCCATCATTTAAATTCGAAGCCAGCGAAAAGCTCAGTTTTTTGATCAATACAGAGTTTTTGGATGCGGCATCTGTGAATGCTCCGATGATCTTTCTTAACCGTTCCAATCCTTTGACTTTTTCCGATATGGATCTTTTTGCCAGGAACTATGAAAATTCATTTACCGGAAATGGATTGGAAATCAATAATTCATCTTATGGTATTCAGGCCCAGGCTTTTTATGAAATCAATGGCTCCTGGACCTCTCAAACGGTATTGTCAAGAAGTTCCACCAAAACGGATGGTTATTACCATTACCTGTTTGACAACAGTGACGGGGATTCCTTTACCAGGTATATTTCTGATAGGAATGGCCAAACCATCACCACCGATGTACAGCAGAATTTTATTGGTGATTTCAAATTAGGCGATTTCAGGAACAGGACAGTCATCGGCTTCGATTATTTCAGGTCCTCGATTTTTAACGGAAGTACAGGCTGGGTGGGTAACGGCATGGTCAACCTTTCGGATGGAAACGATACCGGGATTCTGACTCGGGCAGGTGTAGATGACCTGGTGAAGGATTCATTTGAGGGCAATTCTACAGGAAGCAGTGAGGTGCTCAGCGCCTACATTTCCAATGTATTTCAATTTACTGATGCCCTTTCATTGATGGCCAGTCTGCGGGTAGATAATTTCAATGGAAAGACCAATTACTGGATTGAGGAAGAAGTCAAAAGTCAGACTTCGCTCTCTCCCAAACTGGGTCTGGTGTATCAGGTAGTGCCCGAGAAAGTTTCGGTATTTGGCAATTACATGAATGGATTTGTCAATGTGGCGCCTGCCAGTGTAAGCAATGTAGATGGGTCGAATCCAAGACTAAAAACCTTTGATCCGGAACAAGCCAACCAATATGAATTCGGGGTGAAATCCAATATCTATAAAGATAAAATTTCTGCTACCGCAAGCCATTACCATATTGGCGTGAAAAACCGGCTGATGACAGATCCTGAAAATATCAATAACTCCATACAAGGCGGGGAAGTGGTAAGCAAAGGATTTGAATTAAGCCTTATCGCCAACCCTATAGATGGGCTGAACCTGGTAGCCGGCTACAGTAACAACCATACCGAAGTAACCGAAGACAATGAGGATAGTGGTTATTTAGGCCTGAGGCCAGAAGAATCAGGACCTGCTGAACTGGTCAATTTTTGGGCCAGTTACACCATTCCAACCGGACCTTTAACGGGTGTAGGTCTTGGGTTTGGTGGAAACACTGCCAGTGAGCACCTCACCTTAAACAGGGCCAACATTGGCACTTTCGCCCTTCCAGCCTATCAGGTGTTTAATGCCGTAGTTTCCTATTCTGGTTCTCGAAATCAGTACCTGGTTTCTTTGAAGGTCAATAACCTGACCAATGAAAGATATTATTCCGGTTGGTCCACCGTGACTCCCCAACAATTAAGAAATGTAGCATTTAGCCTCAATTACAGATTTTAATGAAGCTTAAAAAAGCAATAGGAAAAATTCACCTTTGGCTCGGACTTTCGTCCGGGCTTGTGGTGTTTATTGTAGCGATTACAGGCTGTATTTATGCTTTTCAGTCAGAGATTCAGGATTTAACCCAGTCCTACAGGTTTGTAGAACCGCAGCAAGGTCCGGTTTTACCTCCAACCCAAATCTGGGAGAAGGCGGACAAAGCACTTCCAGACAAGCACCTTCATGCTGTCTTATATCCCACCCCTGATCGATCCGCCCAGGCCATCTATTATAGTTTTGAGGACCATTATTATTATTTCGTCTATGTCAATCCTTATACCGGAGAGGTATTGAAAGTCAAGGATGAATTTGCTGACTTTTTCCGGTTGACGTTGGATGGGCATTTTTATCTCTGGCTCCCCCCAGAAATCGGGCAGCCGGTAGTGGCTTCTTTTACGCTGGTATTTTTGGTCATGATGATTTCCGGATTGATCCTGTGGTGGCCAAAAAATAAAAAAGCGAAAAGCCAGCGTTTTTCGCTAAAGCTAAATGGAAGTTGGAAAAGAAAGAATTACGATTTGCACAGTGTCATGGGCTTTTATGTGATGGCCTTTGGATTGGTATTTGCGATTACAGGACTGGTTTGGGGCTTTACCTGGTTTAGGGATGGGGTCTATTCAGTAGCTTCAGGTGGAAAAGATTATGTGGAATATTACACGCCTGAATCCACTTCTGAGCAATCCTATCAGGGAGATAAACCAGCCCTGGACAAGGTTTGGCTAAAGATGAAAGCGGAATATCCCAATGCAGACTGGATAGAAGTACATCCCCCCGAAACAGAAAATGGGGCCATTGCTGCCAATGCCAATCCGGATGCAGGCACCTACTGGAAAATGGACTACCGGTATTTTGACCCGAATACATTGGAAGAATTACCGGTAGACCATATTTGGAACCGCTTTCACGAGGCCACGGTGGCCCAAAAAATCATGCGGATCAACTACGATGTGCATGTGGGTGCCATATTGGGTTTCCCTGGTAAAGTGCTGGCCTTTTTGTTGAGCCTGATCATTGCCTCTTTGCCCATTACCGGGTTTTTATTGTGGTACGGCAGAAAGGTCAAAGCCAAAAAAGGCAAAAAGGCTGAAAAAGTGGCTGCAAAATCCCCGGAAAAAGTGGCGGTATTAAATTAAGCATTTGATTTCTCTTACTTTTTATTTATTTACCTACTACTATAATCATTTTTTATTCATTATCAAAATATAGAACGTCAAATGGGAATCCATTATTTTTTTATCAAATAGAGCCGCTATTCTCCTAATTAGAATAGGAACTTATGCAGATTCCTGGCTTAACTAAGAATGAAGCGAATAGTCCTAACCAAAGGATGAATAAAAAGCCTTTGATTTAACTTTCCAATCGATTTTAATAAAGTGGGTTTTTTTGGTTAACTTACTCCCATCAAGATACAGATATAGA
The DNA here is from genome assembly GCA_040905205.1 of Cyclobacteriaceae bacterium. Taxonomy (GTDB): domain Bacteria; phylum Bacteroidota; class Bacteroidia; order Cytophagales; family Cyclobacteriaceae; genus Cyclobacterium. The sequence goes on from JBBDSB010000559.1 coordinate 6,935, forward strand.
AACCATGGGGGAAGTAGGCTTTAGGAATAAGGATTTCTTCCTCCGAAATATGCAAAGACAGGTTGGTTATTTTTATTGTATAGTTTATATTAAGGGAAAAGAAAAACGAATAATTCATTCCCTTATAAAAAATCTTTACAATGAACTGATCTAAAATTTTGTTAAATAAATTCAAACAAACCTTAAAATTGGTATTGCAAAATTTATAAAAGATTATAGGATATACAAATTTTGATTAAATTTAAAATAGTAAAAGCATTATAAAAAAAATTAATGGATCCAATTGAGCCAAAAAATACCATTTTAGCTAATGAATTCCTAGAAGGAATATATAAGAATGATACTTATATGGGTGGTAATGGAGATTCTGTAAAAGGGGAAATAAAATTTGATAGTAGTAAATATCAAAATAGTCATGGTATTTTTAAAATTAAATAATTCGGGATTGGGTTTTCGAAAATAATTTTTTTATTCATGGCGATTCTCCAGATGAACTATTTGATTTGGGAGAAAGTTTGATTTTCGATAATTGTGTATTTAAAAGTGCTATTTCGATTAATTATTGTAAGACGGATGATTTTCCAATTCAAGACTTTAGGGAAGAACGTGAAGGAATTCAATTTTTAAGTGGGGAAATTAATAGACTTGATATTATTGGAAATAATATCTCTTTTGGGATTTTGTTTAAAAGTACAAATCGAAAACCACTAATTATCAAGGTGTTAAATTTCAAAGACAATGTATTTACAAAAGCTGGCATAACTTTTCGAGATGTTGAGTTTATAAAAGACATAGAATCAAAAGGTGATATTATTAAAAATTCCGGTATATCTTTTAATAATTGTAATTCCACTGGGCTAATAAATATATTTTCAATTAAAACTCCTTCCCTTTCTTTTACAGGTGAAAAGTCAGTTTATAAGAATGATATAAAATTATGGGGAGGAGAAGTAGTTAGATTGATTTGGTATAATGGGAAATTCTATGGCAACATAGATATTTCATGTGTTAAGAATCTTGAATCTTTGTCAATTACTGAAACAGAGTTTGATGCTAAATTTAGGTTTAAACGAAAGGACCCTCAGTGCCAAATAAATAACTCTATAAGTCCAAAGAAAATTTGGATACAAGAGGTTAGTTTTATAAATGGATTTATGTTTTCCGGAGATATGAGCAAATCTGAAGAGTTAACTATGATTTTCTCTGAGAAATCTTCAGGTATCATTGATTTTAGAAAAACCTACTTTAAGAAAGTAACCTTAAAGGGCAATAATATCAATAGTTCAGTATTTCTTAGGGATTGTTCCTATTGTGAACTTATTTTTACAAAACTTTACAATCGTACTTTGATCTCACTTATCAATAATAAACCTGAAAGTAATGATTTAACAGTTAAGGAGCTAAAAATCGAAAATTCATATCTTGGAAATACAGAGTTTTACGATTTTGACTTCTCCATTTATCCAAAAGTAAGAATTATTAACTCTAGGCTGGACACAATTTTCACTTATGGGGTTAAATGGTTTTCTGATGAAAAATTATTTGTAGATGAAAAGGAAAACAGCCATCCCAAATTCCTTTCTCAGAAAAGAGAAATTTATAGACAACTAAAATTGGCCTCAGAGAAGCAATCTGATCGAATTACTGCCTTGAAATTTAAAGCTAGGGAAGTACAGGCTCATTATAATCTTTTACGGATAAACAAAATCCTTTCAAATAATTGGTTTAAGTACTGGGGTGATATTGCTTCAATTAACTTAGGAAAAACCAACGATCATGGTCAAAATTGGATTAAACCTTTGATTTTAATTATTGGAATCACTTTGGCTTTCTATCCTTTTCTCATGATATTGTCCGATCCTGAAATTACTTTTGGCTTTAATTGGACAGAAGAAGGTTGGAATTTATTTTGTGGGAAGTTTGTATTACATAGCCATGTCATTCCCCAACTTTTTAATCCTGCCAGAAGACTATTAGATCTATTTGGCAACACGAATTCATTTGTCTTACAGTTGTTAGATGCCCTGCACCGCATTTTCCTTACCTTCTTTATTTTTCAAATAGTATCTGCTTTTAGAAAGTTTGTCAAATAAATCCGCAAAAAACCAAACTCATGGATTAGAGGACCTAATTGATTTATTTGAGAATATGGAATTGAACAGTCAGTACTAGTTTGTTATGAATATATTTTTACCCTTTTGATCCTGAAAATCCCACCCAACCTAGTTAAAAACAAATTAGGTGTAACCACTTTATAATTCTGTACCATGGTTGAAACCCATAAATATAATGATCTCTAGGGATATAATAATGTCGAAGAAAGCTTAGAAGGGATTTTAAGATTTAAAATTAAAAGGTGAGTGTGAATGGTTGGTTTGGTTATTTAGTACTCGCCTATTAGAGGGGAAATGAAAATAATCTATTATTTTGCCAATGGTTTTAACCAAAAATAAATATCAAGTTTTAACGATCTATTTCATTAAATGGATATTGTCATTAAAAATCAAATGGATTATGGAAAGCTTTTCCATATTATTTATAAAGGAGGTCAACTCAATTCGGTAACCATTCACCTATATAATGAATTTCTCAGCCCTTCTGATATACTTTTATTAACCCAATTTATTATTGTTCAACTTCAGCGGATTGGAAAAGTCAATCTTAAAGTTCAAGAACCTAGGGTTAAAGACTATCTAAGAGCCATTGGTCTATTCGAATTTTGCTCTACGAACTATTTTGAATCAAATGAAATTAAAGAAATTTCCAGCCATAACGCTATGCCAATTCGAAGGGTTAACCGGAATACCATGAATTATTACATATTAAAGACCCAAGCATTTTTTCAGGCATTTTTTAAAGATAAGGATTTAGGTATGTTGGATGTAACATTATCAGAATTGATTAATAACGTGTATGATCACTCAAAATCTCCCATTGATTCCTTTGTTTTTAGTCAATTCTACCCGCATTTGAATGAAATTAAAATTGCAGTTTCTGATTTAGGTAATGGAATACCAAGAACCGTAAATTCTTTTTTAAACAATAGAGGATTCGCACAATTGTCCCAAAAAGAAGCAGTAAAGTGGGCATTGAAACTGAATAGGACGACTGAATCTTTGCCCCATAATGCAGGAAGAGGACTCGATACCATTTGTTCATTTGTAAGAGCAAATAAGGGAAGTTGGATACTTTTATCCGATCAGGTAAAAATGCATGGAACCAAAAAACAAAACATTTTTAGCCAAAATCCGATTGATTATTTTATTGGAACAGTTATTGAGATTTCAATAAAAGTTGCCAACTTAGAGAATCAAGAAATTATTGATGAAATAGATTGGAGATTTTAACGTAACTTTGCAAACCATGAAAATTAAGTTAACCGATATCGTTTCCGATACCTATACCAATTCTTCAGGGTATACTTTGAAGATGGTTTTAAAGGATCTTCTTCGCCAAAAGGAGCCTATTGAGCTTTCATTTAAGGGTGCATCGGCTCCATCTTCTTCCTTTTTAAATTCTTCTTTTGGCACCCTTATCGATGATATGGGGTTGAATAATTTTCTTGACCTGGTAAAGCCAGTAGAAGTAACCCGAACACAGGCACAGATGTTAAAGCATTACATTCAAGCTTATAAAAATGGGACTACCAGCGTTTGAATATTAAAATTTAATACTTCAAAATATATTCCTGCAGGTTGTCACTGCGTTCCAGGTTGAGCTTTTTGCGCAGCCGGTAGCGGGCAATCTCCACCCCGCGTAGGGAGATATTCATCAGGTAGGCGATTTCTTTGGTGGAAAGGTTCATTCTGAGATAAGCACTTAGTTTTATTTCCTGAGGACTTAGGTTTTCATATTCTCTTTTAAAGCGGCCCATAAAATCCCCATGCACCTGGTCAAAATGAATCTCAAACTGTTCCCAGTCCTGGTCTCCGGCTATGTTTTTCTCAATGGTTTTGATCACTTTCTGGATTTCTGACTTCACCTCCTGGTTCCTGCTTTTCTTGGTGATGGCATTCAGGTTATTGCGCATTTGGTCGATAAATCCGTTTTTGGTGATCAGGTGCATGGTGGCTGCGGCAAGTTCCTTATTTTTGATCTGAATCTCCTGCTTTAGCCTTTCCGTTCTCAGCCTTTCCAACTCCTTCTTGCTAACCTTCAATTCAGACTCCTTGGCCTCAATGGCTGCCCTGGAGGCTGTTTTTATTTGATGTGTTTTCTTTTGGTATCTTTTCTCAATAATCCGGTAAGCCAGATAGGCACTCACAAGTAGCAGTAGTACATAAAACAGATAGGCCAGCTTGCTCCTGTACCTGGGAGGCAAAACCTCAAAAGAAAAAGTGGCTTCAGGACTGATTGCGCCATAAATGTTTTTGCTTCTTGCATGGAAGTTATATTTTCCCTCACTCAGGTTGGTATAAGCTTTTTCCCGTTTATCTACCCATTCCCCAAAGTCTTCTTCAAACCCTTCCAGCCAATATTGATACCTCAGATCCTTTTCATTATTGGGCGTGGGATTACTGCTTTCGAAGCGGATATTGGCTTGCTTGTAGGGGATTTTTGGACTTTCTATGGAGGACATCCGGGAGCTGACGTTTCCGGCAAAGATCAGGGAGTCCGATGCCCCGGTAAGATATACTGCCCTGATTAAGGTAGGGAAAACGGGAGGTTGAAAATTATTATCATTAAGGCTAAACCGGATAAATCCTTCATTGGCAGCAAAAACCACTTCATTGCCCCTGACGGCAGAAATGTTTGGCAGGTCATCATTGAGCAGAGGAAGGAGTGGATTGAATACCTGGAAATGTTTGTGATAGCTGCCATCTACTTTTTTTTCCAAAACCCCCATTTCAGTCTCTCCGATGAAAAATATATTTCCCATTTGATCCTCAAGTAGGTAATGAATCAGAAAATCATTCTCAAAGTAGGGGTCAAATATGGGGTCTCTTTCAAAATCATGTTGGGATTCATTGTAGCGGAATACTCCTGCCTGCGTAGTAAAAATCAGCCTGTTGTTGACCTTCCATACATTGTTAAAGATGTTGCTGGGTAACCCCTGATCGGTACCAAAATAATCTACTTCAGCAGCAGATAAAGCGGAGTCCAATAGGAGTTTATATAGCCCTTTATAGCCATGGGCTACCCAAATAGCCCCTTTTTCGTCTTGTTCAATGATCCGGCTGGACTCTTCAAATCCCTCGATTTTTCTGAGATAGCTAATGCCTCCGTCCTTTATTTCAAAAAGATGCAGGCCCTGATAGCTTCCGGCGAGAATCAAGTTGGGGTAATCCTTCAGAAGCTGAAAATTCCAAATACCTTCAGGACCTGCTATTTTTTCTGCCTGATTATTACTTATGATGAAGGCACCGTCATTATGGGCGACCAGCAATAAACCCTGTATGGATTTAACCTGATATACCTGACCATTGGTATTGGGGATCAAGTCCATATTCTGGGTGCCTTTCGATTTGGTTTGCTGTACATATACGCCATTATTGGTGCCCAGATATAACCTCCCCAGCTCGTAAGTGGCATGGTAGCCTGTGCCGGTAAGGCCGGAATATTGATTGATTTTGCTGAATGGAAGACTTAATTGAATCATGGATAAGCCATTGTTGTGCCCCAGCCATAAATTACCCGATAGGTCTTCAAAAAGGGATACGATTGAATTGTTATTTAATCCGCTTTCCTTATCCAATTTCATCAGTTCTCTTCCCTCCGTATTGACCAATAGCAAGCCATCAAGTTGGGTGGCCATGGCAATATGTCCATTACTCAACCGCAAAACTGCATTAATGGTCAGCTCTGGGGCAGTCATCCAGGTGGCTACTGATTCGCCTGAAAGTTCATAAATTCCATCGTCCCGGGTAAAGACCAGATATCTGCTCGATACTGTCGGGAGCAGGCCGGTAACCAACTTGTCACCGAAGTAGGAATTTACGAGTGAAAGGGAACCGTTTTCGAGTTTTTGTAAACCTGTCTGTCTCTCGTTTACAAATAAAGTATTTTTGCTGAAATGGAAACTTTCAAAACCCGATTGACTTTCCAGGTTAAAATCAAAGTGGTTTTCATGATCGAAAACAAAAATTCGATCAGTGGTGCAGAAATAAATGTGTTCATTTCCAAGGAAAACTTTCCAGACCTCTTCCAGGTTTTGAAAGGATTCAGGCAGAGAGTCCTTAAGAGACTGAAATACCAGTTTTCCTTTATCATTGGGACTGAAGGTACCGAATTCTCCCTGACCGGAAAGATACACCGTTCCGTTGTCATCCACCTGTACATGCCGGATTTTCGTGCTGTTGGGAAGCGAATATCTTCTCCAGGTAGTGCCATCGTGGACCAGTAAACCGTAATTGTTGGCAATGTAAAGTAAGCCGCACCAATTTTGGTCCTAACAATAGGATCGGGTATTTCCAGGCTATTTCAGGAGCATGGGTCATTTCAGATGAACCTTTTTTCAATGCCGGGGCCATTGATTTCATGAAACTCAGAACCAGTTTCGGGGTTTCTGGTAATGATCAAATCGGCTTATTTCGCTACAGGGGATTGCTCAATGGATCCGCAACCTACGTTTTCAACGACCTGACCATCAATGGTGCAGCCATAGGGAATACCAGCAATCCGGACCTGAAATGGGAAACTACCTATCAAACCAATATTGGGCTGGATTTTTCTCTTTTCAATAACCTGGATTTTACCGCCAATTATTTTATCAAAAATACCAGGGACCTTCTTTTCCAACCCGACGTGTCTGCTCTTTTAGGCGCTTATGGACCTGGTGGTGCGCCTCCTGTAATCAATGCCGGGGATGTATTGAACCGGGGTGTGGAACTTGAATTGGGATATGCGACCAATCGGGAAGCCGGCGTGAATTTCAGTGCGGATTATAATGTAACATTTTTAAAAAACGAGGTTACTGCGGTGCCACAGGGTTTTGAATTTATTCCCGGTGCAAGTTTCAGCGTTGGGGGAAATGTGGCCAGCAGATTTCAGGAAGGCTTTCCAATAGGTTATTTTATCGGTTATCAGACAGAGGGCATTTTCCAGACCCAGGAGGAAATAGCCTCCAGTTCGGTGGTACAGCCCGGTGCCCAGCCCGGAGACCTGCGTTTTGTAGATCAAAATGGGGATGGCATGATCAGCTTTGGAGACGATGCTGACCGCACCCAGATTGGCTCTCCCATTCCTGACATGGTCATGGGTTTCAACCTGACGGCAGATTTCAAAGGGGTTGATATCGGGGCCAATATATATGCCGCTTTGGGCCAGGAAATCATTCGGAATTATGAAAGGCAACAGGACAATATAGATTTTGATGGAAAAGCCCTTATTCTGGCAGAAGCTAAATTTATGCGGGCCTATTTCTATTTCAATTTGGTCAATTATTTTGGAGATATGCCGCTGATTGTAGACAGGAGGATCTCAATCAGTGAAATAACCAATGCTTCACGAACCCCCAGGGCTACCGTTTATGAACAAATAGAAACCGATTTGGAGGAGGCCATGGAAGTACTTCCGTGGACGGTTAATGAAACCGGCCGATTGACCAGGGGGGCGGCGATGGCCATGCTTGGTAAAGTGCTGCTGTACCAAAACAAATACGCAGAAGCCGCAACAATTTTGGGAGAGCTGATTGACGACAATCAAGGAAGATATGCGCTTTTCTCTGATTACAGCACCTTGTTTTATAATGATAACCGGAATGTTTCAGAAGATGTGTTTACCATTCAATTCAGTGGATTACAGGGAAGGCCTGGGGAGCAGGGACACATGCGTTTAGTTTTACAGAAGCTACCGAATCGGAAAATGCCCGTATTACGGTCACAGGAACAGGAGCTTTTATTGCCCTGCCAAAGGCCTTTAACCAAGGTGAATATGAGGCAGGCCCGCCAGCAGAGAACAGGTCGGTTTCCTATGAGGTGATCGGTTACATCAATGAAGATGGTCAGGAAGAATTGACTTTAACCATTGACATTACCGACTCGGGTGGGGTTTTCTGGACATTTGTGCTTATTCCTGAAGAAGAATCATGATGCTTATGATGACTAAGTTATTTCAGTTGGTTTCATTAATGCTCACCTTATTTTCTGCAAGCAGCTGCAATCAGGAAGAAGTGGACCCGCAGGTGGTGTTGCCGCAGAACCTGGAAGTGACAGTGGAAGAAGGAGAAAACGGCTTGTTCCAGGTGACTTACTCCGCTGATAGGACCAATTTCTTCCGGGTGAGTTTTGGTACTGGAAATGATATGCCGGAGTTGGTAAGTGGAAATGAAATAAGTTTCCGCTATGACAGCCCTGGAGAGTATACCATTACGGTTCAGGCGCATGCCACAGAAACAGATTTTATTCATGAGGAGGTAAGTGTAATAGTTACCGAACAAATGCTTGGCATTGGATTTCCGGAATCAGGCTTTTCCTCTCCCGTGACTTATGAGGGCTATACTCTGGTTTGGAATGATGAGTTTGATGCACAGACCCTTTCCTCTGATTGGGTATTTGAAACCGGTGATGGCTGCCCTAATCTATGTGGCTGGGGCAATAATGAATTGCAGTATTATCATAGAGAAAATACCGAATTGAAAGACGGCTACCTGGTGGTTACGGCCAAGGAGGAAAATATGGGAGGTAAAAACTACACTTCCTCCAGGCTCAAGACCCAGGGACAGCGAAATTTTCGGTTTGGAAGGATCGATATCCGAGCCGCTTTGCCACAGGGGCAGGGCATTTGGCCGGCTTTTTGGATGCTTGGAGAAAATATTACCGAGGTGCCCTGGCCTGCTTGTGGAGAGATCGATATCATGGAGATGATCGGAGGCAGCGCCGATGGCAGAGACAACACGGTTCATGGTACTCTGCACTGGGACAATAACGGTAATTACGCCTCCGATGGAGGAAAGCGATCCCTTTCTGAGGGAGCCATCTTGAAAGATAATTTTCATGTTTATTCCCTGATTTGGGAGGAAAATCAGATTTCCTGGTTGCTGGACGATGAAGTGTTTCATATTATGGACATTTCTCCTGCGGCTATGGACGAGTTCAGGGAGCCTTTCTTTTTGCTGATCAATATGGCAGTGGGAGGAAACTGGCCTGGAAATCCCGATGACAGTACCAGCTTTCCTCAGCAACTTGCGGTGGATTATGTGCGGGTGTTTGAACAGGAGTAAAATTATTTGGATTTCCTGTTGCTTTCAAAAAGCGGTTGCTACAGTAACCGCTTTTTTTTTAATTTAAGGGTCTACCATTCTTTTTGAAGGAACTGGAAAGCCTGAACCATTGAAATTCGACATGGCGGGGTATTGGTCCAGGCGAATTGATCAGGAACATAGATTGGTATATCAGGTAAAAACATTCCCACCGCCGATGTTTCCCCGAAGATAAAAATACCCTCATGGTCAACCATTTCAAAATATGCTTCATCATAGGAATAGAATGAAACAAAGCAATAAGGGGTCTTGAAAAGTAAAATACACAAAAGTTTTTACTTATTTTTAAACTTGGTTTCGATAATAATTTGCTCCTTTAAGGTACGGTGTACCGGACATTTATTGGCGATTTCTAATAGTCTTGCTTGTTGGGCTTCGTCCACATCTCCGATTATTTCCAGGTTTCGGGTGAAACGGCTTACCTTGGCATCAGTATTTTCCACATTATCTCCATCATTTTTATGGACTTTATCGTGATCAAGGTACACATTGATCTCCTCCAGCAACCATTTTTTCCGCTGCGCATACATTTGTAGCGTCATGGCAGTACAGGTTCCCAAAGCGGCCATCAGCAGGTCATAGGGAGTGGGGCCCAGATTATCTCCACCTACCTCTTTCGGTTCATCTGCCAGCAAATGATGGAAAGGGGTCTTTACCTCAGAGGTATACCCTTGACCTGCAAGGCGGACCTTTACTTCGTGGCCTTTGGTGTCATTGGGGAGGGTAGGTGCAGGGATATATTTTTTTGCCCAGGCACTGATCATTTCGCCTACGTACTCACTGTCTCCCGGATTGGACAGCAGGTGGTCCGCCCCATCCAGGGAAACAAAGCTTTTGGGATGGAAGGCTTTTTCATAAAGTTTGGCCGCATGACTGATGGCTACAATGCCATCCTGGGGGGAATGCAGGAAGAGAATGGGTTTCCTTAGTTGAGAGAGGCAGGAAGCCAGGTCTTTTTCTTTAAGGTCCTGAAGAAAAGAATGATTGATTCCAAAGTCTCGCCCACCGATATTTACCCTGGAAGCACCTTTTTCTTTGATGGCATCCAGGTGCTCTTCGAACAGATGGGAAATATGCTGAACGTCAGCAGGGCTGCCTATGGTAGCCAAAGCTTTGATTTCCGGTAGGGATTGGGCAGCATAAATGGAAGCTGCTCCTCCAAAAGAGTGACCGATCAATAAAGATGGTGGCTGGTATTCTGCAGCTAAAAAGTTGGCAGCATCGATCAGGTCACTGATATTGGATGACAAATCTGTGTTTTCAAATTCCCCATCACTGTTCCCCAGTCCTGTAAAATCAAAACTCATCACGGCAACTCCCATTTGAGAAAGGGTGTTGCAGATGTTTTGAACGGCTTTCAGGTTTTTGCTACAGGTGAAGCAATGGGCAAACAGGGCATAAAACCTGGGATGCTGATCCAGTGGATGATAGATAAATGCAGCCAAGGTCAGGTTTTTCCTGTTCTTGAAAAATACTTTTTCAGTTTTCATAGTAAAGTATGTTAGGTTGATGTGTTTTAGTATGTACGTGGATTTAATTTTAGAAAAAACCCTCATTCAAAACGGGACTACCACGCCCTTTCCTATCTCAGCAACCAACCAAAATGGGTTCGCAGTGACGAGATAGTCGGTTTTCAGGACCTCCTTACCCCGAACTTACCCTTTATGAAGGACAATATGAAAAAAAATCGGGAAACAAGGAAAATTATCCCCGTTTCCCGAATCAATTGGGTGATCGCAACTTTTGCCTTATCCCTTTTGAAGGGCATCGTTCCCTTTTCCCCCAAAGAGCCCTTTATTGATGATAAAAATAAAGGGTATCACAAATACCCAATGGCGCAACAGCGATCCTATGGCCATCATGGGTCCCTGATTGCTTCCGGCTACCCCTGCTCCCAATAAAGGAAACATAAAGAACCATACCAGGGCAATGGTCTGGGCAGTGATAAAGATAAAGGGCCTTAGCCAATGCGGGCCCCAAAGAGAGGGGGCGATGGCCGCATAAAGAATGGCCAACAAAATACCATTACTGAAATGGCCAAAGACTCCATATGCTAATCCCAGACCGGTTTTTTCACCCAGAAGAGCAGGGATGTCCCACCATTCTCCTGACATGAGCAGACCAAAAACATCGAATAATACGGTACCTATGAATCCTGCAAGGATTGCGTTTTTCCAATTAATTTTTTGCATAACTAATGAGTTTTTTGAATAAAATTTAAGTGTTAATTCATAGGGGCTGCTTCCGGAAAGTCTATTGGAACCTTGGTTACATTATGCAGCATGTTGGTGATGGCTTTTTCTCCTACAGCCAAAATGGTATCCACCAGATTTTCTTTATCATATCCTGCTTCAAAGAAATTTTCCAGGACCTTGTCATCGATTTTTCCGGCATTTTCCATGACCGATTTGGCCAATTTTGCCAGGGCATCAAACTTGGGGTTAAAAGCGGCCTTCCCCTTACGGATTTCCAGGATTTCTTCGTCTGCAAACCCGTTCAATTTACCGATGGCTGTGTGAGCCGCCAGACAATAGGTACAACCATTTATTTGACTGACTACCAGATTGACCACCTCTTTTTCTTTGTTGTTCAGGCTGGTCTTGCCATTGGCAAAAGCAGTATACCTGGCCAGGGCATTTTTTGAATGGGCGTAGGTAGCATAGATGTTGGGTATAAAACCTACTCCACTTTCAATTTTCTCCAGGATTTCCCTGTTTTCGCTGCTTACTGATGCTTTGTTGGGGACTTCAAATTTAATGTTACTCATAACTTCTTTTTCTTTTTGATTAAACGATGGTACAAAGTTGCTATGAATGGGAGGGATAGGAAATGGCAATACGCCCTTTTTACTTGTCAATTTTTCCCGAAAAGAAGATATTGATGGAAAAAACGAGGATTTTTATAAAAAATTTATTGGTTTGCGGGTGTTTCAAGGCTTAAAACGAAGCGGATAATTTCATCAATCATGATTTTGCGTTCTGTAAAAGGTATCAAATGTCCTTTGTTTTTTAAGGTTATAACTTCCAGATATTTTTTTGGAATGTTGTCTTTAGAGAAGAATACATTGCCATAAGGGACCAGCCCGTCCTCATCCCCATGGATATGGAGTACAGGTGTGCGTATTCGATGCCAGTCCGTTATAAACGTTTTGAGTTCGGTCTCATGACTGTATTTCTCATCTGCGGCTACACGTAGTGAGTGAGGTGCCAGCCAGCGGGTACTTTTGTAAAGTGCCAGTTTGCCAAACCACAAGTACTTTTCCTGGTCGGGGTCAATGGCCGGGGCAATCATGATGGTACCCTTCAGCCAATCCGGATTTTGAATGGCCATGTACCCGGAGATGGTTCCCCCAAAAGAATGACCGATGGTGATGACATTTCCATCTATTCCCGACAACTTTAGAATGTTTTGGATGGCCTCGAATTGTTTGGGGATAGGTTGGTACCTGCCATAGTCTGAGAACCCATAACCAGGACGGTCCAATACAATCATGGAAAAAGCATCCCGTAACCGCCCGTTTTTTAGGTAGGGCAAAAAAGTAGAGGAGGAACCCGGCGCCCCATGGATAAAAAGCAACAGGGGTGCAGTTGGATTTTCATTTTTAAACCATAGCCATCTGAGCGTATCTGAAGGGGCATAGTGAATTTCATATTCAAATCCTTCTTTTTTCATGCTTTGGTTAAGGTTTCTGTCACCTTCCCTAAAAGAGAGACAACCTGAGCAAATACCTGCCATTAAGATTAAATAGCCTGTCAGATAGATACTTTCTTGCTTCATTTTTTGGTTTTTTTAAAAGTTAACGTGGTTTTGTTGGCTGCGGTTTTTGTCTTTTTTCTGTTTTTTTGAATTGAGTAGCGGGTTTTCGTCAGGAAAAGCGGAATGCCACGACTATTCAGGTGAAATCAACATTCTTCGGATGAACGGTGTTCAGGCTCAGGATATGTGGGCTGGTGAAAACCTTATTCAAAAATTACTTTTCCTTTATATTTGGAGGGTTTTGGGAAATTATTGCATGGAAATGAATGTTAAGAAATTATGAACGCTAAATTTCTACGGTCACTCTTCCTTTTATGGTGGGTCCTTTTTGCAGTCCCTGCTTTTGCTCAAAGTCTACCGTTTAAAGCCTTGTTGAATACTACCTATGAGAAGGATTTTCCCCTGGTCTATCCCGAGCAGAAAGACCTGCTGGAGGATGCGGTGATTTTGGATTCCCGGGAGCAAGAGGAGTTTTCCGTCAGTCACCTGGAGGATGCCCGCTGGGTAGGTTATGAGACCTTCTCCATGGCTTCGGTTTCGAAAATCCCGAAGGATGAAACCATTGTCGTTTATTGCTCCATCGGAGCAAGGAGTCAGGAAATTGGCAAAAAATTAAAAGCCGCCGGTTTCCAGCATGTTTACAACCTTTACGGAGGTATTTTTCATTGGGTCAATGAGGACAACCCGGTCTTTACTCCCGATTCCGTACAGACCGATCGGGTACATACCTACAATAAAATGTGGGGCATGTGGCTGAAGAAAGGAGAAAAAGTATATTGAGTTTTATTTTTGCACTACCAATGTTATTTTGGGCTGAGGCCTATTAAGAGAAACAATTCTGAACAAGTATCCATAGTTCAAAACAAATCCTAAACAAAACCAACCATGAAGATCCTTACCCTATTTGCACTTTTTCTATTCAACCTCTCCTGTGGACATTCCCAATTGGGCGGTGAAAATACCGAGCCACCCTCCCACGACCTATTTGATGCCTTGTTGCGGCAATATGTAGAGGAAGATGGAATGGTAGATTACAAAGGATTCATTCAGGATGAGGAAAAATTAGACAGGTACCTGCAGCTGC
>JBBDSB010000560.1:0-20826 GCA_040905205.1 Cyclobacteriaceae bacterium
ATAACCTTTTCATGGTATTTGAAAAGGACTGGCTGGTGGTTTTATGCAGGTTGGAGATAGCGATTCTTGCAGCCAGAATCGCATATTCCGGATGCTTTACAGTCAGAGAAGCGCATACTTCGGCGGCCAGATTGTCCAGTTCGGTAGTAGTGACCCCATCATATAAGCCGTCAATTACCTTTTTGGCTACATCTATGGGCTGGATATACCTGCCATCCAGATTGTAACACAGGTTTTCGATTCTGGTGGTTATTTTATCGAATCTTACAGATTCCCGTCTACCGTCTCTTTTAATTACTAACATACTGGTTTGGTTTAAATAGATTGAAAAATGATTAAAAGTCTTCTTCTACGGAAAATTTATCAGAACCGGCAGTGGCGTCTTTGTTTTTCATGATGCCCGCTTTTTGGTAGTCACCTACTCTTTTTTCAAAGAAGTTGGTTTTTCCCTGAAGGGATATCATATCCATGAAATCAAACGGATTGGTACTTTTCCATACTTTTGGACAACCCAATTCCCGCAGCAAACGGTCTGCAACAAACTCAATATACTGACACATCAGCTCAGCATTCATGCCGATCAGCCTTACAGGAAGGGCATCGGTCACAAACTCTTTCTCTATTTCAACAGCATCTTTGATGATTTCAATTATTTTTTCTTCAGGAAGTCCATTGACCACATGTTCGGTATAAAGATGGCAAGCGAAATCACAATGCAATCCTTCATCCCGGGATATCAATTCATTGGAAAAGGTTAGTCCAGGCATCAATCCTCTCTTCTTTAGCCAGAATATGGAACAAAATGACCCGGAAAAGAAAATTCCTTCTACAGCTGCGAATGCGATCAGTCGTTCCTGAAAATTACCGTTATCTATCCATTTCAATGCCCATTCTGCCTTTTTCTTAACACAATCCAAGTGCTCAATGGCATTGAACAATTTGTCCCTTTCTGCCGGGTTCTTGATATAAGTGTCGATCAAGAGGCTATATGTTTCACTATGGATGTTTTCCATGGCAATCTGAAACCCATAGAAAAACTTTGCTTCGGTATACTGTACTTCTGAAACAAAATGTTCGGCAAGATTTTCGTTGACTATACCATCACTTGCTGCAAAAAATGCCAATACATGGGAAATAAAATGCCTCTCTCCGTCAGAAAGACCTTTCCAGTCATTCATATCCTGTCCCAAATCTATTTCTTCTGCGGTCCAAAAGCTGGCTTCTGCTTTTTTATAATATTCCCAAATATCGTCATGCTGTATGGGAAAGAGCACAAACCTGCTGTTATCTCCTTGTTCTAAAATTGGTTCTGATTTCATCTTTATTGTACTTTAATATTACTCAATGTGTAAATTAAAAAAACCTCATTTTACTGGCCGAGGTTATTTATCCGCAATGATCAGGCCAGTCCTGAGGGAGATTTAATAACATTGCCTTAACAAATATGGGCAAGAAATTCCAAAAAGAAAAGCCAAAGTATGGTCTTAGCCATATAAAATTGACCTCTGGTCAATATGTTTTAAATAATTGAAATACAAGTAATTAAGTATTATTTAATAAAGTAATACTTTCATCATTTCCCTAAAAATAAGGGGATTAAACTTTTTTAAAAAAGATTTAGAAGAATAAAAATGGGATTAAATCCACTAATTATTTGACCGGAAGTCAATAAAATTTTAACTGAGTGGTCCTGATATTGATTTAAGTGTTTAAAAACCAAAACTATACAAAAGCAATGGTGTTTCCATTGCATTATTTACTATTGATTACAGCGAGATAACCATTTTCACCACTTTTTAGTACAATTTTATGGGATAAGGGCATTATTAATCTCATTTTATTTTAACACTGTTCGGATTTTTCCTATATTTGCACCTCATTTTGATAAAAACGGATTATATCAAACCATGATGTACGCAATAGTTAACATTTCCGGTAAGCAGTTCAAAGTAACAAAAGATCAGCAAATTTTTGCACCAAAAATGCAGGGTGAAGTTGACGCTTCCGTAGAATTCGATCAGGTGCTTTTGGCAGATGACAATGGCACTGTATCGATAGGTGCGCCTTTATTAGGAGGCGCAAAGGTATCAGGGAAGATCCTTGATCACGTGAAAGGTGACAAAGTCATTGTTTTCAAGAAAAAAAGAAGAAAAGGGTACAAAAAGAAAAATGGTCACCGGCAGCAGTTCACAAAAATATTAATTGAAGATATTGCCTTGTAGGCTTCTTTCAGGAAACGATAAATAAAATAAATTATGGCTCACAAAAAAGGTGTAGGTAGTTCCAGGAACGGTAGAGAATCCGAAAGTAAAAGACTTGGAGTTAAAAAATTTGGTGGGGAATCGGTAATTGCCGGAAATATCATCGTAAGGCAAAGAGGAACCAAACATCACCCCGGTGTTAATGTTGGTTTGGGTAAAGATCACACTTTATTTTCTTTAATTGAAGGTAAAGTGGATTTTAAGAAAAAACATGATGGGAGATCCTATGTAAGTGTGATTCCTTCCGAAGCGTAATAGCTTAATCTTCGTATCAGAATAGGCCTTTAATTTTCTTTGATGGCCTATTTTTAATTTTAACCCCTTTACCATATTTTCCCTTTACAGGGCATGGCAGAAGTATTTTTCTGATCAGAAATTAGTAACCTCAATAGTTTTATGAAATCGTGTCTGCCTCAGGCAGGCATGACAGAGGCGACATACGGAGGGGTGATTATAAAGCACCTGCCTGAGGCAGGCAGGTTCGAGATGTTCCCGAGAGTCGGCACCCCGACCTCCGGTACGGGAAAGTTATAACCATTCAACAAAATTTTAAACAGATGAATTACACCGAAAATTATAATGGAATAAAAATCGATGTGCAAGCCGTCAACATTGAAATCAATGATCCCGTACAGGAAGAAATCCGGAATTCAATTGATAAATTATCCCGGTTTGCCCAAAATATCAACGCCGTAGACGTTTATTTCAAGACGGAGGGAACCGGGGGAACGGCCCAAAGTATTGTGGGAATGCGGGTTGGAATTCCCGGACCCGATGTTTTCGCTGAGGAAAAAGGAGCGCATTGGATTCCTCTCCTGAAAGATGTGGTGGATAAGTTGGTAAGACAACTTAAGAAAAAATAAATCTACCAGAACAATTAAAAACTTCAATTTTAAAATATACTGAAGTTTTTAATTTCCTCCCAGAAGAAAACCGCATTTTGGGGAGACATCAAAACGATAACCCCTATTCCAAACAATGCCCCGTAAAAGTGGGCATCATGATTTATTTGGTCATCAGACATTTTACCTTTGTAAAAAGCATATCCTAAAAATAGGAGTCCAAGGATAAAACCTGGCAGGCAAAAGATCCCGAAAATGCAGATGTCTGATAATGGCATCAAAATGATGCTTGCAAATACCGTTGCGGAGGTGCCTCCCGATGCTCCCAAGGCATGGTAAGCCGGATTGTCTTTCTCTTTGAAATAAGTGGGCAGGTCCGCAATGATGATGGCCACGAAGTAAAATAGCACAAAAACCACTATCCCCGTAAGCTGGCCAAAGGCATACATGAAATACTGTTCCACCACATTTCCGAAAAAATAGAAGGTAAACATATTGAACAGCAGGTGTGTGCCGTCTTTATGGATGAAACCGGACAAGAGAAATCTTCCAAATTCCTGATTTCTGGCCACCCTGTAAGGTGTAAAAAGGCTTTCCTCCATGAAAACCGGATTTTTCCACCCGTAATAGGAAACCAGACAGGTAACGATAATCAAAATAAGGGTTATTGATAGCTCCATGTGTTATTTTTCCCGGTTAACCAGATGATGGGTGAAATTCCAAAGTATTTGCAGGCTTTCCGCATTTTTTACCTTCAACGCTGCCAACTGATCAAATCCTTTCTCAAAATAAGCGGTCATGATTTTGGTGGTTTGGTTTCTAATGTCCAATTGGTTATAAAGACCTGTAACTGCCTTTACCTTTTCATCCGGTTGGAAATCCTTCCTTTCCAACCATTTGTAAAGGGAAGCTTTGGTATCCCCCTTGGCGATTTCCAAAGCCTTTATCAAAAGGTAAGTCTTTTTATTGGAAATGATATCTCCCCCCACCTGTTTTCCAAACAAGGATTTGTCTGCGTACACGTCCAACAAATCATCTTTAAGCTGAAAGCCAATGCCAATATTGACGCCGAAATTATACAGCTTTATGGTTTCCCCGGGTTCTGCTCCGGCCAATACACTGCCTAATTGAAGCGAAAAGCCAAGTAAAACCGCTGTTTTTAACCGGATCATATTCAGGTAGGCAACTTCTGATACGGATGCTGAATTTTCAAAATTCATATCCAGTTGTTGTCCCTCGCAAACTTCAGCTGCTGTTTTGCTGAAAAGCTTTAAACAAGGGGCCAACTTCTCACCGGGTATTTCCAAAAGCATTTCATAAGCTTTTACCAGCATCACATCCCCCGAAAGAATGGCCGTATTGGCATCCCATTTTTCATGGATGGTAGCTTTCCCTCTTCTGATGGGAGCCTTGTCCATGATATCATCGTGCACAAGGGTAAAATTATGAAAAACCTCTACTGCTGCGGCGGGATTCAGGATGCTTTCATAATCCTCTTGATACAGCTTATAAGACAATAGGGTTAAAAGGGGACGAATCCTTTTGCCCCCCAACTGCATCAGGTAAGTGATCGGTTCATATAGTTCTTTGGGTTCTCCACGTAAATCCAGGTGGTTTATATGGTTTTCAAGGTCTTTTTGTATTTTCCTAAGCAGTTCTTCTTTAATCATTATCTGCAAATTCCAAATCTATGGTTCTTCTGTCTATATCTGTTCGGGTCACCCTGACGCTTACTTTATCTCCTAGAGTGATGATTCTTTTGTTTTTTGAACCGATCAGCCTCATGTTTTTTTCATCAAAATCGTAGTAATCATCAGAAATGTCCTGAACACGGACCATGCCCTCACATTTGGTTTCAGTGATCTCCACGTACACACCCCATTCCGTTACCCCCGTGATGATACCCTCATAATCTTTCTTCTCTGCCAATTTCATATATTCAACCTGTTTGTACTTAATGCTGGCCCTTTCAGCATCTGCAGCCCTTTTTTCTCTTTCTGAGGAATGTGTACACCGGTCCTCCCAGGCCAGATTTTCCGGGGGTTTTCCACCGTCCAGGTAATGCTGAAGCAACCGGTGTACCATCATGTCCGGGTATCTCCTTATTGGGGAGGTGAAATGGGTATAGTGTTTAAAAGCCAAACCGAAATGGATTTTAGGTTCCGTGGTGTATTTGGCCTTGGCCATGCTTCGGATCGCCAGCTGTTCCAAAACATTCTGTTCCGGTTTCCCTACAATTTCATCCATCAGCTTATTCAGGCTATTGGAAACTTTTTTTTCATCATTGATCTGTATTTCGTGACCAAACTTTTTCGCGAAACTGGCAAAGGTATTTAACCTTTCCAGATCTGGGTAATCGTGGGTTCGGTAAACAAAGGTACTTTTTCCTTTATTCTTTTCGAAAATGAATTCTGCTACCGTTTTGTTGGCCAAAAGCATGAATTCTTCGATCATTTTATGAACATCCTTTCTTTCCTTGATGATCAGTCCCAAAGGGGAGCCTTTTTCATCCAGTTTAAATTTCACCTCCACGGTTTCGAAGTTGATGGCCCCATTTTTGAACCTAATCCGACGCAATTTTTTGGCCATGCCATTCAGTTGGATAAGATCAGCAAAATGGTCCCCACCTCCATTGTCCATGTTTTCCTGTGCTTCTTCATAAGAAAACCTCCTGTCCGAATGAATGATGGTCCTTCCAATCCAAAAGTCCTTCACATGGGCATCAGCATCCAATTCAAAAACACAGGAAAAAGTAAGCTTGTCTTCATTTGGCCTGAGCGAACAAAGCCCGTTACTTAGGCGCTCGGGAAGCATGGGAATGGTTCTGTCTACCAGGTATACGGAGGTGGCCCGGTCATAAGCTACCTTTTCCAAGGTGGTTTTTGGTTTAACATAATGGGTTACATCTGCAATATGAACCCCCACCTCCAGGTTTCCATTTTTCAACGTTTGAATGGATATCGCATCGTCAAAATCCTTGGCATCGGCTGGATCAATGGTAAAGGTGTTTACTTTTCTGAAATCCTTCCTGGATTTTATTTCGGCAACAGGGATTTGATCCTGGATAGCCTCCGCCTCTTCCACTGCATCTTCGGGGTATTCAAAGGGGAGGCCAAATTCAGCCATAATGGAATGGATCTCGACCTCATGGTCGCCGGCTTCACCCAATACCCGAATAATCGCTCCGGTGGGGTTTTTGTCATCATCCCTCCATTCAGTCAATTTGACCACCACTTTTTGATTGTGCTGGGCTCCGGCCAGATCAGATTTTTTTATAAAAATATCATGATGCATTTTTTTAAAATCCGGTACGACAAAAGCAAATCTTGGAGAAATTTCCACCCTTCCCACAAATTCATCTCTGCTGCGTTCGATGATCTCCAACACTTTTCCCTCTTTTCGATTACCTTTTCCTTTCTTCGGAAAAACCATCACCCGAACCTTATCACCATCCAAGGCGGTCTTCAAATCCGCCTCTTTAATCATGATGTCATCTTCCTTCTTATCCTTATCTTCAGGTACTATGAATGCAAATCTTGAATTGACATAATCCACCTCGCCGATCACAAAATCCGGATCTGAGGCAGAAGAATAGTGATTTCTGGGCGTTTTGGAAATCGAGGCGGAAGATAAAAGTTCCGATAATGTTTCGGAGAGTATTTTTTTTGCCTCAGCATCCCTTAGATTTAATTTTTTGATCAACTGCTTTTCTGAAAATTCCTCTCCAAAATGGTGGTCAAAAAAATGAAGGAGCCTTTGGCCAAAGCTAACAGGGTCATTTTTTTTGCCCGATCCTCCACTAAATCCTGATTTTTTTCTTCCTGATTTTTTTCTCATAAAAATACTATCTAATAATAAAGGTAAGGATAATATCCCTGAATTTAAGGCTCAGTGTTATTATCTTGGTCATTCAAATCGAGGTTGATAATATCAAATTCCAGGTCTCCTGGTAATCCTTGGTAGGCCAGGTAGATTCTGGCTGTTACTTCCACATCCCTCAGGCAATATTTTCGGATACTGCTTAAATCCTGTTGATGATAATAGGTGGCATTGACCATGCTCCCGTCAATTCCTTCTTTTGAACTTGGAATGTCAAAAATGGATGCCAACAGGTCCAGTCGCGTGTAATGTTTATAATCACCAAACTTCCAAAGTTCCAAGGTGTCCAAGTGCCGAATTTCCCAGGGCTTTTTTCCTGCCAATTGCAGCACTTCAGGTAAAGGGATTCGATTGATTAACATTCTTCTACAAATATAGGGAAGATCAAATTCTTTGCCATTATGTGCACAAAGGATCCATGGCTTTTTATTCAATAATTCCCTGAAAGTCCAAAGGGTATCATGTTCATTATCTTCAGCAAAGGATTTGGTCCTGTATTGAAGCTGGTCCAATTCCTGCCGATAAGCAAAAAAGCCCACTCCGATGCATATGATTTTACCAAACTCAGCGTAAATACCTGCTTTTTCAAAATAATGGTCACTTTCCTTCATGTCCTCCCCAGTGGCGAGTAGTTTTGCTTTTTTTGTCCATTCTTCCTGAAGATTAAGGGGTAGGTCCCCCAGTGTTTTTTCCTGCGAGGCAGTTTCAATGTCAAGAAATAAAATGTCCCCTAGTTGCTCCAAAAAATCATTGTCATTTTTCATAATATCAGGAATGGTGTTTGGTTATCTCCAGCAGGTCCATTTCAAACAAACGGGACAGGTGTACCTTCACTTTTTCTTTAACCGTCATTTCATCAATTTTTTCGCCCAACTCCAGTTGCATGGAGGTAACGGCTTTGTCACTGATTCCACAGGGGACGATATGTTTAAAGTAGGATATATCAGTGTTGATGTTAAATGCAAACCCGTGCATGGTAACCCACCGGCTGGATTTGACACCCAAAGCACAGATTTTCCGTGGTTTTCTCTGTTTTACATGATCAAGCCAGACCCCGGTTAATCCATTTATTCTACCGGCATCGATATCATACTCGGCCAAGGTTCGGATGACACTTTCTTCCAGGAACCTTAGATATCTGTGGATATCGGTAAAGAAATTATCCAGGTCTATAATGGGATAGCCCACTAACTGCCCGGGACCATGATAGGTAATGTCTCCCCCCCTGTTGATCTGATAATACTTTGCCCCCAAATCTGCCAATTCCAGATCGTTCAATAACAAATGTGCAGGTTTTCCGCTTTTCCCCAAGGTATAGACATGTGGGTGTTGCACAAACAACAAGTGATTTTCGGTGGGCACTTGATTTTCGGGAGAAAGGTTTCTGTTATGGATCTTATTGGAAACCGTCTTGGAAAATAAGGCTTCCTGGTAATCCCAGGTTTCTTTGTAATCTTTTTGGCCTAAATCCTGAAAAATTACTTTTTTATTGATAATTTGATTCACCTCTTTTAAAATTCTTATGATGGTGCAACAAGCAATGAAGGCAGGTAGTTCTTTTTATGGCTGTCTGCGATGTACAATTTAGAAAATATTGGTTTTTTTTCAAACAAACCGAACAAGTAAAATGGCAGAACATAATGATCTTGGTAAAGAAGCAGAGTTAATGGCCAAGGAATGGTTGCTGGCAAAAGGATATGAGTTTTTAGAAGCGAATTTCAGGTATAAACATGCGGAGATCGACTTGATCATGATCCATCGAGGCATCATGATCTTTGTGGAAGTGAAATTCCGTAGCGGTACCGGATATGGCTATGCGGAGGAATTTGTGGATTACAAAAAAAGGCAGCTGATCCTTAGGGCGGCGGAGCATTATTTATATCTTAAGGATTGGCACCGGGATATCCGTTTTGATATTCTCGGCGTATACAGAGACAAAAATGGCAGGGTCGCCTTTAAACATTTTGAAGACGCATTTTATTGATTGCGGTAAATCAGATTGCCCTCATCATCCCATTCCGCTCTGATGAATGGCTTAAAATTATTCATAAATGCTTCGTTCTGATATTGGATTTCTCTTTTTTTAATGTTTTGGTCTCCTTCGGTTTTCCAATATTCTGTCCACAGGCCCACCTTCTCGCCAAAATTATACTCACCGGTTACGGCTACTTGTCCATCTTTATAGAAATGAAAAAAGTTTCCTTCTTCCAAATCATATTCTACGGGAATGAGCTTTTCAATAGTTCTGTCACCCCTGTCATAATAGGTTACCCTGGAGTCCTTTGGCCAGCCTTCAGAATAATGTTTTTTATCCAATAAAATACTTTTGCTGTCATAAGTCATCCAGCGGCCATGTTTGGTCCCATAATAATACATTCCGGATTCGACCACGGTTTCTCCGATTCTCTTTTCATAAGGACCATGAAGCAGGTAGCCTTTTGATTTTTCGAACCCCCGATCCTTAATGGCTTTATTTTTATAATCATACCAAAAGATATCCCTGATATAGGCATCGGTCTTTAGGGCTGCAGTGGTAAAGTGGAAGACCTGATAGGTTACCTGATCCCTGAAACTGCTTTTTATCAAGGCTTTTTTTGTTCGCTCCCCAAAATAAAAGTTTTTCTTTTTCTTCTTTTTCCTGCCTTTTTTTTCCTCCTTTTCCTCATCTTCCGTGTCGGAAAATAAAAGGACCGGGGTTGAGGAGGGCAATAACCTGTCTTTGACCACACCGGAGGAATCTGGATCATCCACAGTTTCTTTCTGGGCAAGGACCGGATTCATGATACCCAGTGCGAAATAAGTGGTGAGCGCCCAAAATAAAATTAGATTATTCATACCTTCAAAACGTTGGATATTTCCATTTATTATTGAGGAGGTTTTCTGTTTTCAGCATTGCATTTCTTTCCGAAACCGGAACTTACAGAGGAGTTTTGGTTCCAAAACAATACAAAGAAGTAGGATTCACAAGCAATATCCTTAATTTTGCAAAAATAATAAAAAATCATCGAAATTCATGGACAAGGGTTCAGGAACTGACCTTTGGAAGGGTTGTTAAAAAATTTATCATTAAATAAATAGACAATAAATGAAATTCATCCTATCTGATCGAATCAACAATATGGAAGAGTCAGCGACGCTGGCTATGGCCAAAAAAGCCAGAGAACTTAAAACCCAAGGTGTGGACATCATTGGCCTGAGTTTGGGAGAACCTGATTTTAAAACCCCCAAGTATATCCAGGAGGCGGCCAAAGCAGCAATAGATGAAGGCAAATATTTTTCTTATCCTCCTGTTGCCGGTTACCAGGACCTTAGGGAGGCCATCGCCAAAAAGCTTAGGGATGATAACCACATCAATGAAGCCAAGGCAGAAAACATTGTGGTTTCTACCGGAGCCAAGCATTCGATCGCGAACGTATTTATGTGCCTTATCAACGATGGCGACGAAGTGGTTATTTTCTCTCCTTATTGGGTTTCTTATTCAGAAATCATCAAATTGGCTGGTGGCGTACCGGTATTGATTTCCGGAAATTTGGAGAATAATTTTAAGGCTACAGCTCAACAGTTAAAGGAAGCCATTACTGATAAAACAAAAGCCGTTATTTATTCTTCACCCTGTAATCCCTCAGGATCTGTTTTTAGCAGAAAGGAATTGGAAGCGATAGCCGAGGTGGTGAAAGAAAAGGAGAATCTGATTGTCATAGCAGATGAAATCTATGAATTGATCAATTTTACAGGGCAACATTTCAGTATTGCAGCTTTTCCCGGAATGTTTGAAAGAACCATTACCGTCAATGGCTTTTCTAAAGGCTATGCCATGACCGGTTGGCGGGTAGGATATATCTGTGCACCCCTGCCAATGGCCAAAGCTTGTGAAAAAATTCAGGGACAATTCACCTCAGGAGGGACAGGAATTGCCCAGCGTGCCGCTTTGGCAGGATTAACTGGGGATCAAACACCAACAGCCGAAATGGCCAAGGCATATCTTAATAGGAGGGATTTGGTGTTGGAATTGTTACAAGAAATACCAGGTATAAAAACCCATGTTCCAGAAGGGGCATTCTATTTCTTTCCGGATGTTTCAGAATTTTTCGGTAAATCTGCCGGGAACCAAAAAGTAAATAATGCCGATGATTTTTGTTTGTATATCCTGAATGAAGCCAATGTGTCATTGGTAACCGGCGAGGCTTTTGGGGCGCCGGATTCTATTAGACTTTCTTATGCCGCCAGCGAGGAGGAACTCAAAGAAGCGCTTGATAGGATGAAAAAAGCCCTGGCAAAACTTAAGTAAACTTCCTGCTTCGTCCCAGATCTTATCGTTCTGGGACTTTTTTTGACCCAACACGTCAATAAGGCATCGATAAAATCCACCCGCATCCTTGCTGAGAATTTTTTGTATTAAAATTCTTCCTAAATTTATTTTTAACTCCAAGACCAAATTTTGTTTCCCGGCAAAAGCGACTTAAAATGAAGCCCATTTGCTCATAATCCCCTATTGAACCCGGTGTTTACCTTACCGATGAATTTCCGCATCAGGAGAGATGATAAATTATCTGAATAAATATAATTATTTTAATATAATATTATTTTTAAGATCTTCAGGTAATAAGTTAAAATTTTAATCAACCTCTTCATTTAAACTAATAATTTCAATTATAAATTCCTTTGATTATAATTTTAAGGACTAAGGTTTTTTAAAATATTAATGCATTAAATGGGGTTATTTAATAAAATATTTTAGCGAGAAGCGTAAATTGAATATCTGGATATTATTTTTTCACATTGGTAAACGAGCAAAATTTTCAATAGAAGCAAGGACTGGGTGGGGGTTATCTCTTAAAAAAGTCAAATAAGCTTTTGTGATTATTTCTTTAAATAATCACAAAATACAAAGAATATATTTTTGTTTTATTGGTGGAAAATTGCTTACCTTTGTTTTGGGTGATTAAGCAACTTTTTATACTTTATCTTTTTATACTTTATTTAAAGGAGGTTATTTCGAAATTATTTTTACTAACCTCCCTTTTCATTTTAAATTTGTTTACGATGTAATCCTGATAAATAATTGTTTTGGTATGGATAAGGCTTTTAATCTGTTTGAATGAAATTTCTACTGATTCTAATTTGTTCGTGGTTTCTTTTCGCTAACAATGCCCATGCTAAAGGATCACCCGACAGCCTTGCTTATTACCAATCCTTTCCCAATAAACTAACCGGAAGGTATTATTTTTCGAGGAAATATACTGGCATGGGCCTGGAGAAAACGGGTAATAAGTTTCGGTACATGCCTAATTCTTCCCTGAACATGGGGGCAGGGCTCACCTATCAGAATTTGACATTGAATCTGGCTTATGGATTTGGATTTATCAATCCTGATAAAGGAAGGGGAGAATCCAAATCCCTGGACCTGCAGGCACATTTATACCCCAAAAATTGGGTAATTGATTTTTTTGGTCAATTTTATAATGGTTATTACCTACAATATCCTGGAAATCAGTTAAACAGGGAGATGCCAGTTTTATTTCCGGATATGAAAATGAGGAAAGTTGGTGCCTCTGTGCAATATTTGTTTAACGGGGAAAAGTTTTCTTATAGGGCAGCTTTCCTTCAAAATGAATGGCAGAAAAGATCTGCCGGTTCATTTTTAGTCGGGTTCGAAATTTATGGAGGGCAGGTCCGAAACCAAAATGGTATCCTGCCACCTTCTCAGCAAGGGGAGAATTTTGATCAAATTAAGTTTTTTGAGTTGGGTCCAAATATGGGCTACGCTTATACCCTGGTGATAAAAAAGCATTTTTTTATCACCCTTTCTGCTGCATCCAGCTTGTCATTGGGACGCACAGAAATAGGCTTTGTTCCTGAAGTTGAAAAAAGCTATTGGGGACTTCGGCCCAATTATTTTTTAAGAGGATTTACAGGATATAATTCCGAAAAATGGTCCGTAAATGTAAATTATGTTTACAATCAGGTCAACCTTTCTCCTGTAGCAGGATATAAGGTGCATGTAGGCACAGGAAATTACCGGCTAAACTTTATTTACCGCTTCAGTCCCGGGCCCAAACTTTCCCGCAAACTGGAATGGATCGACACCATGAAGGCACGGTTGATGGGTGGATGAGTGGAATGATATGATGGTTTGATGATATAATGATCTGCGGTGCCTGAGCTTGTTGAAGGCATGTGTTGATGTGATGGTTATCCGATGGTTTGATGATATAATGATGTGCGATGCCAGTACAGGCTACCCGTTATGTGGGCCAACTGGCAGGAGCGGCCTATGTCAAAAGGGTAGCGCCGATGTATTTGAACCCGAAAAATGCTGCTCAACGCAAAAGACTGGGGTGGAAAAGGCTATACCTTTATGGATTTAAAGGAGGCCGGACCTATGCCCGGGAACTCGATCAGAGGATGTTGGAAGAAGAAATGGTCCGACAGCAACTGTCACCTGCGGTGGAATGAGCAGTAGGACCCAACAAGTCCTTTTTCACCAAAAAATTGGATCTTATTAACCTGAGATTCTATGTTAGATGACGTTTATTTGGTCAAGGAGTATCGTCCTTAAAATAGACATAGAAAATGCAGATCCGGTAAATCCCCCAGCCCTCTTTAAAAGGGGGAATCGCTGAAAATAAGATTTGGGTTGATTCTTAGATGGTTTGCATTATCAGTGAATTACCCTTTTGCTTCGGAATGGATTAGCCTCCACAATTCGTACTATTTTATAATCGAACTAAGGTTTCCATTTACCGGAGCTTTTCAATACTGTTTTTTGGGAAACAGCAAGTGGTCCACTGCCCATTTGCCACTTCCTTTGATGATCAGAAAAATGGAACCCAGCAACATGGCCCAGTCCGTACGGCTGCCATGCATCATGGACCAGAAACCCTCCTCCTCCAAAACCTGGGACTTGGTGGTGGCAATGGCCACGATCATGATAATGAGCGTGGGGATGGCTGCGAGACGGGTCAACAGGCCTAGTAGGATCAATAGTCCGCAAATGACTTCAAACCCACCCACGAAATAGCCCAGAAATTCCGGTTCTGGAAGACCGATTTTTTCAAATCTTCCTGCCCCCCGGAGTGCCGGGAAGAGGAATTTTTGAATACCTTCGGAGAGAAATACCGCCCCCACCATCAATCGGATAAGGAAGGTTGATCTTTCTTGGGTGGGCAACAAAATTTTTTGCTTTAATGTCATTGGGTTATCGTATTTGTCTCCAGAATTGTTCCTTCCTTAATTTCTTCACTTCCCCTGACAAGCAAGGTGTCTCCTTCTTTGAGATTGCCGAAAATTTCAATTCCTTCATTCATGGGAATTCCTTTTCGGACATCTACCCATTGTGCTTTATTATCATTTACCCTTATTACAAATTGTTTTTCCATGGAAGTAACCATGGCTGTATAAGGAATTACGAAAGAGGTAGTGGCTCTCTGAAGGGAAAGGTTGGCCATGGCATACATGCCGGGTTTTAGTTTTCCACTTACGTTGAGGTATTCATACTCCCAGATTTCTGTTCTTGTATCTGCATCTATACTTCCGGATTTTCTGGCCAATTTTGCTTCAAATTCCTGTTCAGGTACTGCCTCGGCTGAAAAAATCAAGGTTTCATTGATGGGTTCATCATTTACATAAGTTTCGGGAACATGAATTTGAAGCCTGAATTTATCGATTGTTTCGACGGTAAACATGGGCGTAGTCTCATTGTTTCCAACGAAATGGCCAACATCTATTTGGCGACTTGTCACCACACCCTGAAAGGGTGCACGGATGGTTAGATAGGCCTGCAATTGACGAAATGCTTCCGCTGTAGAACCCATAGAAGCCCAAGCTGCACTGTCGGCCAACATTTGGTTTTTAGATTGAATCACCTCTGAAGTGGAAATGACCCCTTCCTCACTGGAGGCATTTAGAATTCGCCCGTACCTGTCTTTACTGGATTTATACCTGGCTTCGGCTTCATTAAATTTTGCCTGAGCTTCCGCATATTCAGCCATCACTTCCGGAGCATCCAATACGGCAAGAACCTGTCCTTTTCCTACTTTATCTCCAATGTCCACATTGACCCTTTGAACATAGGCTTCCACCTTGGCATGAATTTCAGCTTTTTCATAAGCTCTTAATTCGGCCGGTATGCGTAAAGATTTACTGACTTTTTTCTTGCTGAGTAAAAAGGCATCCTTAACGTTATTTGGTGAAGGGTCATCTACACTTGTCTTTTCCTGATCGCATGCGGCCATTGACAAGATCAGGACAGGTATTAACCAAAATCCATTCATTTTAATATTTGATTTAATTGTTTTCATGATATCTGCTTGATTGATCGCCTGGGTTGAGTGATACACTTTTATATTTTATGTTTCCAACCAGGGTTTTATACACAAGGGGTAAAAACAGGAGGGTACTAAACATGGAAAAAAACAGGCCTCCGATCACGGCCACACCCAAGGGCGCAATCTGATCTCCCCCTTCTCCAAGCCCCAGGGCCATGGGTGTCATACCCGCCATCATGGCGAAACTTGTCATCAAGATGGGCCTCAACCTGTTTCCTGATGCATTAAAATAGGCCATTGTGTTATTGGCTTTTCTAAGGTCCTCGGCATTGGTCATATAAAGAATAGCATTGGCCACCGCTACACCTACCGCCATGATGGCACCCATATAGGATTGGATATTAAGAGAATGTCCTGTGACTAATAAAAACAGAATAGAGCCCCCGACAACTGCGGGGAGTATGGAAATGGTAGCCAATGAAATTTTGAATGACTGAAAGCTAGCTGCCAGCATCAGAAAGATAACCAAAATGGCAATAAGTAATCCAATTTCCAATTCACTGGTCGTTTGCTCCAGAAGGTCCGTCTGGCCCCGCTTTATCACTTTGATATCAGGTGGCAATTCTCCCAGGTCAGCAATCGCCCGGTCTAGTGCTTTAACCGCTCCTCCCAGGTCTTTTTCATGCATATTGGCCGTAAGGGTAATATACCTTTGTTGGTTCAGCCGGTCATATTCCGCAGGGGTACTGATTCTTTGCCAAGTTGCCACATCCCTGAGGTAGATCTTTTTGTCCTGATCGTTGCTTACCGGGATCATTTCAATATCTTCCGGTTGATCGACTTGATATTGAGGGTACTCTACCTGTATCTGATAGGCTACACCGGAAACCGGATCCCGCCAGTAATTGGGCTGGGTAAAGCGGCTGGAAGAAGTGGCAGCGACCATAGACCTGGAAATATCACTAACAGTAAGTCCCAATTGACCGGCTTTCACCCTATCAATATCGATCTCAAGTCCAGGATAATCCAAGGGGGTGGTGATCTGAACGTCTCTAAAAAAGGAAATCGCATTCAAATTGGCTTTAAGATTTTCCGCTATTACAAGGGAGGACTCCAGATTTTTTCCCAGTACGGCCACTTCAATGGGGTTGGTAGCACCCAGATTGATGACCTGCTCCACCAAATCGCCCGGTTCAAATGAAAGTTGGCCATTCGGGTAAGCTTCTTTGAATTTTTTACGGAGTTCCTCCTTGAAATTTTCAATAGGAATTCCAGCATCTTTGGAAAGGTTGATTTTAATGGCTGCTTCATGGGGTCCACTTGTCCACAAATGAATAAGGTTGACCGGATAACTGGAAGGTTGTGTGCCAATAAATGCTGAACTGATTTCAATATTTCCTTCCCCGGTAATTTCTTCAGCCATGGCCAATAGATCCTTGGTGGCATCTTCAGTCCTTTCAATTCTGGTTCCGGTTTCCAACCTTAACCTTACCTGGGCTTGTCCTGAATCGATTTTCGGGAAAATATCCAAGCCAATGGCATAAAATCCCAGGCCTGCCACCGCGAAAGCAACTAAAAAAAACAAGGTCAGGGTCAATTTGCTTTTATTCGCCATTCTCTGAATGGTGGATAAATATCTTTTTTTGAACCTTTCGAATTTTGAATCCTTAGCCTCATGAGGAGGAATGTTTTTCATGATCCAGACAGCCATCACAGGGACAAAGGTCATGGAAAGCAGGAATGAGGCAATCATGGCAAAACCCACAGCCAATGACATGGGCATGAACATCCCTTTTGGTACCCCGGACATGAACAAAGCTGGGGCAAATACGGCCAAAATACTAAAAAGAATCAATAGTTTAGGTGTGACGATTTCCTTGCAGGCCACCAATATGGCATTCGCCTTGGCCTTGGCCTGTTTTTCTTTGGGAAGATCAGGGATCATCTCCAAGTGCCTGTGAATGTTTTCAATTGTAACAGTGGCCTCATCGACCAATATCCCCACTGCCAGGGCCAGGCCCCCAAGTGTCATGATATTAATGGTTTGACCCAGCAAGTTGAGACAAATTACACTGCTGAGCAGAGCGATGGGAATGGTGAGGACCACGATAAGGGCTCCTCTCCTGTCACTCAGAAACAAAAGGACCATTAGGCCGGTAAGAATGGCCCCTAATCCCCCTTCAAAAAGTACATTTTTTAAGGAATTGATCACATATCCGGATTGATCAAATTCGTAGGAAACGGATATGTCTTCCGGTACGGCGGCCTGCATATCAGGTAAGGCTTTTTTTACGTTTTGGACCACCTCCCAGGTGGAAGCATCTGCCCTTTTGGTAACGGGAATATAGACGGACCGATCTCCGTTGACCAAAGCATATCCAGTGGTGACATCAGATCCTATTTCAACACTGGCGATGTCTTTTAAGTATACAGAGGCTCCTGTCCCTAATTTCAGCGGTATATTCTCCAATTCCTTCACATCTTCAACCACTGAATTTGTTGGCGTTATCAGCATTTCATCGCCCATTCGGATATTTCCGGCAGGGGAGATGGTATTGGCGGCGGCCAATGCTTCCACAATTTCATCAGGGGTATAGTTATACCGTTGGACTTTTTGGGGATCTACTTTCACGATTACGGACTTGGCACTACCTCCAAAAGGTGGAGGTGCCGAAACTCCTGGAAGTGTGGAAAACATGGGGCGAACCTTAAATAGGGCCAAATCTGCTATTTCTCCCAAAGTCCTGGTTTCGGAAGAAAAAACCAACTGCCCTACCGGAACGCTGCCCGCATCAAACCGGGTAATAAAAGGGGGGACTGTACCAGGGGGCATAAAAGCCCTGGAGCGATTCACGTAGCCCACCACCTCCGCAGCTGCCTGACTCATGTCTGTACCTTCATGAAAAATGATTTTAATCAGGGCGTTGCCCTGTACAGATTTGGACTCAACAGCCTTTACCCCCGTAACATAGAGGAAGTGGTATTCATAATAGCCAGTTACAAAAGACTCCATTTGCTCTGGAGATAAACCGCCATAGGGTTGGGCTACATAGATGGTAGGAAGACCGAATGTGGGGAAAATATCAATTTTCATGTTTTTAATGGCCAAAAAAGAAAAGAATCCTATGGCTAAAACAGCTACTGCAACGGTAATAGGTTTACTTAATGCGCCTTCTATTAACTTCATGGCAATTAATTTTCGATTTGATTTAAAAATATTCCCAGATCTCCCCTGATCACGGCCAACTGTAAAAGCGCTTTCCAGGATTGCATGTAGGATTGCCTGAAACGGGCTTCGGCCTGAAACAAACCATATTGCGACTCAATAAGATCTGTATAATCTATTAAACCCTCATTGTATCTGGTCTGCAGGGCATTAAATGCAGCCTGGCTGGCTTCCAATTCAATGGGAACCTCTGCTGCTATCTTTAATGCAGTGCTTAACTCACTAAAGGCGAGGTTTTCCTGGCGCCTGATCATGAGCTGGGTTTGATTGAGGGTGGATTTTGAGTGATCCAGCAAAGCCTTTTGCCTGCTACTTTTAATTTTCACCTGGGAGAGGCCAAGAATCGGAAAAACCAATTGTACTCCCAACCCATAATTGTACCTGCTGAAAGACCAGCCCTCTGAAGGATTCACCGATCCGTCAAAATCTATTCCCGAACCCCGGGCATAGGTGGTGGCCCAAAATTCCAATTGGGGTATCCATTCCCGGTTAATTTGCCTCAATCTTGCTTGCTGAGATTCATTTTCCAGAGCTGCCATTTTTAACTGAGGATTTAGCCGGGTATCTCCCTTCCCCTGAACGATAAATTCAGGTAAAGTAGTCAACCAGGATGCTTCCATATCCAGATCTGGGAGTTCTTCTGCTGCCAACAATTCTTTTATGGCTTCCTTTTGGGACTGTAGCAAATGCTCGAGTTGGTATTTTTCTGATTTGGATTTAGAAAGCTCACTTTTAAATCGCATACTGTCTACGGCAGGTTTAAGCCCCGCATTGACAAGTGCCTTTGCCTGGTCCAGATTAAAGGTGGTTCTTTCTATGTTTTTATCATAAGCAATGATCAGGGACTGGGTGGTGACCATCTCCAAATATTGCGATGCGGTTTTGAATTTGACCCGTAACTTTTCATCCTCCAATGCTGCAAGGTGTTTTTCGTAGGTTTTTTGTTCTGCTTCTATGGCTGCCGCACGTTGGCCAAAGGTAAGTGGGGTCCATTTAAGCAACAAACTGGCAGCGGTACCCGGAACTGCTTCATTGTAATTTTCTGTAGAAGGAGGGCCACTGATGGGGACAAGCTGGCCCGGTAAAAGCATACCGGTAATATTATTGTAGGTAGCATAGTTGGCCTGATAGGCAGCATCCAGCGAGGGCATCAAAGTGTTTTTTTCCAACGCCACCTGCCTGTCAGCTGCTGCAGCCATTGCCTCTTTGGCGACAATGGAAGGATAATTTTTTTCCGCAGTTTCCAGTAATTCGGATAAACCGGACTGAGCAGTTACTTTCCATGAACCCAATACCAATAAACAAATCAGGTAGGAAATAAAGTGGTTGGGTTTTCGTCTTTTTTTCTTCATTTTTTTCTAATAATTAAATGATTCCCAAAGTCAGTGATATAGAAATCAATAACAGTAATATGGCCACCAGTTTTTGTATAAATGATAAAGTAATTTTATCTAATAATCGGTTGCCCAAATAAGCTCCTGCAAATGCAGAAAAGGTGGCACTGATCACCAAAGGTAGGTTTTGACCCAGTCCGGATTGTCCAAACCTGCTGGCATAAACCGAAAGTCTGGTAAAATCAATAAAGGTGGCAATGACCACAGAAGTCCCCACAAAAACCTCTTTAGAGAGTCCGGCATTGATAAGGAAGGCACTCCGCAAAGCCCCCTGGTGCCCGGAAAGCCCACCAAAAAAACCACTTAAAGCACCTCCTAACGGGATTTTATTCTGATTAAATTCAAGTTTTTTAAAATAGGGTATCAGATCAATCAGGGAGAACAGAATCAGTAAAATGCCAATGATAAATTTTAATGGAGTAACTTTAAATAAGTGGGCTCCTACATAATAGCTAAAAAGCGGGGTTACTGATGAAAGGTTGATCATGATCAATGCGCCCACAAATGCAGCCAGAATGGCCGGGATTCCAAATTTTATTAAAATTGCTTTGTCGGCTCTTTTCCCGACCAAAAACAATTTGAAAAGGTTATTGAAAAAATGGACTACTCCCGTAAGGGCAATGGCCAGATCCACCGGGAAAAAAATTATAAACACAGGGGTAAGAATTGTCCCCAAACCAAATCCAGAAAAGAAGGTAAGCAAAGCAGTGATAAATGCTGCTAAGGATATAATTAAAATTTCCATTAAAAGGTTATATATCTAACCCCAAACCTAGTGATATTTATGATATAAAATATGGTAAATTTCTGCTAATAATGGTTAAATTATACATTAATAGCCAAAAAGCCCCTGTCTTATAAGGGGGTTTACTTTGGTGCCTATAATATATTTAAGGCATTTCTAAAGCATACTTCTTTTTAGCAATTGGGCATTTGCTGCCACGATAATAGTGCTCA
>JBBDSB010000561.1:0-3462 GCA_040905205.1 Cyclobacteriaceae bacterium
ATGAAAATCAATAATTTTTGTATAATTACAAAATATTGACGCAATTTGTAAAACACACTCCAAAAAACTATGCGTGTAGTAATAATTTCGATCTTTTTCATTTCCTTACTTTTATTCTCCAGCGTATACCTTTCTCCCGAATACTTAGATTATACAGGTTTATTGCCGCTGTTAATTCCCCTTTTCATTCTACTCAATCTTTTTTTGGTGGTTTTGCTGTTATTTGGGAAAACCAGATTGATACTTTACCCCTTATTGGCACTGGCCATAGGCTGGCGCTTTCTAGTCATCACCTTTCAGTGGAATGACCAGGAGCCGGACAAAGAAGGGCTTTCCCTTATGAGTTTTAATACCATGCTTTTCAACCACCACTGGGACCAGGGAGAAATTGCAAAAAACGCTATACAGTGGGCTAATGAGAATCCCGCGGACATTAAATGTTTTCAGGAATTTTACCAGGATTTTACCACACCTTCCAGGAATGCCCTGAAAATCTTAAGTGACAATGGAAGGTATGAGTATGCTTTTCAAGCCGTTGACGGAAATCCCAAAAAGAAATTTTATGGGATAGCCATTTTCAGCAAATATCCTATTATCAATGAGGGAAAGGTATTCGACAATCGAAAAAACAATGGTGCCATGTTTGCCGACATTAAAATTGATAAGGACACGATTAGGGTCTACAATACCCACCTGGAATCAATGAGTATTGTAACGAAAGAATTAAATAACCTTGAGGGAATTAGAAGCCAATACCGGCAAACCATCAGAAAACTTAAGGAGGGCATCCAAATGAGGGCCAGGCAAACCAGAATATTAAAGGAACATATGGAAAAAAGTCCCTATCCTGTCCTTCTTGTTGGGGATTTTAATGACCTACCCTACAGCCACACCTATTTTAGCCTAAGAGGATCCTTTAATAATGCCTTTGAAGAAGCCGGGCGAGGATTTGGCTTTACCTATAATAAAGTGCTGTTTTTCCTGAGAATTGATAATATTTTCTTTGACGATTTTTTCCAGGTTCATCATTTTAAAACCCATAGAGAGGTGGATTATTCGGACCATTATCCCATCTCAGCTATTTTTACCTACCCAGGCAGCCAAAGCATCAATGGCCCGGTGCTTGACCAATAGGCCACGTCTATTTCTTTTCCGATTCATTTTTTAGGCATAAAAGTAGTACCGGCAACCAGACAAGGTCCCCTATTAAAGCAAATACCAAGGCCAGACTGACCAAAGCACCGGTAAACCAGACAATCTCAAATTGGCTGAATATTAAAACCAGAAAACCTGAAGATAATATAAAAGTAGTGAGAATAATGGCCTTCCCGGTAGTAAAATAAGTGCGTTTGATGGCCATGATTAAATTGGGGCTGCTTTTAAGTTCCAGTCGCAATTTGGTCATAAAATGGATACTATCATCAACGGCAATGCCAAATGCAATGGCGAAAATTATCGATGTAGAAAGTTTGAAATCCATTCCTGCCCAATACATGACTCCACCCACCCATAATAAAGGAATAATATTGGGGACAAGTACCACCAAAGCCATTTTCCAGGACTTAAACAACAACCCAACAATAAGACCTACCAACAGAAAGGCAAATCCCAATCCGTAAAAAACCTGTTGGGTCACATATTGGTGACTTCGGTCAATCAAGTAAGAGGTCCCTGTCAACCGTAAATTAAGCAGATCGCTGTTGATATTTCCATTCACAAAATCTTCCAGTTTTTTGTTCAATTTTTTGCTTTTGTGGCTTCCCATATCAGCCATCCGTGCAGTAAGTCTTCCCGACTTTAGATCTGCGGACAACAATTTTTGGTCATTTTCTTTAATGATCGTGGAAAGATAAGGCTGCATGCGCTCTAATTGCCCCCTGCTTGGTGTGGTGAAGGCATTTGGATTTCCACTGTTTTGGGCTTTATTTATTCCTTTAATGAGGGTAAGGGGAGAGACTACAAAACCAGTCTCAAAATTCCTTTTCACGAAATCTTCCAACTTATCCAATTCCTCCAAAACTTCATACTCCAATAAATTTTGTGCGGCATCTCCCACCCACAGGGAAATCAATAGCGGTTTGGAACCTCCAAACTCCTCATCAAAAAATTCAAAATCTTTTACCAAAGGATGCCCATCCGGTAAATTATCCAAAAGATATCCATCGGTTTTAATCCGGCTGAAGGAAAATGCGGCCATTAAACTGATCAACAAAAA
Organism: Cyclobacteriaceae bacterium; assembly: GCA_040905205.1. Classification (GTDB taxonomy): domain Bacteria; phylum Bacteroidota; class Bacteroidia; order Cytophagales; family Cyclobacteriaceae; genus Cyclobacterium. The sequence continues at coordinate 2,216 of JBBDSB010000561.1, forward strand.
TATCAGGCTAATGGCCAATCCGTTTTTTAAGGTGATGGTAAAAGTTTTCAAAAGCAATCGGCGCCAAAACCTGGAATTACCCTGCATTTTATCCGGACTAAACGGGGGCAGTAGATAAAGCGAGGCCGGTAAGATCAAAACCATGGCCAAAAACATAAAAAGGACGCCCATCCCGGTATAGATACCAAACCAACTCAGGCTATTGACAAAAGTAAAATACAGGGATATAAAGCCTAAAGCAGTGGTTAAAGCAGTTAAAAACACGGCCAGGCCCAATTTTTTAAAAGTAGATAGAATGGCAAAATTCTTGGTTTTTCCTTGTTTTAACAAATAGAGATATTGATTAAAAAAATGAACCATGCCGCTAAGGCCGATCACCAATAAAATAGGGGGAAGCATTACCATTAAGACATCCAACTCTCCCCCAGTCCATAAAAGAAAGGCCAGGGTCCAGAACATTCCGAACCCAATGACCACCATGGGAAGGACCACTCCCCACCAGGTACGAAACAAAACCCACAATAACAGAAGGATCAAAAAACCTGAAATCATAAAAAAAAAGGAAAATTCTATTTGTAATAAACGGACAAATTCTCCTTGGGCTTTAATCTTTCCGGCAAGATGATATTGGTCAATGGGACTTTCATCCAAAAGCCTTTTAACCTGAAAATACAGGGTATCTCCTTCTTCTTTACTGATCATTTGCTTATTTTCCAGGAGCAGCATCATGTAATTTCCTTTTTCATTGATAAAATTTCCCTGCCAATAAGGCTTCATCATCAATTTTTTGGCCGTTTTGTTCAGTGATTCCTCATCCGACCAGTCCAACAAAGGGCGGTAACTTATGCCAAAAGGACCAATAATTGGTTCCTTAAAGGACAAAAGTGACATGACCCCTTGTACATTTTCCAAAGATTTTATTTCGGTCTCAATTTGAACTGCTCTTTCAATAAATTCCGGATTAAAAATATTAGGCTCATTATTTAAAGCAATCAGGAGGTAATCATTGTCATTTTCAAATTTTTCCCTGAATTCCATATAAAAATCCAAATCCGGATCATTCCGGGAAAAAAAATTTTCAAAATTATAATTAAACTTTAACCCATTCCAGGTTAGCGCAAAAAATATGGATAAGCCAATGGCCAAAATCCATCCATAGAAAACTTTTTTTCGTTCAAACATTGGTTTTTTTAGTATTACATTTAAGCATGGTCTTTTGTTTGGTATATGAGCCATTTGTTAGCGGC
>JBBDSB010000562.1:0-3438 GCA_040905205.1 Cyclobacteriaceae bacterium
CTTTGCGGTTAAAACTGAGAGTGGTTAGTATTTTAAGAGCTTGCTGATCAGGGTGCCAGTAAGGACATGATCCAATTTCCTGCTTCATCCAGTTGGTAATTTACCCTGTCGTGCAATCTGCCGGGTCTACCCTGCCAGAATTCTATCTTTCTGGCTTTCAGCCTGAATCCCCCCCAATATTCAGGTCTTTTAAGGGGTTCATGTTTAAATTTGTTTTCCATTTCTGATTTTTTATGCTCCAAAAATTCCCTGTCAGGAATAATTTGGCTTTGTGGGCTGGTCCAGGCCCCAATCTGGCTTTCCAAAGGCCTGCTTAGAAAATATTCATCTGATTCTTTTGCAACGATTTTTTCAACCCTGCCCTCAATCCTGACCTGCCGTTCCAGCTCCGGCCAAAAAAAGGTGATGGATGCATGGGGATTGGCAGCTAATTCCATTCCCTTATGGCTTTTATAGTTTGTGAAAAACACAAATCCCTTATCTACTCCTTTCAACAACACAATTCTTCCCGAAGGGGTATTATCTGACTTTATGGTGCAGAGATGCATGGCATTGGGCTCATTGACATCTGCCCTGATGGCTTCTTCTAACCAGGATTTGAATTGTTCCAAGGGATTGGCATTCATCCTGTTTATATCTAAAGATTTAGCGGAATATTCCCTTCTGATATCTGCTAATTTCATGGTGTCCCTATTTGTTGAGAAATTTAATTTTGAATTACAAATATATTGTTATTAAGAATTTTTACTTTATATTAATGCCTCGTATAAATAATTTTTGATGAAAATTGATTCCAATATAGCCCCTAAATCTGGTTGTTTGCTAATATCAGAGCCATTTCTTCAAGATGAGAATTTTGTAAGATCTGTGGTATTGCTGTGTGAAAACAATGATAAAGGAACCTTTGGATTGGTACTTAACAAATTGTCCATTTTTAAATTGAGTGAGCTTCTGGAAGATTGTGATCATATGGATAAGGAGGTTTATGTAGGAGGACCTGTAGAGCAAAATACTTTACACTTTATTTATCAGGGAGATCAGCAGTTGGAGGGAAGTGTGTCCCTGGGCAATGGGCTTTGGTGGGGTGGAAGCTTTACGGAATTGCTGGAAAAGAACAAGTTGGGTTTGATCGAAATTTCGGATTTCAGATTTTTTTTGGGTTATTCAGGTTGGGAAATTGGTCAATTGCATGAGGAATTGTCTGAGAAAACCTGGATAGTATGTGACAATGTGCACACAAAAAGCATATTTTTAGCAGAACCAGATGATCTCTGGAGGGTAATATTAAAAAATATGGGTGGTGATTTCCAGGTTTTGGCAAATTATCCCATAGACCCAAGGCTTAATTAGGCCAAATTTGCTACTTTTGTTTTGATGGATTTTAATCTGTAGGAATACGTAAAAATATGATGGATAAGGATAAGGACATGTCCGAAAAGGACAATAAGGTGACCGAAAACCTGGGGGAAAACCAGGACTTGGGTAAGGAAAAAACTTCTGAGGTGAAAACAGCATCTGCTGAAGAAGAGTCTGAACAGGGAAACGAGGAAGACCATGATGAGGATGAGTTTGATTTCAACCACTTCAGCAAAATTCAATTATTACAGGCACTCAAAGATTTTCTGAAGGAAGAGAATTTTATTAAAAGTGACAGGTATGTTCAGGATATCAAGTCTCAATTTGATGAATTTTTTCAAAAGGAAAAGGCTGCTGCCCTGGAGGAATTTATCAAAGAAGGGGGAGTAGAAGATGATTTTGACTTCAGGGGAACAGAAGAAGACAAGGCTTTCTTTGCCGCCTACCAATTATTCAAAGATAAAAAACACCATCAGGTAAAGGAGATAGAAAGGTCAAAAGAAAAGAATGCCCAGGAAAAAAACCAAATTCTGGATAATTTAAGAAGCTTGGTAGACGCCGAGGAAACCCATCACAGCATTGAAACCATAAAAAATATTCAGGAGTCGTGGAAAAAAATTGGGCCTGTTCCCCATAATCAAAATAAAAATCTTTGGGCCTCCTATAATGCCCTGATGGACCGGTTTTACGATAACCGAAGCATTTATTTTGAACTTAAGGAGCTGGACAGGAAAAAGAACCTGGAGAGTAAGATTGAATTGTGCGAAAAAGCCGAAGCCCTGGCCGAAATGGAGGACTTAAAAGAAGCCATAAAGGCTTTAAATGACCTTCATGAGGAGTTCAAACACATTGGTCCGGTGCCTAGAGACGAACAGGAGGAGCTGTGGCAGCGGTTTAAAGGGGCCTCAGATGCGATATATACCAAGCGGAAGGATTATTACGAAAGCCAAAAGGAAACTTTTAAAGCCAACCAGGTCCTGAAGGAGAAATTGATAGAAAAACTGGATGCTTATAAGGAATATAAGGCAGAACGGATAAGAGACTGGAATACCAAAACCAAAGAAATTCTGGCCATTCAAAAAGAATGGGAGACCATAGGGCCGGTCCCCAGGGAGGCTGGAAAGGAGATCAATAGGACGTTTTGGGGATTGTTCAAGCAATTCTTTAACCACAAAAATCAATTTTTCAAGGAATTGGATGAAATACGCCATCAAAATAAAGTTAAAGCGGAAGAACTGATTGCGGAGGCGGAGACTTACATGGAAAGTAATGACTGGAAAAATACTTCCAACCACCTCATCCAATTACAGAAGACCTGGAAAAGCCTGGGACCCATGCCGGAAAAATTCAGGGATGATTTATATGGCCGGTTTAAAAAGGCCTGTGACACCTTTTTCGATAACCGCAGGGACGCCAACAAGGAGAGCAACAAGGAGTTTGAAGACAACCTTGCCGCCAAAGAGGAAATTTGTAAGTTGATCATTCAAGAGTCCCAATCCAAGGAGAATGCCAATCCCGAAAGGTTGGAGGAGCTGATTCTGGAATACAACGCCATCGGTTTCGTTCCCCGAAAGAACATGAAGGAAATAGCCGGAAAATTCAATACTTCTGTGAATACTTTTATGACCAATTTAGAGTTGGAAGGGGAGAGTAAGGATGATTTTCTTTTCAGACTCAATCTCAACAAGCTACAGGGAGACCCCAACAGTACAAGGGTTTTGAATAAAAAGGAACATGGGATCAGAAAGCAGATTTCGGATCTGGAAAACAACATCACTTTATGGAGAAACAACCTCGAATTTTTTGCCTCGTCCAAAACTGCCGATAAACTAAAAGATCAATTTGAGGAAAAAATAGACAAAGCAGAGGAAGAAGTGGATAAGTTAAAGAAGAAATTGTCCATCATCCGTGAATTCTAAGTTTCTGAATGTAAAGGAAATAATGTAAATCCTTCAAAAATGTCCGCCAAAATTTTGTCATAGTTGGCCGATAATTCTATATTTGCACTCTCATTTAAAAGAGATGATAAAAGCCTCCTTAGCTCAGCTGGTAGAGCAACTGACTTGTAATCAGTAGGTCGTT
>JBBDSB010000563.1:0-3429 GCA_040905205.1 Cyclobacteriaceae bacterium
GCGATGGTCAAAACTTCATCTTTGGTTAACGGTTCATCATAGGATTCCGTAATCCCGTCAGGTCCGACGGAAGTGGTGTCCGAGACATCCACACCAGCCTGGATCAAATTATCCTCACCGTTATATACAGCCTGGGTTTCTGCCGGCATACCCATTCCCCTTTGGTCCTGAGTGATCCATCCTTTCAAGCCCCTTAATCTTCTGATTTCAGAAGCATGCCTTGCTTCCACAGAATGGATTTGCAATGCTGCTGTCAGGAGGTCATTGTTTTTCATCAAATTGCCTGCCTGACCCTTGTAGGCCCTTACCCCGGTGTCTTCAAAGGCCTGGGCCAATGCTAAAAACTGCTGATAATCCCCAAAAGGATTAAAGGCTCCTCCCACAGTAAAATCAAATGCCGGTTTTTCAACAGGTGTAGCATTCAATGATTCCACCACTGTTTTAAGTAAATCCACATGTTGAACCTCATGCAATTTTATCAGGTGAATGATGGCATGGTCCTTCCCAGCGGGGATCAGACCATCGGCATCCAGCCCCATGGTATAAAATTCTGCTTCGAGGTATTCCAAGGTCAGTGCAAAATTAAGCACCTCTGCAAGACTCATGGTTGAGGCAGGATTAGCGGCAGCTTTAGTACTCAATGTGGCCGCTGCGCCAAAGGGAATGGCTGCCATTGCGGTTTTTTTGCCCAAACCTGCCAGTTTTGCAAATGCATCTCTTCTGGAGATAAAAGTGTCGAGCCCCTCCGGCTTAACATCAAAATTTGTCAATAATTTAAATACATTCATGATTGGTTCCTGTTTTAAGATTTTGGTAATTGATTTGCGATGATTTTGTTGACGATAAATGGGGAAGCCGCCTCTAAAACTACTTTAGGTTCGAAGGCCCTGTCCAGCCCATTGCCATCAATAATATCACTGCCCGCAAAAGATCCGGGGTCCTCATCCAGAATGCTCCGGATGGCCGCGGCATGTCTTCCTTCTACGGAAACTATTTTTCCGGCCACCAACAATAAATCAGCGCTTTCCAATAATTTACCTGCACCGTTATAAGCCGCTACACCCAGGTCCTCAAAGGTTTTAGCGGTAGACAATACACTTTGTCTGTTGGAAAAGTCCACCGAACTGAAATCGAAAGTAAGGCTGGATATGGCATTGTCTCCCAAAGCCGCCTTTAAGAAGTCACGGTGTGCGACCTCATGATTTCTAATATCTTTCATCATGGTCATTTCTTCATCCGAAATGCTATGGTAGGGCATTTTTACCACCTCGATATAAAATGCCGCTTCCAATTGCTCCAGGGTATAAGCGTAGTTGAGGATACCGGTATCGCCTTTTCCCAAATTGATGGGTAAAGCATTACCACCAGGGTTGATCACTCCTTTTTCAGGAAGCAAATGCTCAAATTGTTCACAACCGGAAATCAAAATCCCTGTGGCGGCAATGGTAGCACCACCATATTTGATAAATGATCTCCGTGAACCATGGAGTCTGGAAATCACAGTGACTTCCTTTTTGGTTTGACTGGTTTTTGACATGATACTATTGGTTATAGGTTAAAATTTATTTTTGGAATATTTACTTTCCAACCTTCTCCGCATTTTAATGGAAGTAGGGAGGGATTGGAAGCCATAAATATTACCGAAAATGATATACGACCTTAACCCACAAATCGGATTGACCAAAAGTTATTTGAGAGGAAAAATCTTTTTACCGGAGATTCTATAGTGATCAAGCACGAAATCACAAGAATTGTTGATTTTTCAAAAGTAGGTGGGGATATTTGTTGCCACGAATGCACGAATGGTTTTTTGTATTTTCCTCGCTTATTTATGAATAGGAACCATCCAATGGAGATATAAAATAGGAAGGAGCACGGAAAGGATAACGAAACCAAATCCCCCTTTAAAAGGGGGCAGGGGGATTTTTTCGGGAATTTCCTCCTGTTTTCGTTGAGACACTCACGTTATTTTGGGTTGACCAGGTTTTTAGGGTCTATAAGATTTTTGGAATGAATTTTGGATTGGATAATTTAAATCGGAGAACCTGTGCGATCGAAAAAAGTCAAAAAAATTGAAACAAGGGAAATAAATTTAACCAAATTGAGACTTATTTGGATTTATTTTCTTCATTCACATGCTTAACCAGACGGTCACAGAGTGCTTTGATTTCTTCCGAAAAAAATTCATCAGCAGTACTGTTTAATATAGTTTGTCCCATACCTCCCAAAATATCAATGTAAAACCTTTTCATTTCGGTTACAGACATTTCATTGGTCCATAAATCAATCCTTAAGGTACTCTGATTGAGGTTGTCCCAGACATTCAGGCTGATGCTGTTAGTGGATTCCATGCCATCACTTTCTTTATCGGTGGCATTCCATTCGATGGTTTTGGGTAGATTTTTTTCGTCCAGGGCTACCGTAAAGTTAATTTCAGAATTTTTCATTTTTAGAATGTTGCTATTTGAAGCCACAAAACTAGCAAAGAATATTGAATGGAGGTAAAAATATGGGCTTCAACCCAAAAGGATTTCCGGAATTTCTCCCTTCACCACCAATTTACCATCGGTTTTTTCTTTTATTTCTTCAATGCTTACCCCAGGGGCCCTTTCCAATAACCTGAACCCCCCCTCAGGTAGCAAATCCATAATGGCCAAATCCGTAAAAATTTTGTGGACACAGTTTATCCCGGTCAAAGGAAATTGGCATTGTTTTAAAAGTTTTGATTGGCCGTATTTGTTACAATGCCGCATGGCAACGATAATGGTAGCACCGGAGGAAACCAAATCCATGGCTCCTCCCATCCCTTTGACCAATTTACCGGGAATTTTCCAGTTGGCAATGTTGCCGTTTTCTGAAACTTCCATGGCACCAAGGATAGCCAGGTGGACATGCCCACCGCGAATCATACCAAATGAGCTGGCAGAGTCAAATAAGGAGGATCCTTTTACCATGGATATGGTTTCTTTCCCGGCATTGATCAGGTCAGGATCAATTGCTTCGGCCACAGGATAGGGTCCAATTCCCAAAAGGCCGTTTTCTGATTGCAACACTACTTCCATGTCATCAGGAATATAATTGGCCACTAAGGTTGGAATCCCTATTCCCAAATTAATATATTGACCATTTTTAATTTCTTTGGCGACCCTTTGGGCTATTTGTTCTTTGCTAAGCATAGGTGGTGGTCTTAATTGGCAATCGTCCTTTTCTCTATTTTCTTTTCATAGGACCGGCCCTGGAAGATTCGCTGGACAAATATACCCGGGGTATGGATAGCGTTCGGATCCAACTGACCAGCAGGTACCAACTCTTCTACTTCCGCAATAGTAATCTGGCCGGCTGTTGCCATCAATGGATTGAAGTTCCTTGCGGTACCCTTATAAATCAAATTTCCAGCAGTATCTCCTTTCCATGCTTTGATCATGGAAA
>JBBDSB010000564.1:0-3428 GCA_040905205.1 Cyclobacteriaceae bacterium
AACAATTTAGCTGAATAAATTTACAAATAAAAAACAACATACTGATTATAAATTCCTTATCCTATGAATGTTGTAAAAAATCAAATAGTAAATAAAATATTGTTTGCGGTCCTATTTTTATCTTCATGCAATTTTGGGCAAGTTATAAAAAAAGCAGAAAACCAAAAAATTTCTTTTGAGCCCAACATTTTGGAAAGGTTTGGCGATTCAGTAAGTTTTGAGTTGAAAGTGACCCTTCCCAATCTGACATTGGATAGAAAGACTGTTTATACCTTGGTCCCTTCCTTTAGGTACCAGGGAAATGAGCGAGTTTTTGAAAAAAAATTAAGGGTAAAAGGGGACACCCTGGAGCCCTATTCCTCCACTGAGCTGAAAGGAAAGTTTACGATGCCTTATCAGGATGGAATGGAAAATGGGTATTTATTGGCTTACGGAGAATTATCCAGGCGGAAGAAAATCATCGGAAAAACGAAGGAGGTGATCTTGACAAGAGGTATTGCCACCACCCCCTCCCTTTCCCAAATCGGGCAATACTATTTGGATGAAAGCATTCCTTTTTTGGGTTTATTCATTGCCTACAATGACCCCAATGCATACGGAATGTTTAAAGAAGGCTGGCAGAGGTTTAAAAAGTTGCTGATGTCCAATAGTAATTTGCCGTTTCTGGAAAAGGCTGAATTTTTATCTGCCTTGGAGGGGCCAGGTGACATTTCTTATAAATTCCATAAACTGGAAGATTTCCCGGATTTTCAGCTCCTCAAAAGAGAAGTGTTGCCTCAGTTCATCAATTTTCAAAACCAATTTATAAACCAAGACATCAATAGGTCTGATTTGGAGCTTTCCATTTTATCCAGAAAGATAAGGAAGGGAGAATTGGACCCTGAAAAATTAAGTGAAGCCGCCTTCGCCAGGGTCATAGACATGGAACCGGGATGGGGTGAAAAGGAGGTATTGTTAAAGGCATTGACTGCCGCCCATCCCAGTAGTTATGCTTTTAATAATCTTGGGGTGGTTTATCTGAATCAAGCCAATAGGGTCATAAAAGCTGCTGATAGGAATCTGCTGTTGCAAAATGCCTTCAATGCTTTTCAGCGGTCCAATGATTTTTTTCAAAATCCCTATGCGACGTATAATTTAGCGATGGTTTTTTGGATGCAGGATGATAAAATAAGTGCTTATAGGACCTTTTACAGATCTATGGCCATTTCAAAATCAGGAACGCTCAGAAAAACCCAGGAGGGGGCACTGGGGGCAGTATCCAATTACAATGGAGATTATCGTTTGGCAGCAATCCATTTAAATCTAGCCGAAAAAAATGCCGTTAATTTATTTAATCAAGGCTTGGCCAACTTTCTGGCCCAGGATTATTACAATGCGCTGGTCAAGTTTGAGGAAAGTGCCCTTATGGATATGAGCAATGGTTACCCTTTTTATGGAATAGCAATGGTAGCGGCAAGAAATGGGGAGGAAATGTTGCTTTACGAAAACCTTAACAAAGCGGTAAACCGCAGTGAATTTTTGAAAAAGAGGGCTCCAGTGGACAGGGAATTTTTTGATTATCATGAAAAAGAAGGATTTAAGGAGGCTATCAGGTAAAAAAACATATATGAAGCAGGTGGAATTTATCGGTGTGGACATTGGGGGATCTCACATCAGCGCGGGTAAGGTGGATTTTGAAACCCTTCCTTTTCCGGATCCCCACATTTGGAGGATGCCGGTCAATTCCCTGGGAAATGAGATGGAAATATTGGATGCATGGGTAGAATGCTTACATAAAGTGGTAGGTCCCCATTCCAGATTGGGAATAGCCATGCCTGCACCTTTTGATTATAAAAACGGGATTTCATTATTGAAAGATCAAGGAAAGTTTCTTTCTCTTTATAATAAAAACCTAAAAAAAATACTTTCTGAAAGACTTCGTCTTTCGGAGGAATCATTTACATTTATCAACGATGCTGCAGCCTATCTGCAGGGAGAAGCCCTTGCAGGTGGCTGGAAGGAAGAAGATCGCCTGATGGGCCTTACGCTGGGAACTGGATTGGGATCCGCCGTTAAAACCGGCATCAAGGCTGAAGATGCTGAATTGTGGTCAAGCTCCTTTAAAGGGAAAATTGCCGAGGATTATTTAAGCTCTTCCTATTTTGTCAGGTGGGCTAAAGACCAATTGAATCTAAAGGTAACCGGATTGAAGGAATTATTGGACAACCCTTCCACTTACCAAGCAACCTTGAACGAGTTGAAAATTTTCGGTACCAATTTGGGGGAGTTTATTTCCTGTCATCTCAAAGAAAATGAAATCAGTCACGTCATCATTGGGGGAAACATGACCAAAGCAGCTTCCCTTTTCCTTCCTCAGACAAAGGTTTTTCTGAATAATCAAGGGATGTTTCCGGATATCAGGGTCAGTCAACTGGGAGAAAAAGCGGCAATGATAGGAGCAGCCAGTGTAAGTTATGCGAAAAAGTATTAATTTGATCTTTGATCTGAGGATAAGAATCTTTTTATAAAAATTACGTAGAGAAACATTTATTTAATTGGATTGATGCAATGAAAATCGAAAAAAATTCAACAAAAACAGAAATTTTTGAAAAAATTGGATCCTGGCTGGCAACAGAAGGGTATCAGGTGCAAAATAAAGATGATTCAAGGCCTTGGGGAGGGTTTTTTGTTATCCATGAGCATCAAATAGATAAGTTCCGAAAGCAATTTTTTGCGGAGGTGCCGATGACTGAAGGACAGTTGAAAAATAAATTAAGCCCGAAAATTTTACTGGTAGCCCCTGGGAAAAGACTCTCCTGGCAATACCACCACAGGAGGGCAGAGATTTGGAAATTGATTGCCGGTGAGGGGGGCATTATTATGAGTGAAACGGATACGCAGGGCCACTTGCAAAAAATGAAAACGGGTGAGGTACTTCAATTGAAACAGGGAGAAAGGCATAGACTGGTCGGGCTTGAAAATTGGGGAGTGGTTTCTGAAATCTGGATGCATACGGATCCTGAAAACCCTTCTGATGAGGATGATATTGTCAGGGTTCAGGATGATTTCCAAAGAAAATAGGCAGTAAATTAACGTGAGTTCGAGTTAAGAACGTCCTTAAAAACCCGCTATATCGTCAAGCGAACCCTTTTTTTTGGGAGCTGAGGGAAGAAAGGGTGTGGCAGTCCCATCTGGCCATGTAAACCCACGGCTTTCCCTGCTCAAAACCCTTAAAATAGAGTTAAACTCCATAAAACCTTTATTAGAGCTATTCTGGCATTGGAGGCAAAAAACAATCGCCACGAATGCACGAATGATAAGTGTTTTAAAAAAACCTGAAATCCTGGTTAAGATCTTCTTAAAAGACAGACTAAATCGGCAAGCGGACTCTTTTTGGTTGGTTTAGGAGTTAGGGTGTGGCAGTCTCTAAGTCTACCGATGACGTGTTT
>JBBDSB010000565.1:0-3409 GCA_040905205.1 Cyclobacteriaceae bacterium
AAAACTCAAAATGGGCATGATCGGTGGAGGACCAGGTTCATTTATAGGGGCCGTCCATAGAATTTCAGCCGCCATGGATGGCATCATAGAACTTGTTGCGGGAGCATTCAGCAGTCACCCTGAAAAATCCGCAGAAACCGGCAGGGAATTATTTCTACCCCCTGAGCGGGTTTACGGTTCCTATGATGAGATGTTTGAAAAGGAAAAATTGCTTCCTGAGGAGGAAAGAATAGATTTTGTGGCCATTGTAACCCCCAACCATGTGCATTTTGATCCTGCCAAAAAGGCATTGGAAAATGGCTTCCATGTGGTATTGGACAAGCCCATGACCTTCAATTATGAAGAGGCCAGGGAATTGAATAAAATCATTAATGAAACTGGCTTATCATTTTGTCTAACCCATACCTATACAGGTTATCCCATGGTCAAAGAGGCCAAACATTTAATTGCCTCAGGAGAGTTGGGCCAAATAAGGAAAGTGTATGTTGAATACCCCCAGGGATGGCTATGGACTACCCTTGAAAAGACAGATTTTAAGCAAGCCATATGGAGAACGGACCCTAAAAAAAGCGGCATTGCCAATTGTATGGGGGATATAGGCACCCATGCTTTCAACCTGGCAGAATATGTTAGCGGCCTTAAACTTACCGCTCTCTGTGCAGACCTGAATACCGTTGTAGAAGGAAGGACCCTGGACGATGATGGGGCGGTATTGATGAAATTTGACAATGGTGCCTCCGGGGTCTTGATGGCTACCCAAATCGCCACGGGTTCAGAAAACAATATCAAAATCAGGGTGTTTGGTGATAAGGCAGGGTTGGAATGGGAACAGGACAATGCCAATACCCTGATAGTCAGGTATCCGGAAGCACCGGCTCAGATTTATCGCACCGGTGGAAACATTCCTTACCTTTCCTCCTGGGCCATGGAAAATATCCGGACCCCCGGCGGACACCCTGAAGGATACCTTGAGGCATTTGCCAATTTATACAGAAATTTTGCCAGGTGCCTGTATGCCCGCAAAAACGGAGAAAAACCTAAAAAGGAATGGGAAGATTTTCCAGGTGCAGAAGACGGGCTGCGTGGAATGGCATTTGTAGAACATGTCGTCAAAAGTGGAAAATCTAATGAAAAATGGACTAAATTTGAACTTTAAAATCAATAAACCTTATGAAAACCATTAAAGGACCGGCCTTGTTTTTGGCACAATTTGCAGATGATAATGCACCTTTTAATAACCTTAAAGACATTTGTGGCTGGGCGGCCAGTATTGGATACAAAGCCGTTCAGATACCTACCTGGGATGCCAGATTGATCGATTTGCAGAAGGCGGCGGAGGACCTGGATTATGTAAATGAAATTAAAGACATCGTTAAAAATGCAGGTGTAGAAATTTCTGATTTTTCCACCCACCTTCAGGGTCAACTGGTGGCCGTTAATCCCGCCTACAATGATCTTTTCGATGCGTTTGCCCCCAAAGATTTGGCAGGGGATTTGAATGGAAAACAGAAATGGGCAACCCAACAATTAATGTGGGCCGCAAAAGCCTCCAAAAATTTCGGGATGTCTACCCATGGTACCTTTAGTGGTGCGCTGATGTGGCACACCGTTTATCCATGGCCACAAAGACCTGCAGGCCTGGTAGATGCGGGATTTGAAGAACTGGCTAAAAGATGGCTGCCGATTTTGGATGAATTTGATAAATATGGTGTGGATGTATGCTATGAACTTCATCCTGGTGAAGATCTTCATGATGGGGTGAGCTTTGAAAGTTTTCTGGAAAAAGTCAACCATCACAAAAGAGCCAATATCCTCTATGATCCCAGCCATTTTGTATTGCAATGCCTGGATTATGTGGAGTTTATTGATATCTACAAAGATAGGATCCGTATGTTTCATGTGAAGGATGCGGAATTTAATCCCTCGGGAAGACAGGGGGTTTACGGTGGATATTCCAGCTGGGTAGAAAGAGCCGGCAGATTCAGATCTCTAGGGGATGGACAGGTTGATTTTAATGCTATCTTTAGCAAATTATCTCAGTATGACTTTGACGGCTGGGCAGTCCTTGAGTGGGAATGTGCGCTGAAACATCCAGAAAACGGGGCCATAGAAGGGGCCAAATTTATCAGTGAAAAGATCATTAGGGTAACCGAAAAAGCCTTTGATGATTTTGCCGGAGCCGGGGCCGATGAACATTTCAATAAAAAAATATTAGGAATCAATTAATCTATTAATAACAAACAATGAAGTTAAACAAATCGCTATGCATTGCCATAATGGCAGGATCATTTATGGCAGTGTCCTGTGGCGGAGGGTCTTCCGAAAACAGTTCAGAAACCACGGCCGCTGATCCCACCCCTGTTTTAGAGCCCGAAGTGGAGATCAGTCTGGAAGAAAAATACAAGGATGATCCTGTTTTCATTAAAGGCGTGGAATTAATGCAGCAAAATGATTGCCCCAGTTGCCATATGATAGAAAGAAAAATCGTTGGCCCTTCCTATGCCGATGTGGCTGCCAAATATGAAACCACTGAGGAGAATGTTGGATTGTTGGCAGGCCGGGTGATTGCAGGAAATGTTGGCGTTTGGGGAGAAATACCTATGCCGGCTCATCCCGCACTTTCTAAAGAAGATGCAGAAGACATGGTTAGGTATGTATTATTGTTAAAGAAATAAAAAATGATAAAATCAACGGTTTCAATCTCCTTACTTTCATTGCTGATGTTGGCATGTGGCCCATCAGAACAAAAAAGTGATTCAGAAGAGGAATGGATAGAAGAAATTATAGTGACAGAAGAAGAATGGATCAACTTATTTGATGGCCATAGCCTTACGGGATGGACAGGTTTCGGTAAAGACCAGCCGGGAGAGGCTTGGGAAGCTGATAATGGTGTGCTATATTTTAATGCCGAGAAAAAAGAGGGGGCTACCGGTGGAGACCTGGTAACTAAAGAATCCTTTGGTGATTTTCACCTGGAAATTGAGTGGAAAATATCGGAAAACGGAAACAGTGGTATCATGTTCCATGTCAAGGACAACGGCGAATATAATGCTCCTTATCATACCGGACCGGAATACCAGTTGCTGGACAATGAAGGGCATAAAGATGGTCAAATCACTACTCATCGTACAGGAGATCTGTATGATATGATTGAATCCTCAAAAAAAGCTTCCAATCCGGTAGGAGAATGGAACAAGACGGAAATTATAGTCAGGGATGCCCAGCTACAATTTTTCCTCAATGGGGTAAAGACAGTAGAAACCACCCTTTGGGATGAAAGTTGGAAAAAGATGGTTGCTGAAAGCAAGTTCAAGCAATGGCCGGATTTTGCCAGTTTTAAGGAAGGTAAAATTGTCCTGCAGGATCATGGTGATGATGTTTGGTTTAGAAATATCCGGATCAAAAAACT
>JBBDSB010000566.1:0-20545 GCA_040905205.1 Cyclobacteriaceae bacterium
ATGATGAACCATGAAAAAGTTGGATCCAAAAACACCCTTATGGCAATACAAGCTCCGGGAATACCTGCTGCTGTTTGATGGGTATTCTGAAGAAGAACGAATCCAGGCTTATCGCTACGGGTGGCATATATTTTCCAATAATCGGCAGCACTTTGAGGATTTTTTAAACTTTACCCGTCGCCGGAAATGGTTTATCTATCTGTCCCTGGTTTACGCCATCCTATTTGCCTTTTTTAGCTTGGTCGTGGCACTATCTGTTCTTACGATTGAGGACCATTAAAATTACCTCTTGCTCTTATTATTTCCGGTATAACGGCGGGGATTATCTACAATCTGATTGGCAATACCCTTAAAAATATTCGGGAGACCGGCATTTTTCTGAGGTATGTTGACCCTACGGAAAATATCGCCAATTTCCGGGAATTTGAAAACCTGGATTTTCTCGATAAAGATGGGGCGCAACTTTTCTATGAAAACATGTGGGCAAAGCGGGATTATAATCTTTTGGAAATTTCCGAAAACAAGCTGGATAAAACGGAGAAATTGCTGGCCATTGATTTTTTGTTGGGAGAACCTGGGACATTAAATGAACTGATCAATAAACTGTGCCTGAATCCTAATTGCAGTTTGTCTAAGGAAGGGGTTTACCGGGTACTGGGCGAAATATTATCGGCATCTCCGAGCAATATCAAAAAGGATATTACTAAAAGAGTGAAAGAAATCAGATCGGGAGAAAATCTTTCCCCAAAAAGGATCGATCAGCTTAGAAATGTTAAAGCAGTATTTACCCAATCAAAGTTGGCATTGAAAGCAAGTGAAATCGATAGGCTCATTGACTCGCTTGAAAGACCAAAGGTTGAAATAAAAAATGGCGTTGAATACCATTAACAGGAATAGTCAGAAAAATCTATATTCCTTTAAAATCGTTATATTTGAAAAGACTTAAAACCAAATGGATATGGAAACAATTGCCGCCAGAAAATATGCGATTATAGAGAAGGTAATGCACTTGAATGAAGAAGAGCTCACTGAATTAGAAACCTCTCTGATTAAGGTCTCAGAAAGTCCTATCAGCGTTGAGCAATACAACCGGGAAATAGATGAAGCTGAAGCCGAAATGGATCGGGGCGAATTCTATAGCCAGGAAGATGTAGAGAAAATGGCTAAAAAATGGTAGATGATAATCCTTTAGAAAATCTTCCCCAACAACGACATAAGGTATCCTGGACCAAAAGTGCTTATAATTCACTTCAAAAAGCTTACGAAAAAATTAAAGAAAACTCCCCTGTGAGTGCTGAGAAAGTGAAAGACACCATTCTATTCATGACCCGCAACTTGCCAGATCACCCTGAGAAATATCCGTTGGACAGGTTTAAAAAAGACAACCCAGGAAATTACCGGGCTTTTGAAAAGTACTCCTATCGTGTAGCTTATCGGCACACGGATAAAGAAATCAAAATCCTGCGGTTGAGGCATGTAAAACAAGAGCCTAAGCCCTACTAAACTAATCCTACCAAGCATTCTGGCACCCATTTAACTTTAGCAAAATTCTCGGACAAGCCCATTCAGGCAAGCAATATCATTTTTCACCTTGGATTTTCTTTGCTTTGGAAACACCCAAAAGTTAAAAACCCAGTGGACTTTATTCGAATCGCCAACCTATCAAATTCATTTCCCAATTTTTTCCTTATCAAAACAAGCCACTACTGGCTTTAAACGCAGTTTTTATAAACTTGGGGTACCACCCCAGCTAACTACCCCTGCCAAGTTCTGACCATATTCGGCCAACAAACCAAACAAAAACTGATTATGAACGACTTAATCTTTTCCCCCATCGACAAAAGGCAACTCCATGAAATTGCCGAAGAAGTGGCTTCCAGAATACAACTGCAGCCACCAACCCAGGAAGACGAACTCATACAGATACCCGAAGCCATGAGGTTGCTGGGACGATCCCGCACCACCATCAACAACTGGCGCAGGGAAGGTTTCCTGAAAGAACAGGTGATCAACACCGCCTATTTGCAGGTAACCCAGCTTACAGAGGTATTAATCACCAATGGGGGCTTCCTGATCATTACCTTCCTTTTATTCCGGAACATAATCGAGGAAAGCAGAAAGGATCTGAAATCGAGCCTGCCTCGGCAGACAGGCCTGCCTACCGCAGGCAGGCATGACGCCGGCAACGCAGGGAGGGATGAACCACAATGAGGGAACGAAAAATCTATTCTTCGGAGATGGTAATATTCCCGCTGAAATACTGACTTTCAAAAATTGGCTATTCGGCATCATAGGTGCGACGATCTCAGGATTTCATCTTTTGATTGTATTTATCGCACATTTTGCATTTCGGAAAAAGCAAATATGGGCAAGAAATGCCATTGCTCTGGCTATGGTTACCTGTTTTGCATTGGATTCAGGTTTATCCCTCTATTTCGGTGCGTATTACAATGTTTATCTTATAAACATACCGAGTTTTTTGATCATAGTCTTGCCCCTGATCTTTACCTGGAAAGAATTTTCAATAAGGCAAAAGGACAATTGAACAGTTTATCGAGTAGTTTCAAGAGGATGAAACGGGACAACCTTTCGGATCCCCTATGCCAATTGCCAAATATGGTGCATTCTTATTTACCGAAAGTGTTTTTCCAATTACAAAATCTTTTCAACATCTGAAAATGGAATTTGACCGTGGATGGGTGCTGTAAGTATGTTTCCACCAGTCGACTAGGCATCTTTTTTTATAAAATATCGTTAACTTTGTTCTGTGAAGGAAAAAATCAACATAGCCAAAGTCTTCCCCAAACATCTATTTTGGGATATGGACCATAATGCGCTTGACTTTGAAAGAGACAAGAATATTATTATTCCACGTGCCCTTTTTGCAACCACACCGGAAACTTTTGATACAGATATTGCTACTCTGGAAAACCTATACACCAGGAAGCAGATCCTAAAACATCTCAAGACTACGAAAGAAAGAATAAGCAACGAGGTCTGCAGGCTGGTTGCCAAAAGATATGATGTTAATATTTTCTTGCGTTTTAAGCAATGAAGGCTGTTGACCCTTCAAGTGACAGAATCGATATAATCGACGGGAGCAAGTCTTGGCAAGAAGCCAGAATCAGTTGGAGGTTTAAAGTGCGGAAGTTGTTTCAAGATATGGGTTTGGAATTTCCAACTCCTGGCAGGGAGTGATCCAATCTCAAAACAGCCTTTTCAATTCCGGAAATTGAAACTCTGGTTAATATTTGTCCAAGAATCTATCCACCTAACCCAATACCCAACTTCCTGATCATCACCTTCCTTTTATTCCGGAACATGATCGAGGAAAGCCGAAAGGATCTGGAAACGCTGGACCTGATCCAAACCAAAAATCAAATTTTCATTATCCGGTGTAAGGACCTGGGGTTCACCAAAAGGGAAATTGAAGTATGCATATTGGTGAGAGATGGCTACATATACAAAGAAATCGGTGAGACCTTGAATATCTCCGAAAGGACCGTCAACAAGCATATACAGAATATTTTCAAGAAGGCAAAAAGTAACAATAAATTTGACCTGCTAAATAAGATTACCAGAAAAGTGAAGTCGGCTTGAGATGGGTGAGGAAATGGGGGGTAAAATTGCTCCCGTGGTATGTGAGGGGATCATCGTCAGAGGAATCTGGACGTCTACATGATTAGGCACCGTTATTTTTTTGCAACTTGGTGTTTATTTATCAGTTCGTTTATGGCATTAAAATTATTTGGATGAACTCTGAAATCAACCTTTTCTCCAATCATTCCGTTTGATTTTGTTATTTGGTGATGTGGAAAACCGTGTACGCCAAAATATTTTTCAAAAAAGGCTAATTGATTTTTTGTAAGTAAATGATGGTTACCTTTTAGTCCAAATTTATCTATAGTTTTTTTCCACTCTTCATTTCTCATATAAACACCATAAAAGATAAATTCAACATTTTCTTTTTCTGTCGTTACAATTAAATCATTGTAGTTCGGTAATTCTTTCATACAAGGTGCACAATTACTAAACCAAAAATCGTGGAAAATAACTTTTCCTTTAGCACTGTTGTATAGTGATAAAAGTTCTGTTTTCTCATTTTCTGATATATCATAATTATTTATGAGAGAAATAATATCTAAATGTTTCTTTTTTTTCAAACGATTTAACTTGAGTTAATAAATTATCGTTAACGAAATATTTGAGACTGTCTTGATATTTTTCGGGTATTCTATTATTCTTATGATATAAATAGGTCATTAATAATTCACGTTCATTATTCTTCGGATGTTTAATATTAAAAGTGATTGAAAAATTAGACAGACTGTCCTTTTTTAATTGTTCTCTTTTGCTTGAATACTTATCTGAAACATTACTCATAATTTTATATGAGGTAGTTAATGTACTTAAGTATTTTAAGTATGATTGATAAGTAAGTTCATCATTTTCATTTGGATTCACTTCACTTATGAAGTCAAAATAGTCATTTTCATTATCAATATTTTTGTTTAAACCTGCTGTAAACGGAAAAATACTTAAATCATTTCCTGCACTGTATCTTATCTGTGCTTTACTCCAATCTATAAATGTGAGGTTAGAAATATTTACTTTTTGAATTAGTGAATCAAAATTTTCTAATTGTTTGTGCATTTCTGAAATGCGCAATTCTTTATATTCAATATCTGATAAAGAACCATCGTTGGTAAATCCACCTGATGATGTGCTAATTAAACTGTCGATATAAGTCCTGTAATAAAATATTAAGTTGTTAGTCTTTTGATTTTCTCCTGTATTTGTTTTAAAACCATTAAATTTTGATTGCCAATCTTTGAGTTCGCTAATCGATATTTCAGCATTCAATTTTTCACCTGGTGAAACTATTAAGCTGAATTCTCTATTTTCATAATTGAAAATTAATTCTCTTTTTTTATAATTTATAAAATTATACGAGACAGTTCCGCTATCCGATATTTTTAGCTGTTGTTCTATTGGATTAATTCCATTCTCAATCTTGAGATCGATAAAACTTTTATGTTCGCTTGGTTTATAATCTTTGAAGTTTAAATTGATTTCTGTGTAGTTTTCAACTGTGTTTTCTCGTTGTTTTTCATGACAAGAGGTCAAAAACATTAGTAATAGCAGGAAGTAAATTGGTTTTCTCATAGTTTGTTTCATGATGGTGCCTAACGTTCTGGGTATGGTGCGTATTCCGCAGGGTATGCACTATACACCTTGTGGCGTACCTTGAATGATGAATATAGTTCAAAAAATTGGCTATTCCAATGGATGAAAAGCCTGTGCCGACTTTTTTCGGTATCCGTTAGGCGCGGGAGTCGTTACCCGAAGCCAAGCAAGTGGCAAGGCCTGCCCTGTTTTTTCACAGGGCTGGTTTACCGTGATTGGGCCGAATGTTAAGAAAATATCCAGTTGCTATTTTTAGTAAGGAGCAAGTGCAGGGTGGGTGAAGCCCTGAAATCTCAGGATATAATATAACCCTGATACAAACCAAAAATGAGGATGAAATTTTCATTATCCGGTGTAAGGGCCTGGGCTTCACCAAAAGGGAAATCGAAGTATGCATATTGGTGAGAGATGGCTGCATATCCAAAGAAACCGGTGAGTCCCTGAATATCTCCGAAAGGACGGTCAATACCCACATACAGAACATCTTCAAAAAAGCCAATAGCAATAACAAATTTGACCTGCTGAATAAAATTACCAGGGGGGAAAGGACGGCTGAGGTGGGTTGAGGAAATGGGGGCTAAAATCTCCCATTAGTCTGAAGGTAATCATAGCCTGGAATAAACTTTTAATTAAAAAGCAATTTTGTTTACCTTTGTACAATGAAAGTATGGGTATTTCCATTGGTGATTTTAATTGGCTGGCTTTCAATGGTACCCTGCTGCGCCGAAGCAGGCCATGAATCGTCAGTGGTGGATACTTGTGAAGAAAACTCCCAAACTGAAGGGGAAGAATGCCCCGTCAAGCTCCCTTGCTCTCCGTTTTATAGCTGCGGAACATGTGTGGGTTGCATTGCACCAAAAACCTTTTTATTGGATATACAGGTTGGAAATCAACCAGTAGCTGTTTTATTTTTTGAGTCCCCATTTAAACTGCCAGCAGGAAGTTTTTTTCTGCCCCTGAAGCCCCCTCGAAAGTTTTTTCAGCTTGCCTGATCGGCAGTATCAACTTTTACTTTTATTCATCTTAAAGCAAACCATAAAATGAAATATTTATTGGGGCTTCTGGTCATGTTGGTGACCGGAGCAGCCTATACCCAGTCCACATTTAACTATAGGGTTCAGATAATCGATGAAGCATCAAGGCATCCCTTACCAGGTGCAACGCTTCAATTTTCAGAAATTAACCTGGTCACTGTAGCCGATGCTGAAGGAAAGATCAGTTTAGATTCGGTTCCTGCTGGCACCTTTACCATTGAAGTTAGGTTTCTGGGCTACCGTACCGCACGGTTTGAACGTACATTTCCCCAGATCCAGACTCAACCCGAGCTGATTCCCCTTCATCCGGTAGAAGAAGAAATGGAAGCTATCGTGGTTCAGTCCATGCGTTCCAGTAGGGTGATTGAGGATATACCTACCCGTGTGGAAGTCATTGCGGGTGAGGAACTTGTTGAGAAGGGCAATATGAAGCCTGGAGATATCCGCATGCTGCTCAATGAAAGTACGGGTATTCAGACCCAGCAGACCTCTGCCACCAGCTACAATTCCAGTATCCGTATACAGGGTCTTGACGGAAAGTACACCCAACTATTGCGGGACGGATTACCCCTATATGCAGGCTATTCCGGTGGTTTGAGTCTGATGCAGATTCCTCCCCTTGATCTGGCACAGGTGGAAGTGATCAAAGGATCGGCTTCCACCCTTTATGGAGGTGGAGCAATCGCAGGATTGGTTAATCTGATCTCAAAGCGGCCACAAGAAGAGGAAGGTGTGGATCTTATGGTCAACGGTACCTCGGCTTTGGGCCTGGATGCCAGCGCTTTTTACTCCGAGCAATTTAAAAAGGTGGGAACCACCCTTTTTGTCTCCTACAACAAAGGAAAAGCCTATGATCCTTCCTCGGTGGGATTGACTGCCATACCGGAATTTGAGCGGATCAGCATCAATCCCAAGTTATTTTGGAAGCCAGGTGAGGACGCCGAGTGGATACTGGGTATAAATTGGACCAAAGAGGATCGACTAGGAGGAGATTTGGCCTATATACAAGGGGAATCGGTGAGCAATCCCTATTTTGAGCGAAATGAAACCAACCGGTTTTCTACCCAGTTGAGTTTCCGGCAGGAGTGGGACGGCAATTTCGCTTTAGAATTTAAGAACAGCCTGAATTTATTTAATCGAAAAATTTCCTTGAGAAACTATCAGTTTGGAGGAGGGCAGTTTTCCTCTTTTTCTGAGTTGAATTTTCACCATCATACGGACAATTTTGAATGGACTGCAGGCCTCAATCTCTGGACTGAAAATTTTGATCAACATCAAGCGAATTTGTCCGATCCATTGAATTACCAATTGAATACGGTAGGAGCATTTGCGCAGCATATCTGGAATATGGCTGAAAAGTGGACCCTGGAATCCGGCTTTAGGTTGGATTATCAGGAGGACTACGGATTCTTCCCCCTACCCAGGCTTTCGCTGATGGTGGAGCCTTCTGAGCTCCTGACTTTTCGACTGGGCGGAGGGCTTGGATACAAATCCCCGACGGTATTTTCCGAAGAGGCAGAGCGGGTTTCCTTTAGAAATGTACGGCCTATCGATCCTTCCCAATTTGATGCGGAGCGGTCATCAGGTGCCAATTTGGACATCAATTATAAAATGGCTCTGAGCGAAGAACTGACCTTAAATACCAATACCCTGTTTTTTTATACGGAAATACAGGATCCGCTATTGTTGGTTTCGGAGGGATCCGGATTTGAATTTCGTCAGCCAGAAGGTCGGATTCAGACCCAGGGATTGGAGCTCAATTTGAAGTGGAACTATCGGGATTGGAAGTTGTTTGTGGGCTATACCTTTTCGGATGTTGAGGAACGGCAAGGTGGCGTCAGCAGGGAGTATCCGCTGGTAGCCAAACACAGGCTGAATAATGTCCTGATGTATGAAAAGCATGAGGAATTTTGGATGGGCCTGGAGGCCTATTATTTCAGCCCGCAGCTTTTAAATGATGGTCAAACAGGACAATCCTATTGGATTTTGGGATTGATGTCGGAGAAGAAGTTTGGGGAGAATTTTTCCATTTTTCTGAATTTTGAGAATTTCCTGGATACCCGTCAAACGGCCTTTGACACCATCTATACGGGTTCGATCAGCAACCCACAGTTCAGGGACATCTATGCCCCGGTGGATGGCTTCGTTATCAATGGTGGGGTTAAGTTACATTTATAGGCTATACCAATTCAGCTTTGTAGTGGTCTTCCCGTGCAGCCTAACCATTCCAATCCCTTGGTTTTATACCGAGCGACCATCTGGCGAAAGCCGGATCTCAAGTTGTGGTTTTTCACCTTATCAATTACTACTCTGGCGCCATACAAGCCCGCGATTAGAGATTGCCAACAGGCATGAGAAATTGTATATACCTGGGATAGGTTATAAGTGAATCTATATTTTTTAAAGGGCAACTTGTATAAAAATTCTGCAGCAAGAGAGATTTATTATTAAGATAAAACTTTTACAGGACGGTCTGTTGCTTCCACTATTTTTTTTCTGATCACAAAATCCCCAAAGTGTTCCCCTTTTTTCCGCTCCTTTGCATAGGCTGTAATGATGGGTTCCAGCTCTTGCAATATGGCCTCTTCCGAAAGCATTTCTTTATATAAGGTGTTCAAACGATCGCCGTTATGGCTCGCACCCATATAGAGATTGTACCTCCCAATAGCACGACCTACAAAGCCTATTTCTCCCAAAGATGATCGGGCACAATTATTAGGGCAGCCGGTCATACGAATGTTGATTTCATCTTCTTCAAGGCCATTTTTCCTCATAATTTCATCCAGTTTGTCTATCAAGGAAGGCAAGTAACGTTCAGCTTCCGCAAAAGCAAGTCCACAGGTATTTAAGGCAACACAGGCCATAGAATTTTTGCGCAGCCCGGTAAGCTTTGGATTATTGAAAACTCCGCTATCTACCAAAATGGCTTCAATGGATATTTTATCTTTTTCTTCTACGTTGGCTATAATTAGGTTCTGGTTTCCGGTAAGTCGAAAATCTCCCTTGAGTATTTTGGCTATTTCCCTCAATGCTTTTTTAAGTTGGTAACCTTCCTCATCTTTTATCCTGCCATGTTCTACAAATAAGGTATAAAACCATTTGCCATTTGTTCCTTTAACCCATCCATATTCATCACCGTTGGTATTAAATTTAAAGCTCCGTGGACTTTCAATTTCCCAACCGAGTCGTGTATGCAATTCATTTACCAACCAATCCAATCCCCTTGTATCGATGGTATACTTGAACCGGGCATTTTTCCTGTCTTCCCGGTTACCAAAATCCCTCTGGATAGCGATAATTGTTTCGGCAACTTCAATGATTTTATCTTTTTTGACGAAACCTATTACGTCTGCCAGACGCGGATAAGTAGTTTTCTCACCAAAAGTACTTCCAAGTCCACCGCCTACACATACATTAAATCCCTTTAACTCATTATTTTCTTCAATGGCAATCAGACCTATATCGTTGGCAAATACATCAATATCATTATTGGGGGGAATAGCTATGGCAATCTTAAATTTCCGGGGGAGATAATGTTTATGATATAAAGGCTCCACATCTGGGCTTCCGGCCACTTTTTCCTTATCCAGCCAGATTTCATGGTAAGCGGTAGTTTTAGGAAGAAAGGCCTCGCTTATTTGGCCAGCCATTTCATACACTTCCTCATGGATGGGCGACTGATAAGGATTTGGATTGCACATCACGTTCCTGTTAACGTCACCGCAGGTTGCGATAGTGGTTAACAAAGCCTCGTTTACAGCTTTGATTGTTGGTTTAAGGCTGCGTTTTAAGATCCCATGCAACTGAAACGACTGTCTTGTGGTAAGTTTCATGGTGCCATTACCATACTTATCTGAAAGTTCATCCAAAGCAAGCCATTGTTCGGGAGTGGTAATTCCACCCGCTGCCCTCACCCTTACCATAAATTGGTAAAGGGGTTCCAGTTTCTGCTGTTTACGCTCACTATCCAGATCCCGGTCATATTGCTGATAGGATCCATGGTATTTAATAAGCTTCATATCATCCGGGTCCAGGGCGCCCGTCAGGGGATTGCTTAAGCTCTTGCTGATGGTTCCCCGCAGGAAATCACTTTTATCTTTTATGAATTCATCTTCTGATAGTTTCGGATTATCCAATCGCTCTTCCATAAATTATTCAATTCTTTTCTGTAAAATACATTTATCCTCTGTAAGTGCAAATCAGGTTGTGCTTTTATTAATGGAATTTCAACCCTGGGGAAATTATCAACCCAAAAGATCTCTGCGGTTGAAAACAGTATGTATTTTCAGTTTAAGCCATATGTGAGTTATCTAATAGACATCTGACTGATAACGTTTTGATACCTGAAGATACTTTACATATTCTTCCGCTTTTTCAGGAGTTACACCCCCCTGTTGCTGAATAATTTCCCTTAAGGCCATATCCACATCTTTGGCCATTTTTTTGGCATCGCCACAAACATAAAAATGCGCTCCTTTTTCCAGCCAGTCATAGAGCTCTTTTCCCTTTTCCATCATCCTGTGCTGCACATAATACCTTTGCTCCTGGTCCCGGGAAAAGGCTACATCTGCTTTTGTGAGTATGCCTTCTTTAAGATACTGCTGCCATTCGGTTTGATAAAGAAAATCGGTAGTGAAATTGCGATCTCCGAAAAAGAGCCAGGACGGACCTTTTTTCTCCGAAACCTCACGATGTTGCATAAAGGCCCTGAAAGGGGCAACTCCTGTACCGGGACCTACCATGATTACCGGAGCCTCTGGATCGGTGGGAAGCTTAAACCTACTGTTTTTATCGACAAAAACTTTGACTTTATCATCTATCTGAAGCCTGTCGGCAAGGGTCGCAGAACAATGCCCTTCTTTCTCCCTGCCAAAGGCAGAATAACGCACTACAGATACACACAGGTGCACTTCATCTTCCACAGCATCCTGTGAAGAGGCTATGGAATACATACGGGGTGTATTTTTTCTTAATACAGAAAGCAGCTCGTTTGCCTCGAATGTATGAGGCTCCTCTTCCATTAAATCCAAAAAATCACGTCCGGGCAGATATTCCAGAATTTTCATATTATCTGAAAGAACCTCCTTTAGCTTACTGCTCCCTGTTAATTCCTCATATTTCGATAAGTTTACCCTCGAAAGCGGGGTAAGCTCATAATCATAAGTGAGCGCTTCTTTCAGGCTTTTTTCGCCCTTATGACTTTGTACCTTTTCATTTCCTGAAAGGTTGGTAGCATTTAAAACCTTTTCTATAAGCAAAGGCGGATTGGCTCCATAAACCCCCAATGCATCACCTGGCTCATATTGCAACCCGGAACCTTCCAGATCCAGCTCCAGGTGTATGTTTTCCTTGGATGATCCTCGCCCATTCAGTCTTACCTTTTCCAGAATGGTTGCCTCAAATGGATTGTTTCTGGAGTATTTTTGTTCCTTAACCGGGGCAGCAGTATTGTTTTGTACCTCAACGGTAGATCCTGCATCTGAAGATTTTGAAAGCGCCTGGAGAAAAGTCTGTTGCCATGCTTCGGCCTCTTCTTCATAATCCACATCACAATCCCGGCGGGAGCCTATGCGCTGAGCACCGAGTTTTTCTAATGCATTATCAAAATCTTTCCCTGTCTGGCAAAAATCAACATAGCTGCTGTCGCCAAGGGCCAGTACCGAAAATCGGACATGTGAAAGATCAGGCGCTTTTTTGCTGTGCAGAAAATTATACAGATCCTCTGCCTGTACAGGAGGTTCTCCCAAACCGTGGGTGCTTACAATAACCGCAAGATTCGTGATCTTCTTAAGGTTCCGGGGTTTAAAGGAAGCCATATCAGAAACTTCCGTTTCTATGCCCTTCTCCTTCGCCTTTGAGGCCAGGCTATATGCCAAAGCCTCGCTATTTCCCGTGTGGCTTCCAAACAAAATGTTGAGCTTTTCAGTCTGGCTTTCAAAGGCAGCATTTTTAGAAGCAGCAGGTCGTTGATCAACCGTTCTCATAGTTGCTGGAAAACCCTGGCCAATACCTGAAAAATATCCACTCAGCCAGTGAAGCTGTCCGGAATCTAATCCCGACAGCGCTTCATTTAATTTTTCCGCCTGCTCATCATTGAACGGTCCTCTTTCCAATCCTTTTTTTATATCCATGGCAACAAAATTTTCGATTTTATTTATCAGGCTGGGGGGTGTATCGTAAATAGGGTTTTATAACACGGTGTCCCTTCGGGAATTTCCCTTCCACATCTTCCTGGTTTATAGTGGGAGCAATAATTACATCCTCTCCTACTTTCCAATCTACGGGGGTAGCAACACTGTGCTTGGCAGTAAGTTGAAGCGAATCAATTACCCTCAGAATCTCTGTGAATTCGGTGCATCATCTCCAATTCTTAAGCTCATGTTCTTTAGTTTTTAGGTGAAACATTAATTTCAATTACTGACCAACAACAAATATCAGCTTTTGCTTTCGTTTGTTAAGTTCAAAATTAACGTGTGAGAAACTAAAATACCAATTGCAAATATTAATACTGGATAACCAGAAGTTATGAGGATATAAAAGCGCAATGATCACTAAAAGATCTCGGGACCTCAAAGCTGGCGCAGCTTTAAAAGGAAATATCCTTAATTAAAATTTCAGAAAAGATAATGGGCTGTTTATTCTGTTATTTCTCTTACACCATAATAATCAAAAATTATGGTTCCTAATCAAAAATTGGATGATTAACGTGGGGAGACCCCCTTCGGGTCCCTGCGGGGTAATAAAGTAGAAATCCCGATGAATCGGCAACTTTTTAATCTCGATAATCTTCAGGGCTCCGTTTTCCAGCTCCTTCAGGATAGCATGTAAAGACACAAAGGCCATACAATCAGAATGCTGCAGGTAAGATTTAATAGCTTCAGTACTTCCCAGTTGCATTTCGACCTGCAGTTCAGCCAGGCTAATTCCCTTTTGCTTTAACGCATCAGCAGTTACTTCCAGCGTCCCCGAGCCTGGTTCTCTCAATAAGAGAGGAATTTTTTTCAGTTCTTCCGGCAATATTTCATCTTTTTTTGCCAAGGTATTTTTACTGCTGCACACCAGTACAATTTCGTCTTTCAGAAATGGGGTATAATGAATTTCCCGGCGTTTGGATTTACCTTCAATCACCCCAACTTCAATTTTTTTATTAAGCAGGGCCTGCTCAATCTGCTCGGAGTTTCCACTGAACAGTTCTACCTTTACCTCCTGGTGAATCTTGTGAAACCGGGCCAGCAAAGGGGGTAAAATGTATTGTGTAATAGATGTACTGGATCCTATATGAAGGACACCTTTTAAGGTTTGATTGAGTTGGTTTAGGTCGAATTCTATCTGTCTGTAAATTTCCTTTATCTCTTCGGTATGTTTCAGTAGTACCTCTCCCGCAGGAGAAAGCTGTACCTTATTTCCTCTTCTGTCGAAAAAGGCAAGATTAAATTGGTTTTCCAGTTCCTTTATATGCTTGGTCACCGCAGGCTGCGTTATATGTAACTCTTCGGCAGCTTTCGTAAAA
Source organism: Cyclobacteriaceae bacterium (assembly GCA_040905205.1). Taxonomy (GTDB): domain Bacteria; phylum Bacteroidota; class Bacteroidia; order Cytophagales; family Cyclobacteriaceae; genus Cyclobacterium. The sequence goes on from JBBDSB010000566.1 coordinate 13,732, forward strand.
CTTAACCTTCTGGCAACAGTATTGAATACTTTTAGACGGAAATCGAACATATACAATAATATACATAAATGTCATTAGCGGCTAATTGCAAAACGGATTTTATGAAAGCTATTGGCCTTCTAAACTTGCTTATTCGCAAAATTATCCCAACCAGACCTTACAGGTGAACCCAAAATGCTGAAAACGTATCACGGGATGATAACTGGTTTAATATGAAGCTGCATCTACCAATAGTTTTTGAGGGATATCCTCAATTCGTTTTATATAATCTTCGCCGTTTTCACTGTCAAAAATAATTTTAAAATCAATTAATACTAATTCTGTTATCATATTTTGTAGAGGTGACAGTTTACCTTGCTGCCAGAGTACTGATAAAATGAATAGTGCACTTTATTCGCCATGCAACAATACGTCAATCTAACAGGTTTTTAATGTTTTTAAAAGGATTTAATGCAACATGCTGTAAATTGCTGTGGTTTTGCAGGAGTGATGTCCCAGCAATACCAGAATGTGCCGTAAATCTGTTCCGGCTTCAAGCAAATGGGTAGCAAAACTGTGGCGCAACATATTTATCCATTTCTTTGGTCCCGCACATAAAGGTGAATTTTCAACTATTTTCTTTTTGTTGGTAGCTGTTGACGATACTCATTTTTACCCCGAACCTGACGTTGGTACACCTCATGCATTCTCCGCAGAATCCCTTTACTGGCTATATTGTCCGGATAGCTTCGCACAACCCCGTAAACAGGAATGCACGTATCCTTAGGCTACTTATTGTATTTTAGTAGCCGCTCTCCCCCCAATTTTTTTTAGTTGCACTTTGCCCTTCTTTTTTTGTCGCGAGGGGGAGGTTTTTATCTGATTTTCTTCTTTTCTTTCTGGGATGGGCAGACACACTCCCAGCCTGCCGGCTGGCAGGTTTGCCAGGCTATGGTCAGTGTGTTGACTCGTGGGGTTTGGCAATGTGTGTGACTGCTGCGTTGGCATAATTTCATGTGTTTGTAATTGTTTTTAATTGGCCACCCCGATTAGTCGGGGCAGGCTATGGAATCTCGCACCTGCCTGGCCGGCAGGCAGGTGTTTTATAATTATTCCCCTGTGTGTCGCCTTCGACATGCCTGTCTGCCTCGGGCAGGCTCGATTTCATAATAGTCTTTCTTCTAAGTTATCTTTCCAAATGACAAATCCTTTTCTTTCGTCCCTATAGTCATGAATGAGTCGGCTGAAACTTTCCTGTTTCTTTTCAAGAAAGATTTGTCGGCCTTTGTTTCTTATAATATTTAGATCCTTGTCAATTGTCCGTAGCTTTTGTAGAAGCAGTTGCCTGTTTTTCTCAACATGCCAGATGTAAGTAGCTTCTTCGGTGTCCAGTGTTTCTAAAACAACATGATATTGTTCTGTTCCGGGAAGCAGGAACACGAATGAAAATGGATTCAAGACAAACCTGAGTTTTAAAGTAGCACCGTCATGCCTGGATGCCAGATACCTCAATTGCCTGTAATGTTTCACTTTCTCATTTTTTAAAAGATCACTGAGTAGTTGTTCCTCTGAGTCGTAAAACGGCTTACCATTTTGTCCTTCCTGTATCTTGTTTAAGTCGAGTAAATTGTCTTCCATTCCGGGTGCATATTGCTTACCGAGAATGCCCTTTTCAATAAATCGGAATTTTACGCTTTCAATGATCTCCCGGTTGATACTTTCCATATCAGTCGAAATCGCTCTTTGTGAAACCAACAAGTTGTTTTCAAACTCCGCAAAAACTTCAGCTTCTACGTATTTTGACTTCAATACACTGGAAAAGTAGGGCTTCAAAACATCAAATTCAGGTCTTACTGCATCATTTTCTATCTCAAACTCCAGTTCCGTTTTTATCTCAGAAACTCCGTAATTGAAAGCAATCGCACCATAAAGAAAATCCAATTGGTCAATAGGCACCTTGATCTTTTTGTCAATTGTAAATGTTTGTCCCAAAGGGCTCTCGGCAATTTCTGTATTATCGAACAATGTTGCTTGTCGGTCGAGGTGTCGGTAATAGGTATTCCTTTTCAGGAATAACCGATTCAGGTAATCTATTTTGCAGTCTCTGTAGTCATAAATAATCGGAGTGATTTCAGATCGCTGAACACGACCAATATATTGAATCAGTTTTCCTTTAAACGAGAAAGGATAAACAAGGAAAAGGCAAGAAGCATTTTGCAAGTCAGTTCCTTCTCCGAAAAATTGTCCGGTTGTGATTAGTGCCTGATAATTTCCGCTGTTGAGTATTTGCCATTTTGTTTTACGGTTGCTTTCCGAATCATCCCCACAAAGCGTTACCACTTCAAAGGACTGTTTCAGAAACTGATAAAGCGCATCAATATGCTCTTTTCTTTCTGTAATGATAACAGCCTTTCTTCCTTTATTCAGTTCAGCGGTAATGTCCCCAAGAATCAACTTGTTCCTGGCGGAATCATGAACCAATACCTTGGATAAGGTTTCGAATAGGTCTGTTTTCGGATTGAAAGGAATATCTAAAGCGGTGTCTCTTACGGTTATTCTTGCCTGCTTGTATTGTTCAATTTCCTGCGGTTTAATGTCGGCAATGATGTCTCCCAAATGGGTAAAAATTATTTTGCCATCATTTCCTTTCCGAAAAGGGGTTGCAGTTAACCCGTATTGGTAGTAAGACGAAAAGTTTGAAATGGTATTTCGGAATGTTTCTGCAGGGATATGGTGGCATTCGTCAACGATAATAGTCCCGAATGACCGGGCAAATTCATCTGTTTCCTGTCTTTCCAGATACCTACCCAAACTCTGGATCATTGCTACGGTAATCGTTTTACCTAGTTTGGCTTTTCCCTGTCCAATCCTACCAATCTCGTTTTTCGATATGCCCAGAAAAGCCTGAATCCGGTCAACCCATTGTTCCAGCAATTGTTTACGGTGTACAATGATCAAAGCAGGTTGCTGTTTTTCAGCGATGATCTTCAACCCGATTACTGTTTTACCGGAACCCGGAGGAGCGGTAATGACACCAAATTCTTTACGGGAGGCAACTTCTATTGCGGATTTCTGGTGTGACTTCAGGCTGAAATTTGTTGTGAATAGAACAGGATCATGCTTCTTTCGTTCATCCTGAAATTCGAAATCAATGTTTTGCTGTTTGCAGTACCGGATCAATCTGCCCATAAATCCTCTCGGAAGAATTATTTCATGCTCGGTTTCCTCTATAAACCGGAAATACCGCTCGGTTCCCCATGTATTTCTGCCACTTTTCTTTTTGATGAAATATTCCGAATTGGCAAAATTTAATTCCTCTTTTAGAAAATTGATCAGTTTGGGTGTCATGCCTGACCGATTGAGGTGAATTACATTGTTAAGTTGAATATGCAGCTTAACGGAATTGATGTTGGTTGGAACCTGATCATTCTTCGGTTGGAGTGAATGAAAGATCGTATCAAGATGAGATACAGACACCCTCTGAATAGATGACAAAAATTCCCATTGATCCTGATATAGTTTTAATTGTTCATCTACAAAACAACTGTTACCTTCTTCCATAGTCGGTTTATATAGTGGCAATGCAATCAAATTGCCTAATCCTTTTTTTCCCGAATGGAAATCCTGATTGGGAAAAAGTCGGTCAAAGCTGGAGCTTTTGTCAAATACAGAGAAGATACCTGTCTGTTCCAAAAGGGAGATTAAAATCTTGCGACTTTTAATGGCAGGATAGGGCTTGTCGAAAAATATCCAGACGTGACCTCCTTTACCGGAACGAGATCGTTCCAGATAAGCCGGAATATCTTGTTCTTTGCATATATTGAGAAATAGGCGGCATTCCTCCGCCCATTTCTCTTTATCAAAATCTGCAGCGATGAACCAGGATTTATTGTCCTGTAACAATGGATAAATGCCGATTAATTTTTCCCCATTGAAATGCTTTAGAAGTTGCTGATCAGTAAGTGGAAGGTAGGTTTTGTCTTTGTAGTCTTTGAAGGTGCCTCCTTTCATTTTATGGAGCCTGTACATGTAAGGATCATAATGATAAGCAGGCATGTATCCGCTTTTAATCCCTCCGCCAGAGGATCGGGCAGGTTTTTCCCAACGTATGGCAAAGACATCTTCCCTACCTTTGAAGAGACTTTTGAACAAATTCAGTTTTTCATTTTCTGAATATAGGTTCATCTGTTTCGTTATTTATTTTGTCGGTACCGGGATCTCTCTTAATGTTATTGACCCCATTTTGTCCTTATTGACCCAATTCTATTTATCCGCCAAATAACCGCCGTAACCGCCATATATCCGTCATTTAACCGCCAGCCTTCAACTCATAGTATGTCCCTTTTTTCTCACCCTTTTTATGAAAAATGCCTTTAGCACTCAATTCTTCAAGGTCTCGCAAAGCAGTACGTTCAGAAACATTACAAAGATTCTGGTAATCAGAATTGGTAATATTTTACGTTGGTGTGTGCCACGATGCTCGTTTAGTAAAGGTAAATTGTCCAGTGTAACAAAACAATAATTGAAAACCAAACCACCATTTTAAGTTGTATCCAGCATTTTGCATAAATTGTGTGTGCGCCTTGAATGGTGAATATAGATCAAAAAGTTGACCGTTCCAATGGGTGAAAAGCCTGTGCCTACTTACTTCGATATCCCTTATGTGCGGGAGTCGTGTCTCGAAACATTAGCTTTCGCAATGCCTGCCCTGTTTTTTCACAGCGGTGGTTTGGGGTGACCCAAGCACTGAAGCCCTGAAGTCTCAGGATATACTAAAAGCGAGACTGCAAACCCCGGTTCCAAAGAACAGGAACTGGATACTGATGCCTGACAGGGTGGATGTGAGAGCTGAGAGTAAAGAAAATATCCAGTTATGAGATTCTGAATTAACCTTTGAGTTTTTTCCGGTATCAACTATCCATGTCCACCAGTTCGAAAAGTTTAAATTCTAACCAATCTTCATTGAGGTTGGCATTATCGGGATGATTGGCAGAAATGTAAAGTCCCTCTTCAGTTACAAACACATTATTGGGTACCAAATGCTTGCCTGTGAACCTGGTTTCTCCCAAAATATTTAGTTCGCTATCCAGAATCATGATGGAAAAATCCTTTGGATAAGCACGTAATTGATTGATTTCCTCTTGCCCTTTTATTACGATGGAAGGAAAACAAAACCGGTAATACACATCCCGATAGGTGTCGTATATCAACCCTTCGTAGCGGGGAGAGGTAAACAAATAAGTCATGTATTCTAACTGAACGGCAGTCCGGGAAAGGTAGGGGAACTCCTGTGGTAAATAGCGACTTTTTGCAGGCACTGTTTCTGTTTCCATAGAGGCTCCTTCAGCTACATGCAAGTCGTGATCGGCGAAAAAAGAATAAACGACTCGATCCGGAAATGCTGCCATGCTGAAATAGGGTGCTTTTAATCCGTCTGCCAAATACCCTTTCGGGTATTTGTGAGCTGAAAAGCTCCCTTTTCCATTCTCCAGCGAAAATTCGGCACTCAAAAACTGTTGTGAAAGTTGGCTTTCCTCCATCTTCGGTATTCGTCCCGGTACGACTACTTTAGCCAACATCTTGTCGTTCTGATTAATAGGATTGGCATTAAAAGGAGCCGGCCGAAACTCTGGACCGACGTACCCATCCGGAATGTCCAGTACAATTCGGGAAAGATAGCTTTGCTCTAAATTCGTGAGATATATTGTGCCTGGCTTATTGACAAATATAAAGATGCTGTCCAGGTTATGTACATAAAATCCTGCGAGCCTACCTATCCCCTCACTTCCTTCTTCCTCAAACTTCATCTCCTTTGAAAGTCGTTTCGCATTAAGGTCGTAGACTTGAATACACTTTTTGATTGGGTTAAAATTAAACAAAAGCGGTGCTTCTGTATTATTATAGCCAAGCCCAAAGCTGTAATGAGCAGTCTCCTCGTCCAGGGGAATTTGAATGCTCATTAATACTCAGTTTCTGAGCTACATATTTATTATCCGAATTGCTACAACAGGCAAAACATAAAAATATTACGATTGTAAGGCTGTTGCGGATGAAGAATAGAAAATGAAATTTAAATGACATGGGGTAGGTGGGTAACATAAGTTGAAAGGGTGCCAACACGGAAATAGACAATCCTTCATTTAAAACCAATTAATTAGTGAAAAATAGTAGGTTTCAAATTCAAATCCTAAATAGTTAGTGTTGTTTTTTAGATGAAATTAACAAACAGGTAAGTCCAGATAGATCGGAAAATCAACCAGTGGATAAACCAAAACCTTGATGCCTTTCCATTTGAAAGGTTGGATAAGGGAAAAAAACTTATCGAACTAATTAAAAAGGTACTGCAATCCGTAGAAGGAGACAACCTGATACAGGCTGGCATGCATATCAGGCATATGGAAATAGAAGGGCTAAAACTGGACCTTAGAGGCCAACCTATTATTTTTACAGCAACTAATCCAAACAGTATGGAATTACTGATCGTTTTTAAATTACTTTGGTTTAAAATGATAACTTAATTCACCCATTTTTAGGATGAAATAACAATGTTTTTAGTTAAAAAAATGAGTATAAATCTCTTAAAGTTCAAACTTTACCCCTCATACTTGAGGTTATTTGCCCCACAAATAGCCCCACATAAAAAAAAAGAAGACCCCTAACAGCTTTATAATTAAGCCATTAGGGTTCTTCTTGCGGAATGGACGGGACTCGAACCCGCGACCTCCTGCGTGACAGGCAGGCATTCTAACCAGCTGAACTACCACTCCAATTTTTATATTTCAAAAGTTCGAACATGCGACCTTCCCGACTTGTCGGGACAGGCATTCTAACCAGC
>JBBDSB010000567.1:0-20449 GCA_040905205.1 Cyclobacteriaceae bacterium
CTTGAAAACCGTTGTACCGCGAGGTACCGGGGGTTCGAATCCCTCCTCCTCTGCACAAAGATAGCCAGGCAACTTGCCTGGCTATCTTCGTTTCGAGTCGTCGGGAGCCGCCCTGCAGCCCGGCCCGTCGCTAAAACAGTCCACCGGACTGTTTCTTTACGCTCCGTCCTCTTCTACTCTGCTGAACAAAACACTAACTAATTGTAAATAAATAGGTTAGTGTTTTTATTTTTAAATAAGGGGCGAATTCAGGGGCGAAACATAACAGATTTTAGACTGACCGTATGCGATGTTTTGGGAATTAAACCTTTTTTTGACTCTGACTAACTTACCCAAAAAAAGACACCTTCTTGGTTTGCATCCCCTCCCCTATCCTATTCAATTTGGGAAAGATGCTCCCTCTCTTTTACAAATGAAAAATTGGCGTTAACCCCACCCTCGCCCCTTGGTCCCCTTAAGGGGATGGCCACGCGCAGAGACATTAAATTTGAAAAAGGGTTTACTGTGGATGAGTCTTTTCAATTAGCAAAAACTTGATTTCCTAATTTGCTCTCCTACCTGAATCTGTACTATAATATTGCTTAATGTCATTACAATACATTGATATTAAGTATATTAACAAATTTTTTTCACCAAAAAAACTTTTATTTAACCTCAAAAATTAGTAACTTAAGGTATCGTTTTAAACAGCAAAACTATGAGATTCCTTATTAAACTTTTCGTCGTCTCCTTTATTTGCGTATTCGCCATGTTTGGTGCCCTGGGCAGTGATAACCAATGGCCGGGTCTGATTGTGGCTATGGTTGTTTGGGTTTGGTTTATCTATTCCCTATCCAAACCCAGGGAATCTTCCACTGATAGAAAGATCCGGGAGCTGGAGCGCAGGAACGAAGCACTGATCCGAAAACTGGAAGAAAGGAGACACTGATTACTGGCTGCTCAACCTCTTCTATTTTTTCATTATATCCTTGCAAAAAAGAATCCCAGCGAAGCGAAAGCACCCAACATATAGCAGGCGAATGATCCAAGGCTGACGAGATTAAAACCTTTTGTACTCAAAAAAGGCTTTATCAAATGTTTATGCTGAACTTCAGACAGTAGCCAGCCCGAAAAAAGTAATGTAAAGACGATGAATAATTCCATACTGTTTGTATTGGTTGCTGTAAAGATAATAGGTTAGCCTCAAAGGTCCAGTTTTAGCCCTTCTATTTCCAAATCCCTGATATGCATGCCAGCCTGGATCAAGTTGTCTTCCTCTATGGATTGCAGCACCTTTTTAATCAGTTCGATAAGTTTTTTCCCCTTATCCAACCTTTCAAAAGGAAAAGGATCCAGGTTTTGATCGATCAACTGATTGATTTTCCGATCGATCTGGGTTTGCCTGTTTTGCAATTGCATGACAATTAACGAGATATCTTTCATTGTTTATTTAATTAACATATTAAAGTTAATAATTTAAACAAATTATTAAATTCACCACGATAATTTTATTCGACTTCTATCGTTAATTTATTTTATTAGGCTAGTTTTTCAGAGAGGTAAATGATTTCACGTCTTTTAACACCTATCCGCTTATCCTTGGACATAGACATTTGGGTCAAACTTTATTTCTTTCCTGAAAAACAATAGACCACATAGCTTATGATATAAAACTTTAAAAGCAAATCGATAAATTTATCGAAAATTTCCTATGTGTCCTCCTATGTTGCCTTTGCGGCTGATAAACAATAAATTGCATAAATGGTTTGGAAACCTAATTACCGCTCGGTTGGCTAGGATTACAGAACTGCCTCTAAGGTTTACCACATAAAAAACAATAGTAACATAGTTTGTGAAATCAATCTTCAAAAGTAAATTGATAAAATTATCAAAAATCCCCTATGTGTCCTTTGTTACCTATGCGGCTGATAAACAATGAAATGCATATATCGGTTTGGAAACCAATTTACTGCCCAGGTAGCTAAGGTTCCAGAACTGCCTCTAAGGTTTACCACATAGAAACAATAGATAACATAGTTTGTGATATAAACCTTTAAAAAGGAAATTGATAGATTATCAAAAATCCCCTATATGGTCTTCTAGGTTTTCATTGCGGCTGATAAATAAAGATTTGGATATAATGGTTTTGAATTCAACATTGGCCGGATTCATGCTAGGTAAGGTGTTCCAAAAATGCCACAAAGACAAGATGACATCAGGAACAACCCAAACTATTTTGTTACCCTCGACCAAATTTAAAATTAATGCAATATGTGCCAATAAACAGAAAAACAGGGATAAAGATACCTTATAAGACTCAAAATCAGAGAAAAGAAACAGGCAAAAAAGCAAATTTTGGGATGCCTCTTCGGTTTCCTGTTGCGGAGGGTTAATGTGAGGCCATGGTCACCATCTAGTACGGATATGCCCTGCTCAGCGGAAAACCAGTTTATAGCGAATAATAGGACTCCTCAGGTTTTAAGCTCTTTTTTCGATAGGTTAAGCGGTCTCTCTTTTTTCGGCAAGGAATCTTTACCATCTGTAAGCCATTCCAGGTCAAATGAGACCACCGACATGTGTTTGTTTTTAAAATGGCTGTCTGTCCCTGCTATGGATCCGCCCTCATAAAAAAGGTGGATGATCCCATCCGGTGTGACAGAAATATCTGAATAACCTGCAATGCCAGCATCAATAACTTTGGATACAGGCCAGGTTAGACCTTCATCATAACTCATCCGCATGGTGAGGTTGGTTCTATGTCGATTCCCGGCAGAACGGGGAGTAGAAGGTTTTTTTGCGATCCAGGGATCATGTCTACTGTCTGGATTGCAAAAGAGAATCCGGTTTTTAGACTGCAAAGGCTGCATACTGAACCTGCACATGCTTCCGAAACAAATGGGCTCGAAAAAAGCATCCGCAAATAACGGTTCTGACCATCCTGTTGCACCATCCTTGCTGAAGGTAAAAAGCCTGCGGTAATTGATGGATTCATTTCTGGAATTGAACAAGACTCTGCCATCGGCGAGCTCAACACAGGAGGTTTCACTTGGAATTACAGTGACATCGTTATCCGGAACTGCCACCTCCCCTGCTTTCCAGGTTTTCCCATGGTCATCGCTGTATACAGAGACCACAATGGAGGGTCGGTGTCCTCTATGGCTAGGACCAAATTCCTTTCCACCCCCATCGGACAACCAAAAAGGTACTACCAACCTGCCACTCTGGAGTTGTATGCCATGTCCAGGGCCTGGAGCCTGCACTACCCAGGGGTAGGTTTTTTGAAACTCTTCTATCGTAGAAGTAATGTCCTCCGCATCTGACCATGTCAATCCCTCATCCCTGGATTTTATATAGTAGCACCTTGCATAGTCCACCTGGTATAGAAAATGCAAATCTCCGGTAATGTAATCAACGGTGGGCATGGCATTGTCACAGGGAAGATCTTCTCGGTGCACCAGAACTTTCATCGGTTCCCAGGTATTTCCCCCATCAGTGCTTCTCCTTAAAACAATATCAATTGGGTCCCAATCCCCTCCCCTCCCCTTACGGGCAGCACAAAAAGCCAACAGCGTTCCCTTTCCGGTGGACACCATAGAGGCAATTCTATAGGTATAATAACCCTGGTTTCCCGCCTCAAACAATATTCTTGAATTGTAAAAACCGGGATTGGAATGGCCTTTCCCATCTGTTGGTGTACTTTCATTGGCTAACAAATCCCCCTCCACAGCAGCAAATTTTTTCAATTCCCATTCCTTGCTTGGTAAAATACTGATGGCTCCCAGTCCGGCCGAGGTCACCTTTTTAAGGAAATTTCTACGTTCGAGTTTCATGGTGTGGAATTTTAAATGATGTGGATAAAATAATTTTCTTGAAGTTTTAAGAATTTTTTGAATCACTATTTAAATTCTGTTGAAATAAAGTGTAATCCCTTAGCTTGTCATAAAGACATATAATTTTCACTAAATCTTTCCGGATTGCTGCATTTCTTTTTTTAATTTTTCCTGGTATTGCCGGTGTTTTTCCTGGTCTTCTCTGGCCTGGGAGGAATAAAATATAAAGCCAAGACCCTTCCTGTTCCGCTGACTGAAATTGGCATCTGCCCTGTGAATCGTCATACTGTGATGCACTATCAGATCGCCAGGTCCGACAATCATTGGGATTTCCTGTTTGAAATCCTCCTCACTATAATCCGTAATTCCCTGGGAAAATCCCAATAAGGAGGTCTTTCCATGGGGCCTCATTCCTTTTTTATGGGATCCTGGAATATACCTTACGCAGCCATTCTCTTCATCTACTTGTTCCAAAGCAAGCCACATCGTAACTGCTTCATTTGGCTCAAGCATAAAATAATAGCCATCTTGGTGGGGAGGCGTTTCCCTTCCTACTTTTGGAGGTTTATTGAACCATTGCATATTTTTGGCCACCACAGCATCATTTAATAGCAGTTCGGCAAGACTTTGTATTTTTGTATGTGCAAACAAATTTCGAAAAAAAGGATCATAAAAGTCCAGATGCTGAAGCTGTTTGAGAGTGGATGGGTCGTTTTTGTTCTCGTAAAATACATGTTCCGGGGACATATTCTTTAATTTCCCTGAAACCAATTGCCCGACAATTGCCATTATTTCGGCAATATCATTAAGGGAAAAAAATTTCTTAATGGCAACGAAACCGTTAAGGTCGAAATCTTCGTTTAAATTTTCCATACTATTTTGGTTCAATGTATATTCACTATTAATCAACTTCATTCAATAACCTATAACATTCTGTTTCATACGAGATTTGATTTTTGCTCAGTCCCAGGCAAAAATTCCCGCCTAAATGACCACCCAAAAAAATGGTGTTGTACCTTAGCGGTTATTGCTATTGATCTCGCGTAAACAGGAAGACAGGCCCGTAATCACTGGACTGGCCCGCTGGGGTTTTTAATCCCTTTTTGTTGAAACTGAAACTTCTACCTTTGATTAAAATAATCCAATATTTCTAAATCAATTGATTCCTGATTGCTAAATCCAAAATTCTCAATCCCAAATCATAATTGGTAAATCATCCATCATCAATCATAAAAAAAAAGGAAGGTAATAACCTTTTGGCGGCTTTTCGTAACGGTGGAATTTCTGTTTCTGGAATACCCTGATAAGGCCATCTCAGTCTATTCCCTATCCTGGACCATCCACCAATTCCAGCCAACAGCTTATCCAGCGCAGGATTGGAATAGCCAGCCTTTTGAAAAGGCAATAGGCATTGGGCAAAAAAGGCCTGAATTTTCCTTTCAATTTCCAAAGCCTCCTCTAAATCACCTTGCATCATCTCATACCACTTTTGGGAGCCCTTGGGGCTAAGGCAGGCCACATTGGAATATGCACCTTTTCCTATTCCTTCCCGGATCCCTGTTGCCAAATGGTGTCCTGGTACAAACACTGCCATTTGGGAGGCAACCTTCTTCATTTCTCTCATCCAGACCTCATCACCCATAGCCACTTTGATCCCAATTAAGCCTGGAATCACTTTAGCCAACCGATCGTAATCCACTGGTTTTAGCAATAATTTGGAATGGGGCGGATTGTATAAAACCAACGGAATAGGAAGGGCCATTTCAGAAAGAGTCCAAAAATAATCCAGCTGCTCTTTTTCATTGAGTACTACCCAGTCAGGTAAGATCACCTGAAAAGCAGAGGGTTTTAGTGGAATGCTTCTCCTCAGCCTTTCCTTTGATATCACCGGACTCATATGGCTTACCCCGATTTGAAAGGGAAATCCAGCTTGATGGCATTTTTCAGAAAGAAGCGCATTTATAGCATCAAATTCCGATTCGGTCTGATTATGGAATTCCCCGGCAGACCCATTGGAATAGATTCCGTCCAACTTGGCGGTGATATAATAATCTATTTCATCTCCCAGCATTTGCAGGTCGATTCTATCATTCCTATCAATTGGAAGCAGTAAAGTACCCCAATTTCCCTTTAGAGTATCCTTTGTTAATTGGCTGGTCATAAAAGGACTTATCATTTAATCCGGCAAAAATTCCTTCCAATCCCGGCCATCCAGAAGCCAGGTAAGATTGAATATGGCCATATTTCCCGTAGATCCAGGATGACCCCCACCTTCGAAAAACAGGTAAATCTTCCCTTCACTTGCAGTACCTTTTCTTCCCGCATCCATGGAGGAATAAGCAAATCCCCCGGGCTCCACTGATTTTTTTACCGGCCAGCTTTTTCCCCCATCAAAACTCGCCCATACCGTTCCGTTTGTCCTTCCCTCCGGAGAATTGATATTGCTAAAAAGGAGGATGTCATGCCCATTTACGGGCAGTCTAACTAAACCGGCCATCAACCCATAATCCCTGTTTTGGTCTCCGTCAGGAAGTTCTTCACTTACGGTTAAATCCACCCAGGTTTCCCCGCCATCCAGGCTCCTGGCAATATGGCGCATCCTTGGATTTCTGCCATCTGTTGACAGGTGTCTGCGGGAATTGTAATAAATGGTCCCATTGGAAAGTTCCTCCAGGGCAGCCTCTCCTGTGCCCATGGCAGGAAATGGTGTACTGGTATGCCAGGTTTTCCCCTTATCATCACTGTAAATGGCGGTAGTGTAATGTTCGGGCCAAAATTCCCGGCCGTTACCTTCTCCATAATGTCTGGCCGGCCTTATCCACCTACCCGCATATTTACCCTGCTGAAGACTGATACCCTTTTCATTCATACACAAACTGGGAATATTTCCTTGGACATCAGGAAATATCCTGATATTCTCCTCCGACCAGGTCTTACCATGATCCAAACTTCTGTACATGTGCAAGGGAGCAGGCGGGTGGGCATCTTCTGTAAAAATCACTAAGTCACCTGAGGTTTCATCTACAATGGCTCCGCCACTGTTTAAACCCTGTGTTATGGTAATTTCCGGACCCCAGGTTTCCCCTCCATCCTCGCTCCGTCTAACCCGGACATTGTTCCAACCCCAAATGGCCACAATGGTACCATCCAAAGCGGTGATTACATTAGGCAGACGCTCATCACCAAATATTTCTTTGACCTCAAAATATAATTTCCCTTCCTCCCAAAACAGATTCTCTTCCTGTTGCTTACAGGAACTAAGGATCATGGAAATAACTAAAAGAAATTTTAATGGAAAAACATTTTTCATTCTCACCTGTAAGCTTGCTCCCAAGTCCATTAGCTATCTGATTCCTTATTTGGAAGGAAATCCTTCCAATTTTGGCCCTTTGTTACCCAGTCCAGGTTAAATCTGGCAATTTTGCCACCTCCATCGCTTTCATAAAACAAATAAATCATCCCTTCACTTGCAGTACCCTTTCTTCCCGCAACCATGGAGGAATAGGCAAAACTTCCGGCCTCCACCAAACGTTTTATCGGCCAGGTTTTTCCTCCATCAAAACTAGCCCATACCGTTCCGTTTTTTCTGCCCTCTGGAGATTCAATATTACTGAATATCAATATGTCCTGTCCGTCAATTGGTAATCTTACAAGCCCTGCCATCAAACCATAATCCCGATTCTGGTCCCCATCCGGCAATTCCTCACTAACGGATAAATCAACCCAGGTTTCCCCTCCATCATGGCTCCAGGCAATGTGGCGCCGCAGGGGATTGAGGCCATCTGTAGACAAATGCCTCCTTGAGTTATAGTAAATTGTGCCGTTGGAAAGCTCCTCCAAGGTAGCCTCTCCTGTACCCATAGCGGGGAAAGGCGCACTGGTATGCCAGGTTTTTCCTCCATCATCGCTGTAGATGGCGTTGGTGTAGTGTTCATGCCAAAACTCCTTCCCGTTTCCACCGAAATAAGACCGGGTAGGCCTAATTAATCTTCCTTTATGGGTCCCTTTTTGAAGGGTGATTCCCCTTTCATTCATGTGCATGGAGGGAACATTTCCTTTCTCATCCGGGTGAATCACAATATCTTCCGGAGACCAGGTTTTTCCATGGTCTTTGCTCCGGTACATGGTGAGAGGGGAAATGGGATGCCCTTCTTCCACAAATGCCAAAATATCACCGTTCCCTTCATCTACAGTTACACCCCCACCCTGAAATCCTGGGTCCGCAACGGTAATTTTTGGGCCCCAGCTAGAGCCACCATCCTCACTCCTTCTCACCTCATATTTTTTGTTGCCCCAAGTAGTGACCACTGATCCATCTTTGGCAATTACCACATTGGGGAATCTGCCCTCATCAAAAATCCGCGTCACTTCAAAATATTCCTCACCATCATTCCAAAAGGGATTTTCTTCCTTTTCCTGACATGGAAACAGAACTGCCATCATCAGGTATATGCCTACTTGAATTTTTGCCATTATTGAATTATATATTTTTCTAATTAATTACTGTATTGGATAGCTAAAATGTATTAAACGTGAAACTAAGCTTATTTTAATAGCCATCGGTTTGAACCAGGAGTTCATTTCTTGCTATCATATTTAAATGAACAGGCCAGTATAAAGGGGTATTCAACCCATTCAGGTTTGGAATATATTCATAAAGGTCCACCACCCCAATGGCATGCGCTCTTCTGAGATCGTACCATCGCTTAAATTCATGAAACAATTCCCGGCCCCGTTCGTCTAAAATTTCTTCTAAAAGGATGGACTGGTCCATTTCTGTAAAATTGGGCAAACCTGCTCTAGCCCGGACCTTGTTGAGATTTAACAAGGCAGTTTCGGATTGCCCCAAAGCGGCATAGGCTTCTGCTTTTAATAATAATAAATCTGAAAGCCTGTATAAAATGATATCGCTGTCCGCGATTCTAGTATCCGTGTATTGGGTTCCAATAAATTTATTGGGCCAATAATTGGCGACTACACCATTGTATATTTCGGGGATATAAGTCCTTGGAATGCGTAAATCATTGGTATGGGTAGCAAATAGTTCCAATGCTCTATCGCTTAGGGTATATGCCTGCTGTCCAGCTAAAGCCATTGGTAATTCAGACGCATTGTCCGCTCCCTGACTGGTATCAAAACGGAGCAAGGCGTTATTATACTGCCCACTGCTGTATTCACTTCTATCCAGATAAAAGGACATGATGATCTCGTTATTTCTACTTTCATCAAATATGTCCCCGTACTCGGTGAGTAAGGAAACCCCTGAATTTTCTACTTCGGTAATGGCGGCAATGGCAGCATTATAATCCGCTACACCTCCGCCCAATACCGAGGCTGACCACATTTTAACATCAGCAAGCAATGCATAAACGGCCGGTTTGGTCCAACGGAACTTATTGGGATATCCATTTTCCGGGAAAAGAGAAAGTGCCTGCTCTATATCGGAATTAATCTGTTGGAAAACCTGGCTTACCGGTGCTCGTGGATAGAGTGGTTCATTCTCATTTTCAACAGGATCCAAAACCAAAGGTACATCCCCATAAACCCTGGCAATGTAAAAATACATGGCTGCCCTCATGGCATGCGCCTCTGCCATTATTCTGTTTTTCATGGTTGTGTTGGCAAACTGGAATGGCTCAATTCTGGAAAGCAGAAGGTTGACATGGCCGATTGTTCCATAATATCCAGTCCATTCCACGGTATTCCCGGGAATAATATTGTGGGCCCAAAATGGTGTAAATCTGGCATTATAACCCTGTTTCCACATTTCACTTCTATCCTCACTAAATCCCAAATAGTCAATATGGCTTCTATAGCGGTTGTAGATTCCTGTCATGTAGGGGTAAAAGTCCCCTTCATTTTGCCAAAATACCTGCCCGGTAATGGAAGACTTGGGGGTAATATCCAAAAGGGCATCACAGGAATGCAATGTCAATCCCAGTAGGATAAGGCCGTATAATGTTATTAGCTTTTTCATTTTTTTGGATTATTATCAATTAATATGCGGAAAAATTTAGGGTAATATTATCTGATTAATGCCTATTATAGGATCATTGAAATCCTATTGTGGCACCTACCGTAAATTGGCGCGGCCTTGGATAGCCTCCTTCGTCAAATCCCTTATATACCTCAGGATTCAATCCTTTATAAGCGGTCAGATATCCCAGATTAAATACCCCGGCATTTAGGGCCACCCTACTCAATTTCAACCTCTGGGTTAAATTGGCCGGGAGGTTGTAGGAAAAGGAAAGCTCCCGGATAGCGAGCCAATCCCCTTTGGCGTAATAAATGGAATTATCTACACCATAGGAATCTCCAAGACCAACATCTGTATAGCCGGCTATGGCATGTACAAAGCGAAGGTGATTCCTCTGGCCTATGTCATAATCTCCAAAACTGAAACGTGGATATTTCATCCCAGTGTCACCGGGATTCTGCCAGGTGCTACTTCCAAGTGCCTCTCTTGGTGCTCCTTCATTGAAACTCCGGCCCTGACCAATTGCCCGTGCAAGTGCTCCATCATTTACCACATGTCCCATGGCATAATCCATGGTAAACCGCATGGTTAAGCCTTTGAAGGAAAAAGTATTCTGTAAACCTCCTATTTTGTCCGGGACCCTGTAACCCATAAAGACCAAATCCCTTCCATCAATAATTCCATCCCCGTTCAGGTCTGCCCAATTAACATCACCTCCGTTTTTCGGTCTTCCCAAAACCGCAGCAGGTCTTGCCATATCCATCGGTACCTCCGCACCCCTTGCCTCCGCATCTGTGGCAAATATCCCATTGGATTGCCATGCCCACAGGCCTCCGGGGCGTTCACCTTCTGCCCATCCCCCTACTTCTATTTCTCTTCCCAGGACCGGATCATATACCACACCCCCGTTTATTCTGTTCTTATCCCTGCTGTTCTCCGGTAATTCCACTATGGTGGTCCTGTTAAATGCAAAGGAAAAATTAGAATTCCAGCTGAAATTGCCTATTGTAAGAACATTGACTTTCAATTCCATTTCCACTCCTCTGTTTCTTAAGGAGCCTACATTGTATCGGATGCTCCCAAATCCGGTCTCCCCTGCCAATGGTAAACTAGCAAGCCTATCTCTGGTTAGTTTATTATAAAAATCAAATACTACGTTCAGCCGGCTGTTGAATAGACTGATATCTGTTCCAATATCAAATGCCTCCGTAGTCTCCCAAAGTAAACGTGGATTGGCAAGGTTGTTCCTAACCACACCGGATTCGGTGCCATATAAGCTTATTCCAAATACCCCATAGGTGTCATCAATGGACAAATTGGACAAACCGGTCATACCCCAACTGCTGCGGAGTTTCAAATGGTTTACAAAGTCTAGATTCCAAAATCCCTCATTGCTAATATTCCAGCCTGCAGAAAGGGAGGGAAAGGTGGCAAATCGGTTTTCCGGTGCGAAATTGGAGAAACCATCATATCTAATTGAAGCTGCAAACAAGTATTTATTGTTGAAGTCATAGTTTGCCTGACCGAAAAAACTGGCACTTTTGTTTTCTTCCCAAAGGGTGCTTGCACTGAGGTTGGCGACGACATTACCTCCGACAATGGAAGTCTGAGGATCTCCTGTAATAGTTGAGATATAATCAGTTGCAGAACGTTGTGAGGTACCGATTAAACGAAAAAGAGTATTTCGGGTATAGTTAAAACCTCCTAAAACCATCAAATTATGATTATCTCCAAACGTCTTGTCGTATTGAATGATCTGGTCCGTCATGATTTGACGGGAATTATCCTGTCTCTGGTATTTATCCCGGGGTCTTGGCTGTTCCGGGAAATACCTCTCAAAATTCATTTGAATGAAATTATTGGTGTTCAGGGAAAAAGATGGTCTATAATGGAGGTTAGGGATAATTTCGTAATCTGCTGCCAATCGGATGATAAATTGATCCGTGTTGGCACTAAAATCCTGGTAATACAATTGATGGGGTCTGTTTCGGGGATTATTTCCCTCTCCAATATGAGGCCTACCATCATCGTGGTATAGCCGGTTAAGCGGCGGTACCCTGACTCCTCTGGTAAAATCCCTTACCGTGTTGTCACTGTATCTGTCATCATTCCATAAATAGGAAAGGTTTAGGGTCAGGTCCAGCTTTTCATTCACCTTGTATCCTGAATTGGCCAAGGCACTGAATCTCCTGTAGCCTGTACCTATAAAAGTACCTCCCTGATCAATTAGCCCAACGGAAACATTATAATGGGACACATCTGAGCTTCCGTCTACCCTAAAATTATAATTGCTGGTGTTGGCTGACTGCCAAACTACATCCTGGTACTTACTGTCCTTAAATATAATGGTATTGCCTGGGTTAACGGGATCATCCATGGTTTCCCAGCCCTGCTGCAAAAGGTTGTTTACGTAGTCCTGGCCTTCAACGGCCACCAGATTATCTATGTAGGCAGGGGTGAATTTAAAACTTCCATATTGGCCCGGTTGGGTATAATTGGGGACTGTTGCAGAATTGCCGGTAATGTATAGAAAGCGGTTAACGTCAAAATTATCTATACCCCTTGCAATGGTTTTACGTGCCAAATCAAGGTATTCCCTACCGTTTAAGTCATCGTATTGCCTGGACTGGGTTTCTACACCGTGCTGATACCGAAAGGTGAAATTAGATTTTCCCACTCCTCTACCTGTTTTCGTTTTGATGACTATAACGCCATTTGCTCCCCTAGCACCATAAATGGCAGTTGAAGCGGCATCTTTCATGACCTGAATGGAGGCTATGTCATCCGGATTGATATCATTGAAATCCCGGAATACACCATCTACCACTACCAAGGGGTCACTGGGGTCTCTTCTTCCCACATCCCTACCTCCGGCACCATCTCCATAAGGCCTAAGGGAAGTCCCTCCTCTTATCACAATATTAGCCCCTGCTCCTGGCTGTCCGGAAAGAACAGGTATGGACACGCCTGCCAGTTTTCCCTGTAATGCCTGAACAGGACTAACGGATGGAATATTGAGAAGCTCCTTCTCATCCAGAACAGAAACAGAAGAGGTCACTTTCATCCTGGATTGTTCCCCATATCCGATAACAATCACCTCTTCTAAGGATTGGATATCCTCCTGAAGCTGGATGTCTATGGTACTTCTGTTTCCAACCACTACTTCTTGTGGAAAATAACCTATTGAGCTAAAAATCAGGGTGGATTGGGAAGAAGGGACATTAATATCGTACCTACCGGAAATATCAGTGACAGTACCTTGACTGGTGCCTTTAATCATGACATTTGCGCCTGGAAGACCATCAGGTTCATCATCTGATGTAATCTGCCCTGTAATAACAATTGGTTCCTGGGCCAATACCATAGCTGCACTAAACAACCATAATATCAGAAATGAAAAGAGGGTTTTGTAATTATTGACCATGGCCTTTCGGTTTAAGGGTTTAAAGTTAGCCAGTCAGGTAGATATATATTAATGTATATATGTCTGACATAAAGTAAATGTAATAAAAAAAAAATATTTTCAAAATTTATTTTCATTAAATATGAAAGGATTTCGAAAATTAAATTTAAATCCACCATCAATGGGTTCTTATAATTGGGGATTTGGGGATCCACACCAAATAAATTTTAAATATAGTCTACTCGCCAAAAAACATCATCAATCATAATCGTTTTAAATATTTCCTAAAATCCTGCGGATTTTAGGAAATATTTACGACGGTTTTAGCCGAATAGATGTTGTAAATTTTGCAAATTTTAATAATATTTGTAATATGTCCAACATTATTGCATCTTAAAAATTAACTCTATGAAAACCCTGCTATTCTATTATAGTTTCATTTTTATCCAGTTTGTCCCTAGTCATCCTCCTTTAAACAGTCCAAACAATGATGTAGACAAAATGGATCTGTTTATCCAAGGCACGGATGGATACCATTCTTATAGAATTCCTTCTCTGATTTTAAGTCAAAAAGGGCATCTTTTGGCTTTTGTGGAAGGCCGAAAAAAGGGTGTAGGTGATACTGGAAATATTGATATGCTGCTCAAACGTTCAGAGGATGGAGGGAAGACCTGGAGCAAACCAATTCTGGTCTGGGATGATGGTGACAACGTATGTGGCAATCCATCTCCTGTGGTGGATGAAACTACGGGTAAAATATGGCTTTTGATGACCTGGAACCGTGGGGATGACCATGAAGGGGAAATTATCCAAAAAACTTCCAAAGATACCAGGCGGGTATTTGTTACCTCAAGCGATGATGAAGGAAAAACCTGGGCAAAACCGAAGGAAATAACCGATAGCACCAAGGACCCATCATGGGGCTGGTATGCCACTGGGCCTGGTATCGGTATACAGATTAAAAATGGCCCAAATAAGGGAAGAATGGTGATACCGTGTGACCACAGTTATGATGATCCGGAAGGAAAGGTCAGAGGTGGGCCATTTGAATTTGGTTCCCATACTATTTACAGTGATGACCATGGCAAATCCTGGCATCTGGACGGTGTGATCCGGCCAAAAGTTAATGAGTGTCAGGTTGTGGAAATTGCAGATGGAAAGGGCACTTTATTAATGGACATGCGCTCTTATTTCAACAGAAACCGACGTACCCATTCACTCAGTTATGACGGAGGCAAAACGTGGTCTCCACCTAAAGATGCACCCGATTTAGTTGAACCTGTTTGCCAGGCAAGCATCATCCGGTATAGCTGGCCCGAACAAAATAACAAAAGCATAATTTTGTTTTCTAATCCTGCCAGTACGAAGAGAGAAAATCTAACTATCAAATTGAGCCTTGATGAAGGAAATAGCTGGCCAATCCAAAAAACCCTGCATGAGGGGCCATCTGCTTATTCCTCTCTCGCAGTGCTGCCCAATGGGGAAATCCTGTGTTTTTATGAAGGGGGAAAAGAGAACCCCTATGAAAAAATTATTTTAGCGCGTTTTCGCCTGGATTGGCTTGATCAAACCGACAATTTGGCTACTTCTATTAACTAATGAAAAATAAATTTTGGGTTTTTTTATATTCTGTGGCTTTTATTAGCCAGGTTTCCTGTAATACGGATCACAAGGAAATTCCTGAGATTCAATTTAACTGGCAGGAACTGCCTGAAATGCCTCCCTCAAGCGGTCATACTGCTCAAAAAGGATTGGCCGGACCATTTACGGGTATCCATAATGGGGCACTGATTATCGCAGGTGGTGCTAATTTCCCGGAATCTTTACCTTGGGAAGGAGGAGAAAAGGTTTTTTGGGACCAGATTTATATCCTGGAAAAAACTGACAAAGGAAAATATAAATGGAGAGTGGAGAAGGATTTGAATTTGCCAAAACCCATGGCCTATGGGGTTTCTATTTCTATTCCAGAAGGAATTTTGTGCATCGGTGGCAATGATGCGGATCGCAGTTACCAAGATGTTTTTCTTATGCAATGGGATAATCAAAACAAAAAAGTCAAGTTTCTCCAATTCCCCTCCCTTCCCAGAACATTGACAGCCATGTCAGGTGCCATGGTCGACAGTAAAATTTTCCTTACTGGAGGCCAGGAATCCATGTTAAATCCAATCTCAACCCGTAATTTTTGGGAACTGGACCTGAAAAACCGCCAAGATCCCGGCACCTTTCATTGGAAAGAACTGGAACCCTGGCCAGGTCCGCCAAGAATTTATCCCATAACAGTGGCACAAAGCAATGGATTGGATAATTGCTTATATCTTTTAAGTGGCAGGGACATTGGACCTGAGAAAACCACCAATGTTTTAAAAGATGCCTATTCCTATAATCCAAAATCAGAGCAATGGATTTACTTGGGTTCAGTCCTTACAGAACCGGGGAATCCGAGATCAGTACAAGCAGGTACTGCTGTTCCTTCTGGCGCCAACCATATCCTAGTGTTTGGCGGAGATGGGGGGGAATTGTTTTTGAGGTTGGAATCTTTGGAAGATTCCCTAAATATCAAAAGAGACCTACTCGAAAATCATCCTGGATTCAGTAAAGAAATTCTGGCTTACAATACCATTACCAATACATGGACAAAATTGTCGGACAGCTTGAAAATCAGCCAGGTCACCACCAATGCTTTGATTTGGGATGGGGAAATTGTCATCCCTACTGGCGAAATCAGACCTGGTGTAAGAACTCCCAAAATCCTGGTGACTCAAAATATTAAACAAAAAGGGGGTTTTGGCTGGATTAATTACTCAGTACTTGGACTGTATTTATTATGTTTAGTGGGCATGGGATTTTATTTTTCCAAAAAAGAGACCACTACCGATGAATACTTTAAGGCAGGAGGCCGTATTCCATGGTGGGCAGCTGGAATCAGTATTTTTGGCACACAGTTAAGTGCCATTACCTTTATGGCCATTCCTGCAAAAACGTATGCCACTAATTGGGGTTATTTTACCTTGAATATGACCATCATTTTGGTAGCCCCAGTAATTGTTTATCTGTTCCTTCCTTTCTTCAGAAGGCTACACATCACCACTGCTTATGAATACCTTGAGAAAAGGTTTAACCTTGCAGTAAGACTGTTAGGGAGTTTTATGTTTATCCTCCTGCAGTTTGGCCGAATTGGAATCGTACTTTTCCTTCCCTCACTTGCCCTATCTGTGGTGACAGGAATTGACGTGGTTTACTGCATTCTGATTATGGGAATCCTAAGCACCGTATATACGGTGTTGGGCGGAATTGAGGCCGTCATATGGACAGATGTGGTACAGGTAATAATCCTGCTTTTTGGGGCCGTGCTTTGCCTGTTTCTGATTGCATTTCAGACAGAAGACGGTATAGGAAAAATTGTAAATCTGGCAATAGAAAACAATAAATTCCAAATTTTTGATTTTACTTTTGACCTGAGCACCCCGACATTCTGGGTGGTGTTGTTTGGTGGTTTGGGTACCAATATTATCAGCTATGGCAGCGACCAGACCACCATTCAAAGGTATTTAACCACTAAAGATGAGCGGTCTGCGGCAAGGGGAATCTGGGGATCTGCTCTCTTGACCATTCCGGCAACTCTAATTTTTTTTAGTATTGGTACATTGTTGTATGCATTTTTCAGGGAAAACCCACAGCTTATGGATTTTACTCTTTCCAATACAGATGCCATCTTTCCTTTTTATATCGTATCGCAACTTCCCCAGGGAATGGCAGGTTTGATGATTGCAGCCATATTTGCTGCAGCGATGTCCAGTCTAGACAGCAGCATGAATTCCATTGCTTCTGTAGTCACCACGGATTTTTATAAGCGCTTCAGCCCTTTGGCCGGCGAACAAAGCTTTATGAACATGGCTAGGTTAACCACGGTGATCGTTGGTTTAGCTGGAACAGGATTTGCCTTAATAATGGCAGGATGGGATATAAAATCTCTTTGGGACCAATTAAATACATTTATTGGCCTGTTTGCCGGGGGATTGGGAGGGCTTTTTTTGCTGGGGATTTGCAGTACCAGGGCCAATGGTTACGGCGCAGTCATAGGACTATTAGCAAGTGGAGTGATTCAGTTTCTTGTTAAAGATTTTAGCACCCTATCATTTTTGCTCTATGCCTTTACTGGAATTGTTGCCTGTTTTAGCATTGGTTATATCGCCAGTTTACTTGTTTTCCCGAAAAAAGAGAAAAGCATAGAGGGGCTTACATTGTATAATGTGACCCACAGATAAAAAAATATTAATCTTGATCAATAAAATGAATAGTTTATGGAAAATTTAAAAGGTTTAATAGCGGCCACCTTCAGTCCCTTCAAGCCAGGTGGATCATTGGACTTGGAAAAAGTGCCTGATATGGTAAAAATGCTGGTAAAAAATAAAGTTACTGGCATATTTGTTTGCGGAAGCACTGGAGAAGGACCATCATTAAGTACCAATGAAAGAAAAATCTTAACGGAAGCATTTGTAGCGGAATCCAAGGATAAGCTCAAGGTGTTGGTGCATGTTGGACATAACAGCCTAAGGGAAGCAAAAGACTTGGCTAAACATGCTCAGGAGATTGGGGCGGATTATATTTCAGCCACCCCTCCGGCCTATTTTAAAATAGATTCCAACCTTACTCTTGTCAACTGCCTTGCTGAAATCGCTTCAGGAGCACCCGAACTACCATTTTATTATTACAACATTCCAGCCCTTACCGGCGTGAATCTGGACATGGTCAATTTTTTGGATATTGCCAAGGAAAAATTGCCATCTCTGGTCGGTATTAAATATACCACTCCTTTAATTAATGAGTACCAATCCTGCCTTAATGCCTCGAATAAAGAATATGATATTTTGTTCGGGTCGGACGAAATCCTTTTGGGAGCCCTGGCAAGTGGCGCTCTGGGTTTTATCGGCAGTACATTTAATTTTGCAGCCCCATTGTACTACAATGTAATAGATGCTTTTAACCAATGTAATATGGAAAAGGCCCGAAACCTGCAGTTACAATCTGTAGAAATGGTCAGAATAATCATGAAATTTGGTGGTCTCCGGGCCCAAAAGGCAATGATGCATCTGATCGGTATGGATTGTGGAACTGTCCGATTGCCCCTGAATTCCTTCACTTTGGATGAATCTACCCTATTGGAAAAGGATTTGAAGAAAATTGATTTTTTTGAATGGACATGTAAAGGATAAAAAAATTTTGCTTGACAGGGTACTTCCCACGAATATTTAAGAGCTGCAAAACTCAAAAATCCAGAATCGAGGAGGATGGGGATTATTTCCCTGGGTATAGCCAATTAGGTTGTAGATAATTCCGGCCGTTATCCCCGAAAAGATAAGCGAAATGGGTACTTTTAATACCCCTCAACAGAAAGTGCCAAAACCAGGCTAAAAAAGGCAAAAAGGATGGGGTAAATCAGGGACAGATAGATAAACCATTTCCTGGGTCGGATAAAGTTTGAAAATAGTCAAAGTGCTGTCGGTTACTGGAATATAAATGCACCCGTAGTGATAAGCCTGGATTCGCTCTTCTTCGGAATTACTATCGTACAATAACAGGTACTCCCTAAGCTGGTATTGCCATAAGGGACTTGTTGGATCGAATTTTTTCATGGAACATTGGTTTTTTTTATTTCATACAGGAGCTCCCCAGGCTTTCTGCATTTCGTTTCTTTTTCTTTCCTCGGTAACTTTCACATAGCATTGAAAGCTCTTGTAATCCGCATGCCCGGTTATCTTCATCACAGTCTCTGCGGGGATCCCTTTTTCCAGGGAGAGGGTGGCAAAGGTTTTCTTTCCGGTAAGGGCACTGATAATTTCATGTTTCCTGTACATGGTGGATTGCTTGGGTAGCTCCTTTGTACCCGATGATTTCAATAGCATCGTCGATTTCGGCCAGCTGCAGAGTTCCTTGACATATTTGATGAACTTCTGATTAGAGATCATGGGAATGGGATTGGTCAGTTCCTTGTATTTCCCCAAAATGGCTTTGGAATACTATTCAGAGGGGCGATGGAAGGCCCCTTGGTTTTTTTATAGTCAGCCTGATTTCCATTTCTATAATATGCTATCCTCTCATCTGCTGGAGATCAGAAAATCGAAAACCGGTCACACAGCTATAGAAGAAAAGATCTCGCACCTGGTCCAATCGTTCATTTGAGCTCAGGTTGAAATTAAAAAGCAGGTCCAATTCATCATGGGTCAAAGCGTTGACTTCCAACTTATCTTTTTTGATAGAAAAGTGATTGTACCCATCATTAACTTTTATTCCCTGCCTTCTGGCATAACCAAGAAAGGTTTTGAGAATACTCAATTGCTTAGCAATGGTAATGTTATTCAAGGTTTTTACCGTACCTGTTGTCTCATGTACCTCTTCCCAGCCAATCTAGTGATTCTGGAAAGCTTGCATGAAGTTATAGTCGATTTTATCGAAGCGGATTTTCGTCCTTGTCTTTGCTTGGTAATTTTTTAAATGCTTTTGAGGGATTTATAGACCACCAGACTTACCTTCACCCGCTTAAGATCATGCTCCTGAATGTAGCGGTCTATAAAATTATAGACCAGGTTGGAAAGGTCTTCTTTTTTGGTTTTATGCTGTTTCGTTTCCTTAATTTTTCCGGCCAGCATTTCTACACTGTAAGCAATTCCTCTTGACCCTGAAATCTTCCTCAATCCTGCGGATTATTTTTTACATCAATAAGGTCATCCTGGTATTGAATCAGGGAATGTTTACGGGCCAGTTGTCCCCATATTTCTTTTGAAGCTGAGTCTTAAGTTTGGTGGTAAGGTTTAAAATTTGATGATTACCCTGGACCATAGCTCAGATTGATCCCTGTAGAAAATTTTTTCCTTTGACTCGAAAGGTGGATCAATAAGGTGAGGGGCTACTCTCCCCTTTTGTTTTCCAAATCCCGTCTAATGATGGTGTGGTAAACCAGGAGGACCCTTAATGAACCCATAACCATCACGGTGTTTGGCTATTGAATTATATATTTTTCATTAAAAACAGGCTTTTGATCCGGGAATTATAAATATACTTTTTAAATTTTTGTAAACAAGGTCAAACCCTGGGTATTGGATTTTCCTTTGATGAATAGGCTTGCCAAGTAGCCTATTACAAAGCAGGAGATCAAACTGATGGCCCCATACAACAAAATATGAATGTCTGTGTAACTTTTTACCCATATCATGATAGCCGCACTGCAAAGTATCCCAAGAATTGCACCATTGGCATGACCCC
>JBBDSB010000568.1:0-3372 GCA_040905205.1 Cyclobacteriaceae bacterium
TTTTCAAATGCCTCGGCCTGGTTTTGGGCCTTGTCCTCCGAAATATTATAATGCCGGGCAATCATCTTCCGGTAAACTTCGTATTTCAACAACTTCTCGGTCAGGCCCTCTCCGGTCTCCTCCCCTTTGATGTCAGAATGATGGGGCGTATAGGAAGTGACCACGGCACATTTTTTTAATCCTGCATCCTGAAATAACTGGTAATAGCGACAGGCATTGTAAACACTCTCGGAGACCAGCATGGCGTTGCCTCGGCCGTTGGCCAGGCGTTCTTTTTTATTCATGTCCACCATGATGTCCATCACGATTTTTTCCAGTCGTGACCTGGCACTGAATACTTTTTTGATGGTTCCCCAGCGCGATTTAAGTTCAGCTTTGGCGTAATCGGTCAGCCCTTTGGTTTTGTTGTCAAACCAATCGTCTATGGCTTCATGAGAACTGATCTCCTGCTCCACGTCGCGGGCTTCATAGCGCAAATCCAACACTACCTTATCCTCCACAGCCTCGTCAAACTTGTAGGTATGGATGTATTTTCCAAATACTTCTAAGCTGCTTTGTTTGTCTTTTTTGAGCAATGGCGTGCCGGTAAAACCCACAAAGGTGGCATTAGGAAGCAGGGACTTCATGCCGTCATGCAATTTGCCGCTTTGGCTGCGGTGGCATTCATCCACAAAAACATAAAAATCTCCCTTGGCTTTAAAATCTGTAGGCAAATTTTTCTTTAGTTCTTCCAAATAGGTTTGGGTTTCCTTGTCGCTGCCATCTTCTTTATTGCCAAACTTGTGTACCAAAGAACACATCAGCCAGGGGGAGATGTTGTTGAGCCTGTTCACCAGGTCTTCCCCACTTGTGGTGCGGATCACCTCCTCTTTAACCCCAGTGAACACTTTTTCTATTTGTTCATCCAGTTCCGTACGATCGGTAATGATCAAGACCCGGGCATCCTGAATATTTTCCCGGATCCATTTGGCCAGCCAAACCATGGTGAGGCTCTTGCCGCTGCCCTGTGTGTGCCAGATGATCCCACCTTCCTTTTTGCGCAATTGCCCCTGGGCGGCCTTTACGCCAAAGTATTGGTTGTGGCGCGGTAGTTTTTTGGTGCCGTGGTCAAAAACCACAAAATCATGGATCAGTTCCAACAGGCGTTCTTTATGCAGCATTTGTACAATATTCCGGTCCAGCCGGTATTCCAGGGGATCGCTGAGGGTCCGCACGGATTGGCTCAACTCCAGTAAATGTTCCCCGGCCACATTGTCTTGCTCCGCCACATCTTTCCAGCGCAAAAAATACTTTTCAGTGGTTTCCGTAGTGCCGTAATACAATCCCTGGTGGTCATTGCCAGCCATTACCAGTTGCATGGTATGGTAAAAAGGCTGGATAAAAAGGTGCTTTTGGTTGTCCAGGTTTTGGCGGATACCTTCCTCTACGCCAACGGTACTGCGCTTGAGTTCAATAAGTCCCAGGGCAATCCCATTGACATAAAGCACGATATCCGGCCGCTTTTTATGACTGTGGCTGAGCGGAATCGAAGCTACTGTTACTTCTTCCGCAATGGCAAAATCATTGTTTTCCATGTTTTCCCAGTCAATCAGCCAGATCGTTTCTTTGTTTTCGCCGATGTCCGGCAGCACATTAACCCCATAGCGTAACAGGCCGTAAAAAGCTTTGTTGGTTTCGTAAAGTTTGTGCGGCTGGTGGTCAAGTACTTTATTGATTTCATAGAAGGCCTTGTCAATCAAATGATCATTATACCGCTGTTGCAAAAAGTCACGCAGCAACTTTTCCTCCACATTGCTGTTGCCTTCCCGATCTTCCCAGTTTCCCAGGTAGCGGTAACCCAGCTTTTCTTGAAAGAGCTTAACGATGCGGTTTTGGGTGATGCGTTCGATTTGGCCTGGGGAGGTCATGCTACCGGAAAAATGGTTTCTCGATAATTCATTAAGTGATGATAAGCTCTTTCTACATATTCCTCTTTAAATAATTCCTTTTTCCGCATATTCCAACCGCTAATGGCTTGATTTACTTGCTCAAGGGTATATTTGGGGTTTTCGGCTAAAATAAAATCCACGGTAGCCAGGATTTCCAGTGAGAGCTCCGAAGTATAGCCGGAAATAAACCGGATCAGGCTCTTCAACCGCTCCGCATCAGCATTGGAAAGTTTATGATTTACATAGTGCTTTACTTCTTCCCATTTTTCATAATTAAGTTGTAGTGCCTCAAATGGCTTAGCTTGCCCTTGTTCCATTCCTTTCAGGTACACGCCATTCAAGTGATATAGTACTTTTTCTACCCCAATGGCATAAGGGCCATAATGGTAGGGCTTAAATTCCAACTTTAGATTTTGCCCCTTGCGCTGTAAAAAATAGGCCAACTTATTGGCCGCAAACAAGCTGCTGTATTCTCCCATACTTTCAAATGCAAACAGCATGTAAAGCAATAGGGCCCTGGCAGGGGTAAGCTTTACGTCCTTTTTGACGGCTTGTTGCTGAAGTACCTTTTTTATGGCTGCATTGGGCTCAAACAGATAAATGTCCATGTCCAGTTCGGAAAGGGCCTGTTCGATTATGGGTCTGACCTTGCTCCATTCCAGACCTCCATTACCGCAACCAAGAGGAGGAATAGCCACACTTTTTATCTTTTCCTTCTTTAAAAAATCGGCCAAAGCCACAAGCCCTTTTTCTATGTATTCATATTTGGAGGGTTGACGCCAGTGCGTTTTTGTGGGAAAATTTATGATGCACTTTTTTCCAAGTTGCAAATTTTCATCCCACACAGCCAAAATTTTTCCCGGGACTAATTCCTTGCGTTTGCATGCAGTTACATAGGCTTTGTTATTGGACGGAAAAGCTTCTTTGAACTGCAAAGCAATACCTTTACCCATCACACCAACGGTATTGACGGTATTGACCAGGGCCTGGGCTCCGGATTCAAGCATGTCTCCTTTTCTTAAGTGTATCATACAAAGAAATAATTGGGTTGAATATTTATTACCAATTTACTAAATTTTTGTTCAATGATTCCCTCCGCATACTGTGCAGCTTCTTCATTGTATACGTTTAACGACTCAATACAATCAACGGGAACCCGTTCATGGACCAGAAACTCTGCCTGATATCTTCTGGGTCGGTCAAAATCCCCATCTGCTTTGGAAAAATCACTACTCTGAATACTTTTCCAGTCAAGGCTGTGAAGCATTGACAAATCATTGAAATGACTACTTACCATGTCATTGGCTTGGCCATCTGTGAAAAACCATTGGTTCAATTCAGACAATTTTTCTATTAAGCAGCGCACTACCAAGATTTCACTTTTATTCCTTTTGGGCACTACGGGGTGGTAATATCCTGTAATAATATTAAAAAGCATAATGGA
>JBBDSB010000569.1:0-3357 GCA_040905205.1 Cyclobacteriaceae bacterium
ACTGATATTTTTGCGGCACGCATACATCCGCTTTCAAAAAGTAAGAATAGAAGTGGAGAAAACCTTGCCATCACATCCCCAAAGAGGCTAACGACCCTTGAACAAAAAGGATTTTGAAGCGCAAAACTCCATGTTTTTGCCCGAAAAGGCGCAGTTTGACTATCTGGTTTCCTTGCCTGAAAGTGCCGATATAGATGAATCGATTGATAATGCCATGAAACTGAGTGAGGACGAATACGATAACCTCAAAGGCGTATTGCCAAAGAACTATTCCATTTTCAGCAAAGACTTGTTGTGGGAACTACTACGGATTTTCAATAAAGAGGTATTGAAAGAGGTATTGAAAAAAGCTAATGGGAATTTGTTTGGAAAGATTTACGAATACTTTCTAAACAAATTTGCCATGACAGGTGCTCAGGAAGGCGAAGAGTTTTTTACGCCCATGAGTTTGGTGCAGACCATCGTAAACGTAATCGAACCAGACCACGGCATTGTGTTTGACCCGGCCTGCGGCTCAGCGGGCATGTTTGTGCAAACGGGTTATTTTATTGCAAGCGAAGGACTGAAACCTGCCGAAAAGTTACTTTTTACGGACAGGAAAAAGCCGAACTCAATACCAAACTAGCCAAAACGAACTTGGCCGTACATGGCTGGATAGCAACATACAGGAAAGCAATACTTTTTACGAAGACAAGCATGACCTGTTAACCTGAGATTCGATTTTAATATATGGCAATTTGGTTAGTTTGAACGGTTTCAGATTTGATTCCGGGCTTTTTTGGGAAAAATGTAGAAGCAATCAAGCCTGATATCAAATTTGTAAGGAAGTTTCCCAATGATCGGTGTCTGGGATGCTCTATCTGGCAAACTGTCGTCAAGGCAAGTTGTTTTTCAGTTCGTCATTCACGATTTCAATGACAGATCTTTTTCTGAGCATGATCTTATCTTTTAGTTCCATCAGGGTATTCTTCATGTTGTTTCTGATATTGGTAATCAGGTGAAGGCCATCCATAAACAATAACTCCGTTAATACTTTGGATATATATCCTTTATCAGCATAAAGTTTCCCTTTTAATTCATTTACAAACCTTTTATTCTTCAAAGGTTCTCTGTCATCAACGTTTCCCTGCGTGATTACAAAGTTGAGAAGCTCTCCTTTGTCATTGATTACAAGATGAAGTTTAAAACCAAAGAAGTAACCCATGGTGGATTTACCCACCTGGGCGATGTTCTTAAATACCTTGTGCCTCTTGATCCGCTTGTTTTTACATACCCGAATAGGGGTAGAATCAATAAAGGCTATTCCTGTTCCTTCCCCTAAACAACAGGTTTTCAGGAATATAGTCATCGGCAATGAAGCGGATTGCATTAATTCAACGAACCTGTTATAGGAGACCGTGTCGGGAAACAAGTGCGGCATATGGACCTGTACATAATGGATATAAAAGTGTTTCATATTCCTAAATCCTCCGGTATGAAACATTACCATGATGGTAATGACCTCACTGGGGCTCATTTTCGGGGTCCTCTTGGGTTTATTCCCCAGAATGTGTTTTTCAACGGATTTGTCAAATTCAATGCAGAATTCGTCTATAAGATAGAAAATTTCGGTAATTTTGTTGTCAGTCAAAGTCATGTTTGAGTAGTTAAATTGTTGATTAACAGAACTTTAATTAAACGAAAAAACATGGCTTTTTCTATCTTTAACAAGATTTATTTTAAATATTATATAGATTTAATATGGTTAATTAATTAAAATTAATTATTAAATAAATATTCAAATTAACCAGGTTTATATCTGAAACATCTCTGCATCATCGGATTTCGTAGAATTTATTAAAAGATGCTTTAGAACGCTTTAAAGAAACAACTGGTGAATCTCTTTTAAAGTAGCAGGATTCCCTCACTGGACAGATATTGAGTTTTGATAAGGTAATGAAAGGGCAACAGGAAGTGCTTCAGGAGGGGCTAAAAATTACTACCGAAATTGTTACCGAATCCTTTTCTAAATCTCTGGAAGCTATTGAAAAAGCAATCATTGACCAGCAATCAGCATTGCAAAGCAAATTTCCCGAAACCTCAAAACTTGTTGAGGAACTTAAAAATCTAACTCATATAAAGGAAGGAGTAAAGGATTTTAAGGTAGCTACAGATTGGCAAAATATGAAAATTGAAGAATTAACAAAAGAAATCCGAACATTGGCAGAAGTTTATACCAGTGGTGGTATAATCAAGCAGGAAATTAGTTTCCCAAAATGGCTTAAAACATTGGCTATTGCTGGAAGCAGTCTTTTGGCGGTTACTTGTTTATTCTACATTGTTCCTATTCTTGTAAAACTGATTTCTAAATTGGTAAAATTACTAATCTGATGTCGAGCCAAAAAAAAGAATCCTTTTTCTGGACAAGTTTTTCTGACCTTATGACAAGTTTGTTTTTTGTAATGTTAGTGCTATTTGTGCTTACAATAGCTTTGTTGCAAAAAAAAATGGTTAAAATTGAGAATGAAAGAAAAGCTACACAAGGTCAATTGGACAAAATAAAGGAAATTGAAGAGGCTGTAAACAGGATTGATTCCTCCTACTTTGATTATAATAACATTTACAAAAAACATATTTTAAAAATCAAGGTCAATTTCCCAATAGGAGTATCTGATATGACCATTGTTGATAATTATACCCAAAACGAACTAAAAAGAGCAGGTCGCTCAATCCAAAATTCATTGAACAAAATCAATCAAGAATATCCCGATATACAATATTTACTCGTTATTGAAGGGCAAGCCTCGAAAGATAGTTATTTCAATAACTACGAACTAAGCTACGAGCGAGCTTTAGCTTTAAGCAGATTTTGGGGTGATATTGATTTTGGAAAAAATTGCGAGGTGTTAATTTCAGGAAGTGGTACAGGCGGCACCCTACGTGAAAGTGAAGAACATTTAAATCAGCGATTCCTAATCCATATTGTTCCCAAGCCGGGAGTTATTAATGTAAGTAAACCCAACATACAATGAAACGGATATTGTTGATTTATAGCTTAATTGTACTGATAGTTTGTTCGTTTTCGTCCTGCGAACGCAAATCAGGACGAAAGCGTGGGCAACAACAACCACTAACAAACCAAATAACTTCCACCTCCACAGGCAAAACCTTTGTCAAAATGATAAAGCAGGGGGGTGTTTATTATGTTCCCTGCAAAATCAATGGGGTCGAAATGCAATTTATATTTGATACAGGAGCTTCTGATATTATCATGTCGGCAACGGAGGCCTCTTTTCTTTACAAACAAGGCACTTTAACCGACACTGATTTTATTGGTACGCAACAATACCGAATCGCAAATGGTGATGTGGAAGAGGG
>JBBDSB010000570.1:0-20255 GCA_040905205.1 Cyclobacteriaceae bacterium
ATTACCCTGAAGGATGGCAGGATCCTTTTTGTTTATTCCCATTATTATGGGGAATCTTCCAGTGACCATGCTACGGCCTATTTGGCAGGAAGGTTTTCTTCCGATCAGGGAGAAAGCTGGACAGATGAAGATGTTGAGATCCTTCCTAACGAAGGCGGAATGAACGTCATGTCTGTTTCCCTTCTTCGCTTACAAAATGGGGAAATTGCCATGTTCTATTTAAGAAAAAATGATACGGATGATTGTATCCCCATGATGCGGGTTTCCCAAGATGAGGCAAAAACCTGGTCGGAGGCCATACCCTGTATTACGGATAAGGAAGGATATTTTGTGTTGAACAATGATCGGGTCATCCAACTGGAGGATGGCAGATTAATGCTTTCTGTGGCCAAACATGCGGGTCCTGGGATGGAATGGAGCGGTAAAGGGGATATTTTCTCTTATTATTCGGATGATAATGGACAAAATTGGCTAAGCAGTGAACAGGTCCCCAATCCTGATGGTATTGTCCTTCAGGAGCCCGGTCTGGTGGAACTAAAAGATGGATCCATATTAATGTTTATCCGGTCCAATGCCGGGGTCCAATGTTATTCCTATTCTCAGGATAGGGGTTTGACCTGGTCTGAGGTGGAAAAAAGTACTTTAGTGTCTCCTGTATCACCTGCCACCATTGAAAGAATTCCGAGTACCGGGGACCTTTTGGCCGTTTGGAACAATAATTTATCCGAGGATCCTGAAGTATCCAAACTCAGGACCCCTTTGAATGCGGCCATATCAAAAGATGAAGGGAAAACCTGGCAAATGACCAAAACCCTGGAGGATGACCCTGATGGCTGGTATTGTTATATTGCGATGGATTTCGTAGGAGAGGATGTGTTGTTAGGGTATTGCGCCGGAAACCGGCCTGCCGGAACCGGGCTTTCCGTAACCAATATCAGTAAGGTCAGTAAGGATTGGCTCTACCAGGATTAATTTACCTAGAAACCGATTTTAGTTATGTGGAATAGATCCTTATTATTACTTTATTTATTGTGCGCAGTAGGTTTTGCTGCTTGTAAATCGGAACCACAGGAAAATGGAGAGGCCATGCCCAATATTATTTTAATTCTTTCTGAGGATCATGGTCAGGATCTGGGATGTTATGGCAATCCGGAAGTCCTGACCCCGAATATCGATTTTCTGGCAAAAAATGGTGTCAAATTCCAAAATGCCTATACCACCTATTCTGTATGCAGCCCGTCCAGAAGTTCTATATTTACTGGACTTTATCCCCACCAAAACGGTCAGATTGGATTGGCCACCCATTCTTTTCGCATGTATAAAACCTTTGAAACCATTCCTTCCTATCTTAAAAATGCAGGTTACCGTACTGGCTGTCTTGGGAAAATTCACGTTAATCCCCAGGCAGCCATCCCGTTTGATTACCATGAAATCAACGCCTCCAATTTTGCAAAAGAGGAATTACCCCAATACGCCGTTAAGGCTATGGAATTTATAAAAAAGGATAAATCCCCGTTTTTTCTGATGGTTAATTTTCCCGATGCCCATTTCCCTTTACAGCGGCAGGTAGAGGGAATGCCAAAAAATCCCATAAATGCGGATTCAGTAAGCAGTACCCTACCCTTTGTTGCTGCAGATACAAGAAGGCTTAGGGAGGTAACGGCAGATTATTACAACAGCATCAACAGATTGGATGAAGCCATCGGATTTTTATTGGATTCCCTGGAGAACAATAATTTAATGGAAAACGCTCTGATCATCTTTTTAAGTGATCATGGTGCCCAATTTTCCAGGGGCAAGACTACCAATTATGAGGCTGGGTTGAAAACACCACTTATTATTAAGTGGAAGGGTAAAATAATGGAGGGGGAAACAGTTAAAGATAAATTGGTTTCCACCATTGATCTATTTCCTACAATTGTAGAAGCTGTAGGCAAGGGGAACACCGCTGCTCCTTTACCGGGAAGGTCGCTTTTAAGCCTTGCAAAAGGTAAGGAAGGAGATCCCTGGAGGGAACATGTATTTGCAGGAGGCATGGAAGGTACCGCCCTTTATTTCTTTCCGCGCAGGAGTGTAAGGGGAAAGCAATTTAAATTGATCCATAATCTACTGGCAGGTAAGGAAGATCCATATTATACCGTTTATACCGATCATGTATATCCTACAGTCATTTCCGGCACTACAGAGGAGGAAATTTTACAGTTGGATCAAAATATTCAGAATGTTTATCATACCTGGAAGAACCCACCGGAGTTTGAATTGTATGATTTAATCAATGATCCCTGGGAACTTAAGAACTTGGCCGATGACAAGGATTTTCAGGTAGAATTGGAAAAAATGAAAAAGGTATTGGCCGATTGGCAGGAGGAAACCAGAGATCCCCTTGGCGAGGTTTTATATTTGGATAGTTTAACAAATGAAATTGCCTTAGTAAATAAAAATTATCCCAACCACGGCTACCAAAAAATCCCTGGTTTTAAATGGAATTATCCGGAATATTTTGGGGAATATGTCTGGAAGGAGGATTAAGGTGGGGTTATCCTGGAATTCATTAAAAATTATTAACGGAAAGATTTAAGTATTAGGTTAGCCAAGGGGCTGATTTTATTTTTCCTTTTATTAATGATGAAATTAACCAAGAGCTTGTAGGGTATCGTATCGTTGTAACTGTTGCAGTGTCGGCTGAGTAAAGGAAAAGTTGGGAATTGTCTTTCCGTGACAAATATAACACGTATGAAAAGAGACTGGCTCTACAAAAGAGAATTACTGAATAAAAAACTTAGAATCCAGGAAGAATGATAACACTATTCAAATTGAGACATAAATTCTTGTTCGTATGTTTAAGTGTTTTGACCTTAGTGAGTTTTCATTTATGTCCAACATCTACCTATGCGATTGATGTAGACGAAGCCCCGAATGTTTTATTCATCCTGGTGGATGATCTGGGATGGAGTGATCTGGGATATATGCGGAGTAGGGGATATGAAACTCCCAATGTGGATAGATTGGCCTCCCAAGGTATGGTTTTTACTGATTTCTATTCAGGAGGACCTGTTTGTTCACCAACAAGAGCTTCTATTTTAACCGGGAAATCAACTGCTAGAACTGGAATTACCACCTATCTTATAACACCTGAACAGGATGCGTCCTTTGTAACACATCAGCTTGAGTTATCAGAATATACAATCGCTGAATCGCTAAAGGACCATGGATATAAAACCGGATATTTTGGTAAATGGCATTTGGGGTATGAACAAAGGCATTGGGCTTCAAACCAGGGATTTGACACTGCCATAGGTGGAGCGTCTTCTATAAATGCCTGGAAAATACTGTATCCTGACAAGAAACCACCTCTGGACTATTTAACACAAATCAATTATTTTTCTCCATACCATGCTACTCATATTGAGGATGGTCCGGAGGGTGAGTATATGACTGACAGATTAACCAACGAGGTGATCGACTTTATCGAAGATAAAAGCGGGAAAGACGAACCATTTTTTGCTTTCTTATCATTTCATACAGTACATACGCCATTGGAGGCTAAGTCAGAAACCATTAAGAAATATCAGAAGAAGTTTGCCGAAGCAGGGATACTTGGAAATGATGACAAGGCCAATGAATCCCGGGCTTATCAAAATATTCCAGAATATGCAGCCATGGTGGAGCATATGGATGAAAATGTTGGGCGTTTGCTGAAAAAAGTAGATGACCTTGGGATTCGTGAAAATACGATTATCATTTTTACATCTGACAATGGTGGTAAAATGAATGTGACTTCAAATTCCCCGCTAAGAGGTGGAAAACATAACTTGTATGAAGGCGGGATACGGGTGCCTCTCATTGTCAGATGGCCAGACAGAATAAAGGTTGAAACCAGAAATTCAACCCCATTAATAACGGATGATCTGTATCCCACAATTCTGGATCTACTTGAACTACCACTCATTCCTGAGCAACATCAGGATGGCCATAGTTTCAAAGGTATTTTACTAGGAAAAGAAAAGTCTATCAAGAGAGGACCATTGTATTGGCATTATCCACACGGGGTTTTTCAGGCAGCAGTAAGATCAGGAGATTATAAATTGATATATGAGTACAAAACTGGTATTTCCACCTTGTACAATTTGTCAGAGGATATTGGCGAAAAAGTAGATTTAAGTGCAAAAAAGAAAGGAATGACGAAGAAAATGAGAGAATTACTAAGACAATGGCTTGAAGAATCGAATGCGAAATTTCCAGATGAAGGAATTGTAAAACCATGAAAAAAATAAAATTATTCTATTTAATGGTGCTTGCTTCCCACTTTCTGGTAAGCATTGAGGGTATATATGCTCAATCTTCTAAAAGTAACGATATCCGTATGGTATTAAAACTTAATCCCGGTGAAAACAACCCCAGAAATAGTGAGGGGGATTTTATTCGCTTAAATGACGGCAGGATCATGTTTATTTACACCCATTTTACAGGTGCTTCAGCCAGTGATTTTGGTTCGGCTTATTTGGCAGCCAGGTATTCCGCAGATGATGGTCAAACCTGGACAAGTGAAAGTAAAACTGTAGTCTCCAATGATGGGGGAATGAATGTCATGTCCGTTTCCTTATTGAGGCTTCAGGATGGAAATATTGCCTTGTTTTACGCCCGGAAAAACAGTATAAATGATTGTATTCCCTTAATGCGGATTTCTAAAGATGAAGGGGAAAACTGGTCAGATCCCATATCCTGCATTACAGATAGGAAGGGGTACTTTGTCCTCAATAACAATAGGGTATTACAACTGGAAAATGGAAGGCTTATTATGCCTGTAGCATTACATGAGTCTTTGGAAGAAGATGATTTCAACGAAAAAGGCCGCTTGTTCACCTATTTTTCAGATGATAACGGGGTAACCTGGCAGGCGGGAAAAGAGGTTAGGAATCCAAAAAATGTTACTTTACAGGAACCTGGTCTGGTCAGTCTAAAAAACGGGAAATTGATGATGATTATCCGTACCGATGAAGGTGTCCAATTTGTGGCCTTTTCCAAAAATTCAGGAGAAAAATGGACGGCTGCAAAAGCCACCAAGATTCCTTCCCCGTTATCACCGGCCACGATTAGTAGAATTCCATCAACAGGGGATTTGATGATGGTCTGGAATAATAATGGCGTAAAAGAGGGATTGTACAAAGGAAAAAGGACACCATTGAATATAGCCATCTCCAAAAATGACGGTAAGACCTGGGAGCATGAAAAGGTGCTGGAGGATGACCCGGATGGCTGGTATTGTTATACGGCCATCCATTTTGTCAATGATAAGGAGGTTTTACTTGGTTATTGTGCGGGCAACAGGCCCAAGGGAACCGGACTTTCCATCACTAAATTGACCTTGTTGGACCTGGCTTGGATTTATGGAGACTAAGTTTCTGCGTTATTAGGATCCGAAATTTAGACAGCAAACATCAAATTTTATGAATAAATGCATCTTGTAGTATTATTGTTTTTTCTGGAGTTGTTACCCCTGATGGCAATGGAAAATTATTTCAATGCCCATTCCGGGATGCAATGTGAAATCGAAAAAGGGCTATTTCAGGAAAAAAAATTAATTGTAGTGGCTTTTGGTAATTCCATTACAGCAACAAGGAAAACCATTAATCAGGTTTATGCACAAAGGCTTCCACAAATTTTGGCCACAAAAGGTGTAACCGCAGAGGTAATCAATGCTGGCGTTCCGGGTAGTCATACCGGAAGCATCAAAGACCATTCATTATTCAGGATCCAGCATGGTCGGGATAGATTCGAATCCGATGTGCTGGCCCATCATCCTGATTTGGTGATCATAGGTTTTGGGACAAATGATGCCCATATTGATGGTTCGGATTCCGATGGCCCATCCCGGATTCCGTTAAAGGATTTTGAAAAGAACCTTACATTTATGATAAAGTCCCTACAGGAAAAACAGGTTAAAGTGATTTTACTAGCTCCCAATGCATTGGGAGTAAAATTTCCGGCCTTTCAAAATGACAGGTTAATGCTGTATGTGAATACGGTAAGGGCACTTTCCAGAACCTACCAAACCGGGTTGGTGGATAATTTTAAATTATTTATGGAACATGCCAAAAACACAGGTAGGCCGATGGATGATTTATTATTGGATGGCATACATCCCAATGATTCAGGCCATCAATTAATGGCCAACGAATTGGTCAAAGAAATCATCCAAATTATAAATTAAGATTTAAAAGGAATATATGTCGAAACTTTTTCCTATTACAACAATTGCCGGTACAAAATCCGGTCCCAACGGACTTATCATCGCAGGTATCCACGGTGATGAATACGAACCCATAATGGCAGTGATGCAACTTATAAAGGAACTGGGCAATAAATTGGTAAGTGGCTCCCTGACTTTGGTGCCTGTTGTAAATAAAGGGGCTTATCTGGCAGCTTCGAGAGCGGGGGAGGATGGCCTTGACCTGGCCAGGACCTGTCCGGGAAATCATTCCGGAAGCCTCACCGAAAGGGTAGCTCATGAAATCAGCAAATTGATCATGAAATCCGATTTTTTAATTGATATGCATACAGGAGGAAATTTATATGACATTTCACCTTTGTCTGGATATATGTTGCATCCCTCTACGGAAGTGCTGGAAACCCAAAGGGCCATGGCTGAAGCCTTTAACTTACCTATCATTTGGGGGACAAGTCCGGAGTTGGAAGGAAGAACCTTATCTGTGGCCAGGGATGAAAATGTTCCGGCCATCTATACAGAATTCAGGGGAGGCGGATTTCATCCGGAAGGAATCGGAAATTTGGTGGAGGGTTGCA
Source organism: Cyclobacteriaceae bacterium (assembly GCA_040905205.1). Classification (GTDB taxonomy): domain Bacteria; phylum Bacteroidota; class Bacteroidia; order Cytophagales; family Cyclobacteriaceae; genus Cyclobacterium. Next base: position 6,805 of record JBBDSB010000570.1, read on the forward strand.
AAAATGTATTGGCGTACTTTGGGATGCTTACTTTCGAAAAATGGATGTCACAAGTGGAACTTAAAATCGAGGACAACCAACCGGGGAGTGGACATTTGCAGAAAATGTATCCAGCACCTGAGGAAGGAATATTTGTAGCGGAGGTTGCATTAGGACAAGTAGTTAGGAAAAATGAAGTTTTGGGACATATTTTTGATCATAATGGAGAGGAAAAGGCCAAGATCCAAGCCAAGCAGAATGGGATCGTTTTTTTGATCCGGGCTGTCCCCATGGCAAAAAAAGGGGATGCCTTAGCAGGGATTTTACCCAGTGAAAATAAAATTAAGGATGAACAAAACGGATAATTATCGGCCAAGGGTTATCATCATCACTGGTGCCTCTCGGGGAATTGGGAGGGCTATGGCACAAAAATTTGCCGAAAATGGAGATTTAATTGCCTTGGTCGCAGATCAAAAAGAAGAATTGGATGAAACCGCAGACATGATAAAAGAAGGGGATAACTTCCTTGTCCTTCATGGTGATTTGGCTAATGCCCATTTTCTTAAACATGTGGTAGATGAAACGCTGGGTAAATGGGGCAGGATTGATATTCTGATCAATAATGCAGCATGGAGGACCCTGGAAACCCTCAGAACCATCTCCCTGGAAAATTGGGAGAAAACCATGAGGATCTGCCTGACGGCCCCGGTTTTTTTAAGCAGGATGGTAGCTGAAAGTATGGAAAAAAATGATTCCAATGGGGTGATTATCCATGTCAGCAGCATCATGGCAGAAAGGGCCGGAGGAACAAGTCCTGCTTATGCAGCCTCGAAGGGGGCATTGCTCAGCATCACCTATGAAATGGCCGCTTTGTATGGACCTTCCGGAATCAGGGTAATTGCCATCTGTCCGGGCAATGTACAAACAAAAATGAGTCAGGATTTTACGGACAGTGGAGGCAAAAACATCAGTGAAGACCTGGTAAGGGACATGGAAAATCTTACCCCGCTAAAGAGAAGTGCTACCCCTCAGGAAATTGCCAACGGGGTCTATTGGCTTTCATCAAATGAAGCCTCGTTTGTCACCGGAACCTCTTTGGTGATTGACGGGGGATTTACACATAATTTCAGCAGTTATAAAAACAAACATTCACAATTTCCCAAAGAGTTTTGAAAGGAATCTGGAAGCACAGAAATATGATGGATTTGCCCGCTGACCTGCACCCTTTCAGTTTAGGGGAAGGGGGGACCCCGTTGATACAATCTAAAAATATTGGTCCTGATATGGGTATGGACAATTTGTATTTTAAGTTGGAAACAGCAAATCCCTCGGGGTCATATAAAGATCGTTTTGCGGCTTTTGCCATGGCGGAAATCCTGAACAAAAAAAGTAAAATCTGTTTGGCCACTTCAAGTGGAAATACTGGGGCCGCCCTCGCTGCCTATTCAGCTGCGGCAGGTTTGCCATGTAAAATTGCCATTGTGGAGGGAGCACCTGAGGGGAAGTTAAAACAGATGAGAGCCTATGGGGCAAAATTGTTCATGATAAATGGTTTTGGTAGGAGCAGTGAAATCAGTGAAAAGGTATTTGACAAGCTTGCTGATTTGGCCATACAAAACCATACTAAAATTCAGGTAAGTGCATTTAAATATTGCCCGATAGGAATGATGGGCGTACAAACCATCAGTTTTGAAATTGCTGAGGACATGCCCAAATCCGAAAATCTATTTGTTCCCGCAGGAGGAGGAGGCCTTACATTAGCAGTGGCCAGGGGCTTTCAGATATGGAAGCTAAGCAACCCTGATTTTAAAATTCCCAGGGTCCATTGTGTCCAACCTGAAGGTAACAATACCATTGCGGGCAATTTAAGAACAGGCCTGGATCATGCCCAATCGGTGAAAGATGCTTCTACCAAAATTAGTGGATTGCAGGTGGCCAATGTAATCGATGGCAATGAAACCCTAAAGGCTTGTAGAGACACGAAAGGAAATGGATATTTGGTCACTGATGAGGAAGTTTTCGATTGCCAGCGCTTGTTGGCGGAGAAAGAGGGGATTTTCGCTGAACCTGCCGGTGCCGTTTCCCTGGCCGGTTGGTTGAAAGCTGTCCGATCAGGTGAATTGGATTTAGGGGAAAAGGCAATATGTATCATAACCGGAAGTGGTTTCAAAGATCCCCCTTCTACAGAAAATATGATTAAAATGAATCCTGTTCAATATCTTGAAAATGAAAAGGGAATGGAAAATTATTTTGGAGTTGAATGATTAAAATCGAAATATTAACAAATCAACATGAATGATAAACTTAAAGGGGTATGGCCTGCCATGTTAACCCCATTGAATGAAGATGGACGGCCGGATATTGGTCAGTTGGAGAAATGGTTGGAGCTCCTTATATCACAGGGGATGGACGGGCTTTATTTGCTCGGGTCCACTGGGCAGGGATTTTTACTTACAGAAGCCGACAGAAAGAAAGTAACAGAAGTGGCGGCAGCAGTCAATAATGGCAGGATACCTATCATTGTTCAGGTAGGATCCATGACCACCAGGGAATCCGTAATCCTGGCAAAACATGCAGCAAGCTGTAAAGTTGACGGCATATCATCCGTCGCACCGGTCTATTACAGTTCTTCTGATGGCAGTTCTGCCATGGCATTAAGGCATTATGAGGAAATTGCAAAATCCACTGATTTACCCTTTTTCCCCTACCAGCTCGGATCCAGTGGTTTTTCTGATGGGCTTGTGGGTTTTGTCAATAAACTGGTCCAACTTCCCAATATGGCTGGGATGAAGTTGACCACCAATAACCTTTTGGAAATCAGTACCATATCCTATAGTTCCAGGGGAAAGCTCACCCTTTTCAGTGGGGCAGATGAGTTGATGTGTCATGCGGCCCTGTGTGGTACCTCTGGTGCAATTGGTTCCTTTTATAATTTGTTTGGTCCGGAATGCCAATTTGTGCGCAATTCCTTTTTAAAAGGAAATGTAAAGTTGGCCACGGATTTTATGCTGGTTTTTCAGGAGATGATTGCAGAGGTATTGCCCAATATTTGGACCTTTCTCAGACAGGCCATTCAGCTTCGGTATGCCGTGGACATCGGTCCCGCCATACCGCCGGTTGGCAATACCAATAAGCCTTGGAAAGAGGAAAAAGTCGAATCTTTGGTCAAATTAATTATTGATGCTTCCAAAATTAAAGAATCTCCCCAGGCAAGATGAAAAAAACAAACTATTCCATTCAGGAGATGGAAGAAAAACTTTATGTGGCAGTGATCTCCGATGCCCTGGATGCCCTGGGGTTTACCAACCAATCACCGGACATTTCCTTTTCCATTCATGCGGGAAAGCCTAAAATGGTCGGAAGGTGTAAAACCACGCTTTGGTCGGACCTTAACCATACGGATCCCAACCCCTATGAATTGGAATTAAAAGCCGTAGATGCTTGCAGGCCAGGCGAAATTTTTATAGCAGCAGCAGCTGGATCAAACCGGGCTGGCATTTGGGGAGAATTACTAGCGACTGCTGCCGCTAACAGGGGTTGTGTCGGCGCATTGGTGGATGGCAGTATCCGTGATATTTCCAAAATCAGGGATATGGGTTTTACGGTTTTTGCAAAAGGAAAGCGGGTATATGACAGCCAAAACCGGCAGAGGGTCATTGATATCGATGTGCCTGTGGAAATAGGTGGTGTCCTCTTTTCCCCCGGAGATTTGGTGTTCTGCGATGAAGATGGGATGGTGGTCATTCCTCAGGATGTGGAGGAAACTGTCATTGAAAAGGCCATGCTCAAAGTAAATGCTGAAAATATCACCAGGGATGAAATCAAAAAGGGAATGAAGGCAATGAATGCTTATAAAAAATATGGTGTATTATAAATCGATCTATATTTGGGCTTAATGCAAGCTCTTTTAATAATTAAATTATGAAGAAAGAAGTTATTTCCGGGGAGGGAGTTCCCCAAAGTACCTTGCCGTTTTCTCCGGCTTTAAAAGTAGGCAACCTGGTTTTTGTATCGGGTCAGGCCTCAGTGGATGATAATGGAAAAATAGTGAATGATGACTTTGAAGGGGAAGTGCGACGGTCTTTTGAAAATGCCAGGAGGATTCTGGCTGCTGCGAGCTTGGATTTCAGTCATGTCGTGCAGGTCAGGAATTATGTAGCCCGTCAGGAGGACCTGGGCCAATTCAACCAAATCTATAAAGAATATTTTCAATCCCCATACCCTGCCAGGACCACTTTGATTGGGTGTTTGGGAACTTTGTTGAAATTTGAAGTTGATCTGATCGCATATGCAGAATAAAAATCCAAAACGGATCGGTATTTTAGGTGTTTACCATGAGTCCAATACTTTTTTGGAAAAACCCACTGATTGGAAGGACTTCAGAAACGGACATCTGCTCTATGGCCATTCAATCATTGAAGAATACCGGGATGCCTATCATGAGATCGGTGGTATGGTGGAGGTGTTGGAAAAAGAAGCTTATTTGGAGATCGTTCCGCTGCTTTATGCAGAAGCCACACCTGGAGGTACCATCTCCGGGGAAACAGCAGAACGCTTGTTGGTGGAAGTAAAAAAAACCTTAACAGATGCTTTGCCTTTGGATGGATTAATGGTAGTGCCTCATGGCGCAGGTGTTAGCACCTCTTATATGGATTTTGATGGTCATTGGTTGAAAATGGTCAGAGACATGCTTGGTCCCAGCCTACCCATTATAGGCACCATTGACCCCCATTGCAATCTAAGTGAAGATATGGTGAAGGCAGTGGATGCCCTGGTAGCTTATAAGACCAACCCTCATGTTGATCAAAGGCAGGTGGGAATGGAGGCGGCAAAGCTTATGGTAGGAACTTTAAGTGGGAAAATATGCCCAACCATGCAGGCTATTCAAAGTAAGGTAGCCATAAGCATTGAGATGCAACATACGGGTTCCAGTCCATGTAGGGAACTGTATCAATTGGCCTCACAAATAGCCAAAAAGCCTAATATTCTTTCCTCCAGCGTCGTTCTGGGTTTTCCTTATGCCGATGTTCTAGAAATGGGGACCAGTTTTATCGTAGTGGCAGATGGGGATGAACCTATGGCCCAAAGTGCAGTAAATGAACTGAATGATTATATTTTTAAGAACCATTTGAAATTTTCCGGGGACAAAATTGGCCTTGACCAATTGCCGGAGAAAATCCGAAAAGCGCAGAAGCCTCTACTTTTATTAGATATGGGGGATAATGTTGGGGGCGGATCACCAGGAGACAGCACTTTTTTATTGGAGATGTTGGAATCACAGGTGGGGCAAAGAAGTTTTATCTGTATTTATGACCCTGAAGTGGTGAAGGCCATCAAAGGATTGAAAAATAACAATGCGATTACCTTAAGTATTGGAGGGAAAACCGATAAACAGCATGGAAATCCCATAGAAATTACATTTGAATTGTTGGCAATGGTGGAGGGCAAGTTTACCGAAAAAGAGCCCAGACATGGGGGACAGGTTAATTACAATATGGGAGAAACAGCCATTGTAAAAACCAAATCTGGCAATACACTCATGCTTACTTCTTTGCGAACCGTGCCTTTCAGTCTTCAACAATTATTGCATTTCAATATTGATCCAGTTCAATTTGACATCATTGTGGCCAAGGGGGTGCATGCACCATTGGCGGCCTATCAGTCTGTTTGCAAAAGTATCATTCGGGCAAATACCCCAGGGGTTACCCGTGCGGATATGGTCAAATTACCTTACCGGAACAGGAGAAAACCTTTGTATCCATTAGATGCATTAACCTAATTTAAAAGATGCAAAGCGCCGATAAAAACGTACTCCCCGACCCCAATACCACCCTTCCAGAGCTTTTGCTGGAATTGGAGCATTATACAGAAGGCCCGGCAGTTGATCATAAGGGTTCATTTTATTTTACCGATTTAGCCGGTCAGGGGATTCGAAGGTACCAGGGGGGGCGTTCTTTTCATTGGGGTAAAGGTGAAAGGCCCAATGGCCAGGCCATCTTGCCCAACGGAGATCATTTGGTTTGTGACAGTTTTTCTGCCCATGTTTTGAGGTACAATGACAGGGGGAAACTTTTGGGCAAAGTATCTCCGGATACCATAGAAGGACAAAAAGTACGCTGCCCCAATGATATATCCATTGATCCGGACAGGGGTTTTTATTTTACAGATTCCATCCGGCAGGAAGGAATGGTTTATTTTGTCGGCTGGGACGGATCAGCCAGTATCGTGGCCAGTGGGATAGACTTCGCCAATGGCATCGTTTTCCAAAAGGAAAGAAATTCTTTATGGGTTGCTGAAAGTTATAAAAACCGGATTTTAAAAGTGGATTTAAATGCCCATCCTAAAGATACTGATTATATGATCGTTTTTGCCTCATTGCCATTTAATGAAAACAAGACTGAAACCGGCAACCTTCCGGATGGGTTGGCTTTGGACAATAATGGCAGGCTTTGGGTAGCCCATTATGGGATGCAGGCTGTACAGGTGCTTTCTGAAAAAGGGGAACTTTTGGCGACTTATGATTCAGGCATTCCCTTGACGAGTAATCTATGTTTTGTTGGAGATGAAGTCTGGATCACAGGAGGAATAGCAGAGCCCGGGCCCGGGAGGTTGGCTAAACTTAAGGTGGGTATTGAAGGTTATCCGCTTTTTTGAATGGACAAGGTCTTTCAACTATGATATCAATAGGAATTATTGGGGCGGGAAATTTTAGCATCAAACATATTGAGGCCATTGAAAAATTACCTAACCTACACCTAAAGGCGATTTGCAGAAGAGATCCCCTTGCGTTGAACCAACTCAAGAAAACCTATGATCTGGAGGGATATACAGATTATAAAGGACTTCTGGAAGATGCTTCCATTCAGGCGGTATTGATTGCCACACCGCATCATCTGCATGCCGAAATAGCCATTGAAGCCGCCATTGCAGGTAAACATATTTTAATGGAAAAACCGATGGCTTCTACATGGGAGGATTGCTTGGCCATTCATAAAACCTGTGAAAAGAACAAAGTGAAGTTAATGCTCGGACAGGTCGGGCAGTTTACCCCTGCCTTTTTGGCGGCCAGGAAATATTTGGAGTCGGGGAAACTGGGAGATATTCATATGGCCAGGGCTACTTCGGTCTCATTTTGGAAACATGCGGAACGGCAGGATTGGCATTTAAAGAAAAATACCGGTGGAGGATACCTGCTGTCGGTGGCAGTCCATCAGATGGATTTGCTTTGTGCATTGATCCCTTCCAAAGTGGAGCGTGTGTATGCGATGATTTCCAATACTTTTCACCGGGATGAAGTAGATGATGGGGGCATTATCGTCCTGAAATTCAGTAATGGGCAGCAAGCCTCCTTACATTTTTCAGGATTCAAAAACGGGGTAAACCAAGTGGATGCAGAATTATATGGAGCCGATGGGATGCTTAAAATTAGTTTTTCCCAGGGAGCTTTTTTGGGTAAAGACCAAAAATGGGAATTATTGCCTGATTCTTTCTCCGAAAATTGGATGGCCAGTGCTTTGGAATCGGAATGGAAGGGTTTTGCAAAGGCGATTGAACTGGATCAAGTGCCTATAGTTTCTGGAAAACATGGTTTGTATGTTATGGAAGTGTTGTTTGCAGCTTTGTCTTCCTCTGCATCAGGAAAGGAAGTTTCTTTAACAATAAATTAAACCTCAAATTCAATTAATCGCAGATGATAAAGATCAAACCACTTTTAAAAATCACTTTTCTTCTGATTAGCGTTTTGGCAAATAGTTTGGCAGCCAAGGAAATCCAATGGGAAGAACTGCCAGCGATCCCTGATAAAGAAGGTTTTGCCGGCATGTTTGCCGGAGTGAGCAATGGGGTGTTGGTGGCAGCTGGAGGAGCCAATTTTCCCGGCAGAAAACCATGGGAAGGGGGAGAGAAGGTTTGGTATGATCATATCTATTTTTTAGAGAGAAAGGATAAGGTTTGGCAAATGGCCAAGGAAAAACTTCCCCGGCCATTGGCATATGGCGTTTCTGTAACTTATAATGAGAAAATTTGGGTAATCGGGGGAAATGATTCAAATGGGCATTACGATAAGGTTTTCAGTTTATCTTACCATGATGGTGATATCAATATTGACCATGATTATCCTTCCCTGCCAGTGGCCTTGGCCAACATGTCGGGAGCTTTGGTGGATGGTGTGGTCTATATTCAAGGGGGGCAGGAAGACCCGCAAGGGATCGCTATGGAGGCCTTTTATTTATTGGATTTGAAGCAACCTAAATCAGAGATGAAATGGGTGGAAGGTCCGGCTTTTCCTGGTGCTTCCCGGATTCAGTCCGTGGCGGCGGCTCACAACGGTAAATTTTATCTTTTCAGCGGTTTTCATTTGGTGAAAAACAATGATGGCGGTTTGGACAGGCAATTACTGAAAGACGCTTACCGATTTTCTCCCGGGGGACCTTCCCTTAATGGTAAATGGGAACGGCTTAAGGATTTACCCAGAGGTGTGGCTGCAGCCCCCTCGCCTGCCTTCAGTTTGGGCAATTCCCATATTTTGATTCCCGGGGGATTAGATGAAGAAACACTTTTGCATACAGATCCTCCCACCCATCCAGGGTTTTCAGACAAAATGCTGGCCTACCATAGCAAAGCTGAAACCTGGGTGGAAATGGGGAATATGCCGGGTGGGATTTCAAGGGTGACAGCGCCCACGGCCTTTTGGGATGGGTATTGGGTAGTGCCCAACGGAGAAAGGGGACCTGGAGTCAGGTCGCCCATGGTAATGGGAATGCAAACCCAAAATGCTTTCGGTTGGGCCAATTGGACTACTTTGGGCATTTACCTGTTTTGTATGTTGGGTATTGGCTTTTATTTTTCAAAAAGAGAGAATACCACTGATGAATATTTTCTTGCAGGTGGGAGAATCCCCTGGTGGGCAGCGGGATTAAGTATCTATGGTACCCAATTAAGTGCCATTACCTTCATGGCCATTCCGGTGATTGTTTATGCCACCGATTGGCGTTTAGCGGTGGGCTCATTTATGATATTTGCCATCGTGCCCATCATCATTAGGTATTATCTTCCTTTTTTCCGCAGGCTGAACATCACGACCGCATATCAATACCTGGAGTTAAGGTTTAATATCCATGTCCGGTTATTGGGTAGCCTGACATTTATTTTTTTGCAATTGGCCCGAATGGGCGTGGTGGTTTATCTCCCAGCCATAGCGATTTCTTCAGTCACAGGAATGAATATTTTCTTCTGTATTGCCATTATGGGGCTGTTCAGTACCGTGTATACCGTAATGGGAGGAATGGAAGCCGTCATTTGGACAGATGTTATTCAGGTGCTGGTTCTTTTGGGAGGCGCCCTGCTGTCCATATTTATTGCCATTTCCAATATTGAGGGTGGTTGGGGCAAGGTAATACAGGTGGGGATGGAAAACCAGAAATTCAGGTTAATAGATTGGTCATTGGATTATACCCAACTGGTTTTCTGGGTAGCCATTATTGGATTTTTCTTTTTAAACCTTATCTCTTATACCTCGGATCAGGTGGTCATTCAGCGGTACCTTACCGTTAAAAATGAAGATGAAGCAGCAAAAAGCCTTTGGACGAACGGCATCATTACCTTGCCTGGTATATTGTTGTTTTTTGGTTTAGGGACCGTGCTTTATGTTTTTTATTTGGCCAATCCTCAAAAAATAGGCAGCATCAATCCAGAAGAATTATTGCCTTATTACATTGTGGCGGAGCTTCCCTTAGGTATTGCCGGATTGGTGATTGCAGGGATATTTGCAGCAAGTATGTCCTCCCTTGATAGCAGCATGAACAGCATAGCTACCGCCTATATCACCGATATCCATAAATATTTTAAACCAAAATTGGGAGATTTGGAATATTTGAAATTGGCAAAAATCATTACCGTAGTGATGGGTGTTTTTGGCACACTTACGGCCATGTGGATAGCCGCATCCGAAGTAGGGTTTATCTTTGACCTATTCCAAAAACTGCTCGGAATGATTGGAGGATGCCTGGCCGGGGTTTTTGTATTGGCCATATTTAGCCAGCGAGCCAATGCTACAGGTGTGATTATAGGAACAATTTCCGGTGCAGTTATCACCTTCCTGGTAAGCAGGTATACAGATGTAAATGGTTATTTGTATGGTGCTATCGGTGTGATGAGCTGTGTACTTATTGGCTATATTGGGAGTGTCATCTTTCCGAAAGGGAAAGGCCAGCCGCAGGGGTTTACCTATAAGTCCATTGTAAAAAAAACTTAATCTCATTTAAATTTGTTAATAAATCCAAGGAAATAATTTGGTGGGGAACCAGAAAATATAGGTAATTTATGGTGCAGTGTGTTAAATGACGTTAAAATCACTGCCTGTTCATGGGGTGGCATTGTTTGGAAGCAACCCAGAGATAAAATAGTCGTGTAAATTGTTGAAACATCAAAGAAAGGTATAAAATGAATAAAAAACAGTTTTTCTTGGGTATCCTTCTCGCCTCTTTAATTGGGGGGATGGTTGCCATTCTAGGAGTAAGCTTACTCCAAAACAATCAAAATTCGTCCAGTAATTTCTCTGAAAAACAAAATACCAGTTTTGTAAATTGGTTGAATGATGATCGGTTTGTGGTTCCGGAAGGGATTAATTTCGTGGCATCGGCGGAACAGGTTACTCCTGCCGTGGTTCATGTAAGGAGCAGTGTTTCCATAAGTGGCAGAGAAGGAAGCGTTGATCCATTGGAGGAATTCTTTGGATTTAGAAACCCAAGGGGAGAAGCCCCTCCCAGGGAAGGAAGAAGTTCAGGTTCAGGAGCCATTATATCGGAAGATGGGTATATTGTCACCAATAACCATGTGATCGAAAATGCCACAAAGGTAGAAGTTACTTTAGAAGATAACCGTAGGTTAACAGCTAGAGTAATCGGTACAGATCCCACCACTGATTTAGCCCTGCTGAAAGTGGAAGCCAATAACTTACCATTTATTCCCTTTGGGGACTCCGACCGGGCAAAAGTAGGAGAATGGGTACTAGCGGTTGGAAATCCTTATGATTTGAATTCAACGGTGACTGCAGGAATTATCAGTGCCAAAGCAAGAAATATAGGGATTTTAAGGGATGAAGTAAACAATTTGCAGATTGAATCTTTTATTCAAACCGATGCGGCTGTGAATCCCGGAAATTCAGGAGGCCCTTTGGTTAACTTAAATGGAGAGATTATAGGAATAAATACTGCCATCGCAACGAGGACGGGTGGTTTTAGCGGATATTCTTTTGCAGTACCCAGCTCGATTGCCAAAAAAGTGATGGATGATCTTTTAGAGTTTGGAACGGTTCAACGTGGGCTCTTGGGCGTAACCATATCCGATGTGAATCCGGAATTGGAAGAAAGATTAGGTCAGAAAATTCAGGCCAGCAGAGGCGTTTATGTTGTTGGAGTGAATGAAAACAGCGGCGGTGAAGATGCCGGTATCCAAGAAGGAGATGTCATTATAGGCATTGATGGATTTGACACTTACACCACGTCTTCTCTTCAGGAAAGAGTGGCAAGAAAGCGGCCAGGAGATAAAGTGGAAGTCAAATTCCTGAGAGATGGTAAAGAAATGACGGCCATGGCCACTTTAAAGAATTTCTCAGGAAACACCAAGGTTGTCATCAAAGAACTTCCTAAAACGGCTGAATTTGAAGGCGTTGTTTTCGAGGATTTAAAAGCCAATTTAAAGGAAAGGTTGAATCTTGAAGGTGGTGCTTCAATTTCAATTATTGAAAATGAAACTTGGGCAGAAGCAGGTGTAAAACCGGGTTTTATTATTACCAAAATTGGAAGGACCAAGATTCTCGACAGTGAAGATTTGATTAAGGCACTGGAAGAATATGAAGGCGAGGAAGTGACCATACTGGGTGTTTATCCCAATGGGCAACGCTCTTATTATGAAATAGAACTTAATTAGTTAATTGGTTGGATTAACTTGATGATTGGCAAAAAGGCTGTCCTGAGAGGGCAGCCTTTTATTTTGTTAAATTATATCTTAACCTAAAAACCCCACTGAATACCCCAATTCAAGCAAGGGATCCTAAAAAATTAATTTTTTTTTATTCGAGGAAAAATAAAATCGGAATTGATATGGGATGACTAATGGTAAAAATTGTTTACCACCCAAAAATTTAAAAGCCAGATATCATTTTTGTAGGCATTTTTTTTATAACTGGGGGAGTTGAGGGATTCGAACCTAATGCATCAGGCCAGAAAGAGGCTGCTAGAAGAAAGATTGTCCGTTTATGAAGTTTCGGAAATGGCAGGCTATAAAAACCCCCAACATTTCAGTACAGCGTTTAAGAAATTTTTTGGATTTAATCCCAGTAGACTGAAATCATAGGAATAAAAATTTTGGAGGTGCCTTCCTTGCAACGAATTGTTTTCCATGGAATTGCCATTTCTGAAACCTCTTTATCATTGATTTGGGTTCTTACATACCAAAGCCAATCCCAATCGCTATTGGCATCAATTTCGGCTCCGTCAATAACTTGTAGCTCTCTCTTCGGACCACTTAACGGATAAGGAAAAAGGCAACAACCCAAGGAAGCTTAAAATGAAAAACGTTGTTAGGGTACTTGGAATATAATGCACCGTTTTTTTGTTATCTTTAATAGGTCATTTACTATTCTGAAGATCATGGTACGAAAAATTATTATACCCACAGAAAGAACTTTCACTTTAGAAATTCCGGAATCCTTTATCGGTAAAAAAATAGAACTTTTGGCTTTTGAGGTTGAGCAGACAGAGAATGACAATGAGCAAGCGGTAAAAAGATCTTTTGCCGAAAGAACGGAAAACCTGAGATACCAATCCAAGGGCTACAAGTTCAACCGTATGGAAGCGAATGAGTATGACCGGTAAAATAGCCGTAGATACCAATGTGATGTTGTACGGGATTGACCTGGATGCTCCTGACAAATTAGAGATAGCAGTAAGATTACTGGACCTGGCACCTGTGATTTGCTCACAGAATGTAAGTGAATTTATAAACGTACTATTGAAAAGATGGAAGTATCCAAAGGAAAAAATCGGAATGATCATAACGGAGGTTTTGAATACTTGTAAATTATTTCCAAATACGTACTCAACATATCTTAATGCTGTTGACTTAGCTAATAAATACCAGTTCCAGATCTTTGATGCCATCATTGTAGCAGCCGCATTGGAAGCAGGTTGTGAAACTTTGTATTCCGAAGACTTACAACATAAACAGGTGGTGGAAGGAAAACTGACCATTATCAATCCATTTGTTTAATTTTTTTCGTGTTGCACCAGTTTTTGATCGTACATCTCCTTTATTTTTCCTTTTATGTAAGGACATTGGATTTTTTTTATGGCCTCCAATAAAATACGAGAATTATTGGCTGGCCCTTTCCCTTATTTTTTTTCCAGTTCCAGTAAAAATGATCATAATCGAGATTTAAAATCTGCCGTCCCCATTCCTTAAATGCAGGAATA
>JBBDSB010000571.1:0-3227 GCA_040905205.1 Cyclobacteriaceae bacterium
TCGAATTGGGATCAGTAAGAACTCCCCTCCCTTCATAATTCTCCATAAATTGGGCAACGTCTTCATTAGCGGCCAAATCCTGCATCTCGGTGGAGGATTTTTCTTTGCAGGCAAATAAAAACAATAAACAAACTGAAAAACTAAAGGATCTTAGAATCATTATCAAGATTTAATTATGCTCAAATGCCTGTATCACAACTTAGGAAAGTGACATTTCGGTGAATGATGGATATACCTGATATTTAAATTAACCATATTTTCCCAAACTGCCTAACAAAGAGATCCCCCATAATTGTTTTAAGCCTGATAAATTTGATAAACGGTTGCCACAACCCATTAATGAAATGCGGCAACCGAATAGCCTCAATTTTTTTTAGTCATTAAAGGTATACACTTCTGATTTTATCAATTATAACCAGGGTTCTGAACGAAATTTTGGTTGACATCCAACTCATTCAAGGGGATGGGCCATAGCGTATTAAATTCATTGAAAACCAGACCTCCGATGATCAAGTGCCCGTTTTCATTGATGGCATACTGGCCTTCATAATTATCCGGATCATCTGTCATTTTCATTCCATATAACTCCTGGCCCGCTTCTTCCTGTAACGTACCCCATCTTTTCAGGTCGAAATATTCAATGCCCCCTTCAAAGGCCAGCTCAACCGCCCTTTCTCTTCTTACAACCTCCCTCAATGCGGTTGGGTCCGTTTCTGTAACAGGAGGCATATCCACGGCTTCCCTTTGTCTTACCTGGTTAATCGTATTGTCCAATAAACTTTGATCGATGGGATTGCCTGCTTCCAATTCGGACTCCAATCTGCTTAGCAGTACTTCTGCATAGCGGATCTGGGGGTAATCACCCCCATAATATTGGCTATTTCCTTCATAATCCCGATCCCAGAACTTTTGCAGAATATATCCGGATATATTAGGACCGGTTTGGCCAGTTCTGGCTATTGATTCAGGATCTCCGGTAAATACTTCTCCGAATACTTCAGAATAACCGGTAATAAGAATGGTAGCATATAATCTGGGATCCCTGTTCTCAAAAGGGTTATCCGGATCAAACAGGGCTGATACGTCAATGGGAACACCATCATTCATGGGAAATTTATCCAATACATGCTGGAATACATTACAAGCATTAAACCCCCCATAAATGGAACTTTTGATCGTATGTTGGGACATGGATTCTCCCATTTCATTTTCCATATACTGATTGGCGAAAATTACTTCATCATTGTTTTCTCCATCGTCCTGAAAGAGTTCTTTGTAACGGGGATCAATGACATAACGGCCCATCCCCATGATTTCTTCATAGGTCTCTGCTGCTTCCGACCATCTTTTTTCGGCCATTAAAAGCCTGCCTTTAATGGCCAGTGCTGCACCTTTTTCCGCTCTTCCCATAGCCGAAGCGGGCTGTCTTTCATGCATCTGTTCCGCTGCCTCGGTTAACTCTGCCAATATGAATTCCACTAGTTGTTCTTTAGGTGCCTGTGAAACGTTATTGGCCTCGTCAAAGGAGAGGGTGTTTTGTACTAGGGGGACATTTTCCCACAATTGTAATAGCCAAAAATAAGTAAATGCCCTGAGAAACCTGACTTCCCCCTTCATGGCAGCCTTTTCGGTTTCATCCATTTCAACCCGGTCAATATTCTCAAGAAAATAATTGGCCCTTGCAATTTGTCTGTATGACTTTTGCCATATGGTTCTGATGGAACCGTGTGTGGGTGTGATTTGACGCTCCCTTGCCCATCCAAAGTCCCGCCAACTGGAATAACCGGCCCAAGAAGACATCCAAATCATAGATTTGTCATAATTCCCCAAACGCTCCCCCCACCTGTCATAATACACACTATAGCATCCCATTAATGCTTGGTGTGCTTCCTGTGCATTGTTCCAGAAAATGGGTTCACTAATAGCTGTTTTTGGATTTTCCACCAGGAAATCCTCGTTGCAGGAAGGCAGAAAAAACACAAAAACGGAAACTATCATTAATGCTCTGAACTTGGTTTTGTAATTTGATATCATCATCATTTCTGTATCATTTAAAATTGAACATTAACCCCCAGGCTCCACAATCCAGTTATGGGATAATAACTTGGGTTCTGTCCTCCGGTTGTGGTCATCTCCGGATCCCACCCGGGATAATAATGGTCAAATGAAGTGATATTCTCTCCACTCAAGAATATTCTAAAATGGTCAATAAAGGTTCGGTTTAACAGTTCCGGCAAAAAAGTATATCCAAGTTGTATATTTTTTACCCTTAGAAAACTGGCATCCCTAGTCCAATAATCCAAAACGGTATCCCAGGGGGGCTCGTGAAGTGCCATTTCCAATCTTGGATATTCTGCATTCCGATCGGGACTGTCTTCCCTCCATCTGTTATCAATGTGCCATTGCTGGATATTTCCGTTATTGTTGAAGGCCAATTGTTTCCCACCGATCAATTTTTGAAGTCCTGCCTGTCCCTGCAATTGCAGAAAGAAATCAAAGGATTGATAATCCACCGTCAGGCCCATTCCAAAAGAATATTTGGGAAATAAATTACCGATGATCGTCCTGTCATCTCCGGCGTTTACCCTGCCGTCCGGTTCACCATTGGAACCGCTCAAGTCCCTGAACCTAGGAAAACCAGGCTTGGCGGCATAATTTTGAGTAGGGTAATTGGCAATGTCTTCCTCATTTTGGAAAAGACCATCTGTCCTATATCCATAAATTGACTGCATGGACTCCCCAACAAAGAGTCCCTTGCTGATGTCCTGATCCACACCCGCAAGGCTAAGTACTTTGTTTTGATTGATGGAAAAATTGGAGAAAATACTATAAGAGAGCCGGCCCAATTGGTTTTTGTGAGAAAGCTCAAATTCAATGCCTTTATTTTCCACTTCTCCGGCATTCTGTTCTCCCACTGACATTCCCAAGACGCTCGAAACCGATAAATTATATAGAATGTTCTCTGTTAATTTGTAATAATAGTCTCCCGAAAAATTCAATTTCCCCTGGAAAAGGGTCAGGTCGATTCCGACATTGGAAATCCGGGTCGTTTCCCAGGTAATCCCTTGAAATGGTAGATTTGTTAATTGTATACCAGGATAAAATCTTTCATCCTCACCGGTAACATAAATAGAACCCAGCGTGAGTACGTTCTGGTAGGGGTAAGTTCCGATTTGTTGATTGCCTAATTTTCCATATGAACCTCGTATCTTAAAATTTTCCATCCA
>JBBDSB010000571.1:3327-20151 GCA_040905205.1 Cyclobacteriaceae bacterium
GTAGCATTGTAGGAGTTGGCGGCCCGAATGACCCCTGTGATATCCTCAACCCGGGCACCGTCAGTAGTAATCCCAGCCGGACGGTTTCGCAGGGATTCATATCCGGAAATCCTTGCCCCTAACCTCACATTTTCTCTTAGATTGCTGTTGACGTTTAAACGGATATCATAACGGTCAAATTCATTTTGCTCAATAAGGCCATTTTGCTTAAGGTAACCAAGGGAAAACAAATACCTGGTATCCTCACTTCCGCCCTTAAAAGTCAAATTATGCTTATTTTGAAGTCCATCTCCTGAATTAAACAAATCCCTAAGATGATGCTTATTGGGAAAATTATCCGGATCTTCTCCGGATCGAAATTTGTCTATGTCTGCCTGGGTAAATTCAGGATTCTGGCCCATGTTCAATCTTGCCTCATTTTTCATTTCGGCATAAGTCCAGGAATCCACATAATCCGGCAACTCAGTAGCGAATTGCGTTCCCACATACATTTCATAATTGATTTGCATCTCCCCACTTTTCCCATCCTTGGTTTGAATAAGTATGACACCATTCGCAGCCCTCGAACCATAAATTGCGGCTGATGCAGCATCTTTTAAAACCGAAATGCTTTCAATATCATTGGGATTGATGGAATTGATAGCACTGGGTACACCATCTACAATCACCAAAGGGCTATTTCCTGCTCCACTAAAAGTACCCAGTCCCCGGATATTCAATGAAGCAGTATTGTTACCGGGTTCACCTGAAGTCTGGGTGGCGGTAACACCACTGGCCACGCCTTGTAACAATTGAGAAGCCTGGGATGGTGTTCTTTTACTTAATTGCTCAGATCCAACAGAGCTTACTGAACCAGTTAAATTGGCTTTTCTCTGGGTACCATATCCCACAATTACCACCTCATCCAAACTTTGAAGATCTTCTTCCAATATCACATCAATGACCGATCTACCATTTACCGCCACTTCCTGGGTCAGGTAACCAATGGAAGAAAAGACCAAGACATCATCGTCATTGGGTACACTTAGGCTGTATGACCCATCTGAATCTGTAACGGTACCGACAGCAGTACCTTTAATCAGAATATTCACTCCGGGAATTCCTAATTCATCGGATGAAGAAATTACCTTGCCGGATACTTCAACCATGAATTCTTTGGCATTTTCAATCTGGTCCACCAGGACACCAGGTTCTGATATTGACACCTTTGGTAGGGTTTTTTTGAATGGAGAGGTTCCATTTCCCTTAACCGGTACCATCCAAAAAAGCTGGCCTATTAATACCAAAATCAAATATACCAACCACCTAACTTTTCTAATGTAAAATGCTTTTCCCATAATTCTATTTTTAATTATTAATAATATACCAGTGATGTTTTACAATGAATTATTTATAATAGTAATTATCAATCCAGATAATTCGTTGGCATTTAAGACCTGGGAAGTGCCGGCAAAAAAGAATCAAATTCACTTAAATTTAATGGCCAAATTACGCAATACAAGCCTTTTAAGAATGGATTGGGTATATTTTTTGTATGAATCAACAGAAAATGGATCCATTTTCCGCAGGTAGCCGATTGAATTAATTATTCAAATTTATTTTTTTTATTTTTTTTATTCTTGTACTTTTTTACTTTATTTCAATACTTTCTTCTATAAAGGTTTATTTCTATTTAACTAAACTTTAAAAAATACTATTTTAAATCATTCCTATGATCTTCAGAATATTGCTTATCAGTTAAGCCTTATTGTAAATTAAAACAGGTTTCAACTATCTTTAAGGTGATTTTTGGGGGAAACTCTTGAAAAATTTTAAAATATTGAAATTCTTGAATTTTCTAACTTTAGATGGTACTATTGGGGGATGAAAATTCGGGGATTAATAAAAATAATTGATAAATTGTAAAACAAAATAAATTATTAGTTTAAATCTGGCATGAAGAAAAAAAGAAAGTTATCTGGCGTGAAAGAAATTGCCAGGTTGGCCAATGTTTCCATAGCAACTGTTGATAGGGTCATTCACAACCGAACCGGTGTATCTCCCAAAACCAAATCCAAGATTGAGACGATCATTAAGGATTTGAATTACCAACCTAATATTTTGGCCAGCAGATTGGCTTCCGGTAAGGTATATCGCCTGGCCGTATTGATTCCAAGAGGCTCGGAAAGAACCGATTTCTGGGATGCCCCACTTAAGGGAATCAAACGAGCAGAAGAAGAAATCAGGCAATATGGCTTTTCTGTGGATTTATTTTTCTTTGACCTGAACAACAAAAATTCCTTCATTGAGGCTGCTGAAGGAATTAAACAGCAAAAACCCTTTGATGGGGTATTATTGGCACCCTCATTTGTGGAAGAATCCATTGAATTTATTCATTACTGCCAGCAGCATTCGATACCTTTTGTTTTTATAGATAGCAATATTGAGGTAAAGGAAAGTCTTTCCTATATTGGCCCTCCCCTCTTTCAGAGCGGGTTTCTGGGTGCCAGGCTATGTGCATTTGGGATGAATAAAACTAAAAAGGTTTTATTCGTCAATATTTCGAAGGAAAGCAACAGTTATAATTATTCCCAAATTGAAGAAGGCTTTAAAAATTATTTTTTTGAAAATGATGTAGACCACCAACTGATCAAATTGGTTATCAATGACACTGAAAACAAATCGGTATTCTTAAACCTGGAAAAAGCTTTTATTCAACATCCGGATATTGAAGTCATTTTTGTGACAAACTCCCGTGTATTCTCCGTGGCACGGTTTCTAGAATCAAAAAACTTTCCCCACCTTCATCTTGTAGGTTATGATTTTTTAAAAGAAAACCAACACTATTTAAAAAATGGTTGGATTAATTTTTTGATTTGTCATAAGCCTGAAGAACAAGGATATAAAGGACTCATGAGCCTCTACCATCACCTCGCCCTTAAACTTCAGGTAGATCAAATTTATTTTATGCCCATAGATATTGTCACCAAAGAAAACCAGGATTTTTACCGCTGACCTGATCTCAATAACCCCAATATTGATCTGGTTGATGTGCCAAAGATTTTCTGAAATCCAAATAATCCCAATAGATTTAACTTCTCTTCATTTTTAAAAACTCATTAGCTAATGTAACGTGAATTCGGGGTAAGAACATCTCGAAAACCCGACTATTTCGTCACTGCGAACCCTTTTGGGTGGGTTGCTGGGTAGGAAAGGGTGTGGCAGTCCCGTTTTATCAGGGATTCCCACGGCTTTCTCTGCTCAATCCCCCTCTAAGCCTACCGATGACGGTTTTATTCTGAAATTGGGTAGAATCTCACGTTAACTTAAAAGATCAGCGAAGATTCGCTCAATCTCCATCCCTTATATTGAGCTTGTTGAAATATCCGTGTTCAATTTTAATGGCACACGGATTTTACGCCTGCCTTTCGGCAGACAAGGATTCACACGGATTTTTTTTAAACAAAAGATCAGCGATAATCAGCTTAATCTGCGTTATCCGTGTTCAGTAATATTTTGAAGTATAAGATTTCCAATATAGAATAGGAACGAAAATGGCACACGGATTACCGATGACGTGTTTGTAAAGTTTTTGATTTTCAGAATGATATAATCACTTTAAAAATACACCGTCATCCCGATTCCTGCGTTTTTAAAATGTTAGGTCTGCCGATGACGTAAATAAAACCGTTGTTTAAAAAAGTAGAACTCAAGAAAGAATTTGATAAAAAGGAAGAATGACATTTAAATACGCAAAGAAGGGCTGGCCCGACAAAAAACCGAGCTTGTCCCGATTTTTCTCGGGAGGGTGTGGCAGGTTTGCGGGGGGAAGGATTTTTTTGTTCCCGAACAGCGAAGCGAATCGGGAACAAAAGTACAATAAAAACAAGCCTACAATACCAAAAATAACCTTTAACTCACAATTATCCAATAAATAGTGAGATGTTTATATTCCCATATATTGCAAAAAACCCATCGTCA
Organism: Cyclobacteriaceae bacterium; assembly: GCA_040905205.1. Lineage (GTDB taxonomy): Bacteria > Bacteroidota > Bacteroidia > Cytophagales > Cyclobacteriaceae > Cyclobacterium. The sequence goes on from JBBDSB010000571.1 coordinate 7,288, forward strand.
TCCCGATTTCTGCGTTTTAAAAAAAGTTAACTCTCGGAATGACGGTTTTATTCTGGATTTAGGTCGAACTCACGTTAATGTACTTTTTGGTTCAGGTAGGGATTTTATTCTCTTTTAAATCAAAATGTAATTCCCCATCTTTAAATACCTGTAGCACTTTTATTTGGTTTCCCTCCAACCGAAATCGGACCATATCGTTTAAGGGAAATTTTACTTCGTCTACTTCCATCAATTTATTGGGAAAAACCGATGCCATTGACCAGGCCTGCGAAATATCCATTATTTTACTTTTTAGTAGATAATTGACGTTCTCAAGAAGGTTTTTGCTGGCCCCTGCCAGCATACCATTGGCACCCTTAACTGATAATTTACCCTCCGGCGAAAGCTCTACTTCATTCCCGATATGGGAATGGTATACCCCTGGGGACATGCCTGCAAACCCTGTAGCATCACTTACCAAAATAGCTTTTTCGCCTTTAACCTTAATCGCGACCCTCAGGAATGAATCAGGAAGATGAAAGCCATCTGCTATTAAACTGATGTACAGCCCATCTTCTGCCAGCTGATCCCAAATCGGATTGGGGTGACGTTTCAACATTAAAGGAATCCCATTTCCAAGGTGAGTGGAAAGGGCAGCACCTGCTTTTACTGCCTGATGGATTTCAGAGCTGTTGGCCAGACTATGACCAATAGCCACTTTAATCCCCGCTTTGCGACAATTATCTATAAATTCAAGTGCTCCTTCCCTCTCAGGAGCCAAAGTAAGGAGTTTGATCCTGTGACCAGAAGCTTTTTGGCATTTCTGTACCCAACCCCAGGAAGGTGATTTAATAAATTGTTTTCCATGTGCCCCTCTCGCCCCATCTTCAGGTGAAATGAAGGGTCCTTCCAAATGTATGCCAGCCATACATGCCTCCACCAAAGGATATTTATTGCATGCCTCCACAAGGGTCTTTATCAAATGAAGAATGGATTGGTCTTCATTGGTGATCAAAGTAGGGTAAAAAGAGGTAACTCCTAAACTGATTAAATATTTGGTGGCTTCCAATACATCAGCAGGAGTTAAGGTGGTGTCGTTAAAATCAATTCCTTTAATGCCATTAATTTGAAGGTCTACCAGACCCGGGCCGATAAACTGATGCCCATTGGAAGGAGCATCCGGCAGCCCCACTTTTGAAATCAATTCATTTTCCCAAATGTGTAAAAGTAATTGCTGCCCTGAGATAGCATCCTTAACCACTAAATTATGGCCATCTACTTCACCCTCCAGGGCCATTGGATAAGATTCCTTGTCCAAGAAAAGATCACATTTTTCAATGGTTCTTAAAATGCTGGCCGGGCAGCTAGTATCCAGTTTTCCCAACAGTGTTTCGTACACCGCATTTTTTTTGTTTTCCCCTGGCACTACACAACATAGATATGTTGCATTGATTAGGCATGGGATGGTCAGCGTCAGCGCTTCCAGAGGCACTTCGCTGATGTTATCGAAACAATCATCATTTACCTGCTGTTGCCTACAGGCCAAATCCAAGCTTACTTTTTTTACCAATTTTGCATCATTAAAATCGGCAACGGGGGGATCGTTGAAAGCAATATGCCCATTTTCGCCAATTCCCAGGCACACCAGGTCAATGGGTGATTCAGAAAGTAGCTTTGTATACCTTTTGGCCTCTTTTTCAGTTGGTTGATTTCCGTCCAGAAGATGAACCTTATGAAAACGCAGGTGATCAAAAAGGTGATTTTTCAGGAAATTAGAAAACAACGCCGGTGATTCCGGTGAAAGACCGATGTATTCATCCATATGGAAAGCTGTAATTTTTTCCCATGGAATCTTGGAGGAATTTCTAAGGTATTCCAGCATATCTGTTTGGGAAGGTGCGGCAGCAAAAATTATCCTGAGCGCATCTTTTTCCCTTAACATTTCCAATATTTTCTTTTCCACCGCCTTACCGGCTGCCACCCCCATTTCTGAACGGGATTTAAAAACTTTCAAATTCATAATTCCTTTTTCCTTTTCGGTTTCAAACCTATTTTACCGGGGTTACCCCTTAAATTCAACACCCGCTCCAATCCATACCAATAAAAATAAAGGATTTACCCGCTTGTCTATATTTTGCCATATTTGTATCCTTAATCCCATCCTCCGATTTTTTCTTCATTGGAAGTTAACCTTGCAGGGGATTTTTAATTATAATCAAATCCTGAATGATTTTTCCTTCATGTTCAAACCTTGCCAGGGTATAAATATTCCCGTCCTTTCCTATTGCGATTGAATTGACGTAGGTTGGTATGGAGCCATCCGGATACAACACAGGACCATGATCCATGTAATGCTGATCGGTAATTCTAAAAGTAACCAAGTGCAGGTTTTCTTCCCCTTTAGCTGCTCCTTTCGATATTTTTTCAACCCCTCGTACCAATTTTCCATCTTTGTAAATGGGCCCTCCGGTCAGGTAATAAATGGTGTCATTCTCTACGCCAATTTCAAAACCCAAATAACCATAGCTGAATTGGTCAAACATACCGCTTTTACGGGAAGGTTCTGATACGATCCTTTCCAGGATCTCAATATTTTTTTTGACAGGATCAAACCGGAAAAGGTACCCGGAATTTCCATGTACCCCATAAGCCATTTGCTCAGGTTCATACCAGGATATTTTTCTCCAATTGTAAACCATGCTACCAGGTCTGCTGGGATCGTATTGACCAAAATAATCCAAGCAAAGGTCCACCTCATGCTCCTGGTTTAATTTATGCTGTTGATAATGGTAGCTGAGTATATCCCCCTCAGCAGTGGAAAAATAGACCTTGCCATCTCTTGGATCCACAAACAGGGAGCGGCATAGTGTTCTAAAATCCTTTCCCGGTGTTCCGGCCTCCCCAAGTCCCGAAATCAGGCCAAAATCATGAAAGGTTTCTCCTTCGAGATCATAATGGAAGAAACGGCCGTTAGGCCAGGTAATTCCATAGATATGTCCTCTTTCCTTATCCATGGTCATAGACACCACCCCTTCTCCTCCGGGAACCAGAAACAAATCCGCCACTTCTTTGGTAGCCAAGTCATAGGATAAAATATGGCCGCCAGGATATTTCCCATATCCTTCTGGTGGGTTTTCAGGCAAACGATCCATTCCATCTATCAATTCATAAAAACCCACATGGGTACTGAAATACAATTTTCCATTTCTTTCATAGAACTCAACATGACTTTTCCCTTGAGGGATGGCTTTTAAGGATTTCTCTCCACACAATTCAGTCAGATCACCAATAAAATCTATCTGGTCTACCTTGGGCTTATAAACATAAAATTGGCCGCCTACTTCTAGCGATTCAGATGACAAAATATAATAAATATTGCCGTCACTTGCACAGGAAATGGCATTATAAGTATCATGGGCCAGTTTAAATCCTGAAAAGTATTTTTTCGCCTCCAAAAATCTGGTGGGCTTATCTGGTTTTTTGAATAAGGTATCTTTAGGACTTGTCATTAAACGAAAATGAAATTATTATAATAAGTTTTTAATTGGGTATCAAATTGGATTGTAGCTGGGATACACCTGTCTGCTCGGCCAGGTGAAGGAATTCGTGCAGGATTACAATCTCTATATTCGAGCCCCAGGTACTTGGCATGCCATATACCATTTGGGAAGACGCACCTTCATACCCTCCTTCCCTAAGAATGGTTGTAGACGGGATGTATCCCATCACATCGTTGGTATAGCCCATCACAAAAATATGTTGCCCGAAAATCTTTTTAAGCTGAACCGCATATTCTATAACGGTCTCACCCCCTAAAGTCATTATGGGCTGGTCTCCCAGCTTCCATACCTGAACCGGAAAAGGGTAGGATTTGGGCATTTCCAATCCCTTACTTCTTTCTTCCCTCATGCGTGTAGCCCATCTTTTCTGATAGCCCGAAGAAGTCGCAATAAATTTAGAAAGCGCCTCCATACTCGGCGCTTCGGCCAAATCAAGATCAACCTCAGCATAAGCCGTCTGTATGCTGGCCTCCAATTGTTTCATGCCTTCACTTAACACTCTTTCCACGGCAGCAGCCAAACTTTTGCCATATTGCTGGGCCAGGAAAATCGTTCTTCTTGGGAGAGGATTTTGATCGGCCCCTGCGCCCTGAAAAAATAAGGCCACAGCTCCTGGATAATTTTTCTCCAGTTCAATTTGGGCAAAACCGGGATAATCCCCTGAGATTTTATAATCTCCCATTACGGTAGGATGACAGGCATAGCCAAAAACTATGGCGATAATATCACCAGCTTCATTGGCCACTTTAATTACTGGTACTGCATAATCATTGGGTCCTTTCAAATCAGAATTACTTTCCAATGTATTTTCCGCATTATTTCGCCGGTTTACCTGAAATCTGGTGACCCCGTTTTCCACAAACAAATGGGCGGGCTGAAGCGAACCGAAAGCTTCCTCCACCACCCGAAACATATGATTTACCAAAGCATCAGCATACTGATTTACCTGCTCCTTATGCTCTTCGTTCATGGGATAAATATCGGAGAGGGAATTTCCCAATACCGGACCGGAATGGCTATGTGAACTGTTGATTATGATCTGGGATTTACCAAGCCCATGCTTTTCTTTTAATCCATCTCTGATTCGGTCTGAAATGTCTTTTGGCATGCCTAAAAGGTCCGAAGTGATCAAAACCGACTGCTTCCCGGAGGCATCTTCCAGGGCAAGCGCCTTTATCCAAATGGGATGAATCACTTCTTCTGATGGATGATCCCTGCCTCCATAACCTGCCATCCATATAGGATCTTCTGGCGTAATGTCAATTTTGGCTACACCTGCTTTCCATTGCAGGGAAGCCTGGTCATCAAAAACCCTGGCTTGTCCTGTCATATAACTGATTAGTACCATAGCAAATATCGAAACGATGGATAAAGGTGTTTTCATGGTGTGATTTTTCATTTAATAATTGTTTCTAATTAAAAGGTGGTTGGATCGTTCTGCATCTCTTAAAGCCTTAAAAACCTTTTTATATTTCCGGACATTAAATCATCCCGGGTTGTGGCTTCGGCCTCATCTTTCCGGAGGGCAGCTATCCTTAAGGCCCCGGTACGGTAATCCAAAATAGGTGAATGCGTGCCAAACCCGAATTTTTCTTTTCCGAATGTCTTTATCAATCTCCCCAGGTTGATGATATTCCTCCCCGATGTATCCATAAAGATGTTGGCCTTTTTAAATAAAGAAAGGTCTTCATCACCCATTTCGGTACTATTGGCAATATTTAAGATCATAAATTGGGCATCAGGGACCGCTTTAATAATGGGTAAGGTGTCCCTCAGCGCCCATTCATTGGTGATATCCAACCAGGAACTGGGCCGGCTGTCCACCATCCGTAAAGTGAGGCCAACGGGCAGGCCAAGGTCCCTGGCCCTTTTTACCATTTCTATACAATTAATGTTATCCAATTCATAACGGTGGTATTTGGGAAATATACGGATGCCTTTCATCCCTAATTTTGAAGTGCTTTCTTCAAGATCTTCTTTCCAACCTGAATAAACCGGATTGATCACTGCAAAAGGCAATAATCTTCCCTTCCACTTTCTGTTGGTGTTGATTTCATCATAAAGTTCCTGGTTGGCAGCTTGGGTGTTTTTATAAAAAATTCCATTTATATTGGTTACTTGGGAAGCTTCTACCCCAAATTCATCCATTCTTTCCACTAAAGCTTTACAGGTATTATTCTTTACCTGACGAAAAGGCCAATGTCCTACATAAGTATTGCTGTCAATCCACATTACTACCTGATTTTCTTAAAATATTATTATAATTTTCAAAAAAAATTTTCCTTCGTTGGGTTTCGTTCAATTCTGCTGCCAAAACATGGCCCACTCCTTGATAAAAACTATTGTCGCAACCGAATAATATCCTGTCCTCCCCAAGTTGTTCCAATGCAAAGGGTATGATCCCTGCTTCATTATTGCTACCTGATACGTCCACGTAAACATTGGGATAGGGCTTGACTGCCTTGCAGGCATCCAACCAATCCCCTCCCCCACCTAAATGAGCGAGTTGGAACATGGCATCGGGGAAGCGTTTGGCGGCAATTACAAAATCCTCAGGAGTGGAAACATTTTCTGGTTCTCTTGCATCAAAAACCACCCTTGATTTGCCTATTCCCATATGCATTAAAATGACCATTTTAAGGTCTATGAATTTTTCAATTACAGGATAAAATAACGGGTCGCTTAATTTAACGTGGTTATATAACTTCAATCCTGACATACCATGATCCATGCAGCGATCAATTTCATCCATTGATGCTTTTGGGTAGGTAGGGTTAATGGTCGGCTGTCCTATAAACCGGGCAGGAAATTTCGATACAGCATCAATGATCAGGTCATTGCATTTAATGAATTCTTCCGGTAATCCATTGCTTCCTGGTGCCATTGGGCGGGAAATAACCAACTTTTCAATCCCTAACCTATCGGCAAAATCAATTTGAGTTTCCGGGCTATCGGGTGTAAAATACACATGGGCATGAGAGTCAATTTTTCGGTATTTCATTACCTCAGCCATTAAATCAGATGCTACCTCCAAAGTTTTTGCCCTACTTGAAAACCCAACCAGATTAGCTCCTATGGCAAGGCCAGATGCAGAAGCGGCAGCGTTTGAAAAAAATTTTCTTCGGGTCATCATCTTTGACATAATCATTAATTATCAATACAGGTTATCATCATAAAACAATATAAAATTCTCATTTCATGGTTTAATTTAACTGTTTTTTTCCCCAGATACCACCTCTGACATCAAATCTTCTTACAACATACAAGCAATTTTAGTGTACGTACACGTAAATTACAGTATTATTTTAGAAATTCCTAGATTAAGGATAGGGTATTTTACATCGAGATAAAACACATTTTCCATTTCGTCATTCCCTATTTTCTGTCCCGGGAGAATTCTGTGTTGAAATAGATGGGAAGTCATCATTTTATTCAGGCCTTAAATTATTCAAGGTATAGCATATCAAGTTGTTGTCAAGTGGCCTTCCTTCCTTGCTTAAAATATTGTTCAGTTTCAATTCGTAGACGTACCCGGGTTTAAGTTCTCCTAAGGTTAAATTGATGGTTTTATGATCGGATGAAATCCCAATATTTTCGATAGGAACTGTTTTCAAATCACTTTGCGTGGATTTATCCACCGGTTCGTCAAAGGGTTTCTTTTTATATTCATAAAAATACTGTCTCATTTGGTAATTGTCTTTTTGAAGGGCTATGGTTTTTTCTAAAGGCTGGGTGAAGGTGAGTTTAAAACCTTCACGGGTAAGATTCATGGCCGAAATATCCATGGGCGGATTACCAGTATACGAAATCCGTTGAATGCCTTGGTCCCCTCTCCATCCATGAGCAATCTGCCCAACCCAAAGCCGTCCGTCCGGGGCAAATGCCAACCGGTTATTTCCTGCCCTTAACCCCTGTTCATCCATGAATGGAACACAGGCACCCTGAAATTCGCCGGCTATTTTTTCCAACATGACCCTCACAATGCGCTCCCTGTTCATCTCCCCAACAAGAAATTGACCCTCAAAAGCCCTGAAATGATCATTGTTTTCAATATAAACTGGCTGGGTAGGGGAATTGGCCATGATACCATGTGGAAACAACACGGCAGCCCTGGTCCTTAATTGGTTCAGCGAATCTATGGGCATGGAGAAAGGGTCGTCCCCTTTCCAGTCATTCTCCCAAACCAGGCTGGCAGGATGACCGTAAAAATGGCCTTTCCTAACGTGGTAAAAAGTACTGGTTTCCACCCAATCACTCTGATTGTCGGTGACAAATAAATTACCATTTCCATCAAAACCCAACCCGTTTGGTGAGCGGAAACCGGAGGCATATGGAATCACCTCCCCCTCCTGGTTAACTTTTAAAACCCATCCTCTGAAGGGGACCACGGAGAACATTTGTCTCCGGCCATCCTCCCCATCCCTTCCTTCCAGTTTGAGTTCACCCCGGACGTTTTCCCTGATTCCACCTCCGGAAGAGGCAGTATTCAAGGCAATAAAGGCATTACCATGATCATCCATAACTGGTCCATAGTTGAATTCATGGTAATTTCCTGAGATCCCAAAATCATCGGTGATTTTTTCATATAAATCTGCCTTTCCATCTCCATCAGTATCCCTGATTCGGGTTAGTTCCGGTCTTTGTAAAACGATTATTTCGGACTGATTCACCACCTGGATGCCCAAAGGTTCATGTAATCCTTCCGCAAACAAATCCCATTTTTCGGTTTCAGGGTCAAAAATCATGACCTCCCCCCTTGTAAAACAGGCAATCAATCGACCGTCCGGAAAAAATGCCAATCCTCCTGTTTCTGCCAATAGCCCTTGAGGAATGGGAATTGTGTCTACCTTGTAAGAAGGCCCTATATTAGAGGAGTTATTTCCTTTACAACCTGCCAAAAGGCAGAATAAAATAGATAGGATCAAAATATACGGGGCCAAATTCCTCATTTTTTATCGACTTTTGTCATGGTAATAATAAACTCCCTGGCTTCTTCAGGAGTTAGTTTTAATTTCCCTTCCATCCTTTCCCCCTCACTGAATCGATAATCCACCCCATCCTCAGGATGGAATAAAAACCATACGGTTTGGTTGATACCTGGCATTTTAACAGTTCTGATAAAGCCTGACCCATCCTCTTTGGGATGGATGATCTCATGAACCTCCACGCCGGAAAGCAAATATTTAAACTCCGGGTACCTATTGATCAATCGGTAACCCAAAAACTCTGTTTCAGGGATTTGTTGTAAGTCTCCGATTCTAAACGGAAACGCTGTCTGATCTCTGTAAAATATTTCCCCCAGGACATGTGCATAGGCATTTTTATGGCCATGCCATAAATCCGAATTATCCAAAAATCCCCCTTCCCATGCAAATTGAAGTTTACAGGCCCCAGCATCCCAGCAATAGGATAATTGCTGAGGAAGGTGTACCGCAATACTGGCCAAGCCCGATCCCTCCATAAAAACCCGGTAAAGATAAGGTGGTATGGTTTCGTAAGGATGCCTCTTTTCCGCATGATGGGTATGGGCTCCCTCTGGATTTTCTTCGGTCTTTTGTTCTTCCCGTCTCGAGGGTGGAATATTTTCATCTTTGCTGAGCGCTGGCATATTCATCTCATTTGAAACATACATCACCCCGTACATAATGAATCCATGTCCGGGATAGGTACAAACATAAGGATAAGCACCCGGGTCTTCTGGGGCCTTAAATTCAATGGTTTTACTTTCTCCGGAATAAATTACAGGCATGGACCATAATACTTTGGGAGACTCTGGTATATAATCCATCATAGGTCCATTTTCTGCCAGTTCTTGTGCTGCTTGGACCACTTCCAGTCTGGATCCCGGAGTTGTAATAAGTAGATTATGTCCCATATCATCATCATTGGATAAAGTCAGCCTGATATTTTCACCTGGTCTCACCCAAAACCGAACCTTATCAAATTGAAGTCCTGGGATTACATTTAAGGTAATATTGGTCACCTGACTTGAATTCTCCTGAGCAGAAAGGGTAAAATTTACCAGTAAGATCGCCAGCAAAAATAGCCCCTGTTTTATTTTCCTATTCATTCAAAAATCCCATGTTGGTTTAAAAATCTTTAAAAGGTCCCCTGGGATCGGCATCCGCCATGGCATCCTGCCATTTGACAAATTCCCCGGTGATTTTTTCCAAAACTTCCGGGTGATCCCGGGACAGATCCTTTTGCTCTTCAATATCCTTTGACAAATCAAAAAGGCCGTTGCCCTTGGCCGACTGAACCCATTTCCATTTATCCATCCTTGCCGCCGCATCCCCCCTGAATTCCCAAAACATTTGGGTTCTTTTTGGATAAGGTTTCCCTTGCAAAGCAGGCAACATGTCAAATCCGTCATAAACTACATTTTCGGGTAATTTCATACCGGCTGCGGCAATAATCGTAGGAAAAATTTCCAATGAGGACAAAAAATCATGATTGGTTTGGCCAGGTTCAATTTTTCCCGGCCATTTTACAATACAGGGCACCCTTATTCCTCCTTCAAAAAACTGGGCTTTTCCTCCCCTCAATGGATAATTATCTGCCAATCCGGAGCCTCCGTTATCCGACAAAAATATAACAAGGGTATTGTCTTCCAATCCTTTCTTTTTGACCATTGCCAAAACATTTCCTATGGATTGGTCCATGTGGGTTACTGCGGCCTTGTATCCCCTTTGCCGATTGGCACGAGGGGTGTCTCCTTTGGAATACATCTGCAAATATTTTTCTGTAGCCTGGACGGTGCCCCTTACCTCAGGGTCCAGATTGCTAGCGTTGTGAGGTGCATTAAACGCCAGGTATAAAAAAAAGGGGGAACCTTCATTTTGGTCGATAAATTTCAGGGCTTCTCTTTCAAATAAATCTGTAGTATAGGTCCCCTTATCTTTGACCGTAGGTGTATTTCCATCCAACATTGACGGACTACCATACCTTTCATGGGTGAAATAATCAATGCCTGTATTGGCAAACCCATAAAATTCATCGAATCCCTGCTGCAGGGGCAAAAACCTTTTAAGTTGACCCAAATCCCACTTTCCGAAATATCCATTGGTATAATCTGCCTCCTTTAATGCCTCCGATATGAAAACCTCCCTCAAATCTGTTCCCAATATTCTCTCAGGAGATACACTGTATTCATATTCCGTATAATGATGGCCGTAATTGACCATGTTGTTTCGAAACAATTCAAAGGTTCCATTCCTTTGAGGATACCTTCCGGTGAGCAGACCACTTCTGGATGGCGTGCACCCTGAGCCGGTAACATAAAAATTTGTTAAGATGACCCCTTCAGTAGCCAGCTGGTCCAAATGGGGCGTTATGATTTCATCATTACCATAAGACCCCAGATCATGGTACCCCTGATCATCCGAAATGATCAATATAATATTTGGTTGGGTCTTTTGGGCAATTGCAGCACAACTGAAAAAAACCAGTAATATGGTAAAGTAGGTGGAATAATTCATCATGTGATTTTTTGTTTGTGAATTGATCATCTTATGAAATGTTTATACCTCGATTCTCATCCCCTTTGTTTTGAATATCGTCCTGGCCATTTTTCTATAATTGCTTCCAAATATTTTCATCCGGTCCGTTGTGGAAAGGGATGCATCCAGTACTTTGGAAAGTTCAGTGGAATAGGAACGGCTGGGTCCATGGCCTCCCCAGACAATCCGGTCGGCACCCAATTCTTTGACAGCATAATCTACCGAACCGGAATGGGGATCTGCCCCGCTGAATTCAAACAGCACATTTTCATATGGCCGAATTGCCCTGGCCGCCAATTCCCAATCTCCCCCGGCATGTCCACAGATGAGTGGCACATTAGGAAATCGTTTTGCCAAAACAGCCACATCCATAGGTGTGGATTCCCCATCAACGTTTCCTCCGGCTGGCCTTCGTGGATCCCCTCCGATTTTTATCCAGGTATGGATATAGATTACGGCCCCCAATTCTGCGGCATATTGGATGATCTGATCATTTCTGGGTTCATCGCAGGTAATTCCCAATTTATTTCCTCCTACGTATTTTATGCCGATACAGGGCCCATTCTCTATCCATTCTTTCATTTTCTCACAGCTTTCATCAGGGAATCCCGGATCAATGGGGGTGATCCCGGAAATCTTTTCCGAATTATTTTTAAGAATGGCCAGTTGTTCTACATCATGAGGCTTCGGTTCCAACGGATCTTTTAAAGTACCCCCGATATCGACGGATATGATCCTTTCTATTCCCATTCTCTCTACATAATACATCATTTCATGATGCTGTTCGATGGGTGCCGAACCTGTTAAAAACCCATGATAATGAGAATCCCAGATCCTAAAGGCTTTTAATTCTTCCAGGGTGGGCAATCCATAGTATTTTGGGTCGATGGCAAATGGCTGTGTATTCATGGTTTCACAATTTCGGAAATCGTTAATATTTTCTTTAATCGAATTGGTGGGAGCCCCCTCAACATTCTTCCTTCCAGGATGATATTTTTTCTAATCCGCATTCAATCTCTAATCATTAATGGGTATCAAGACTTTCCTAAGAACCTGAGTGCATTCCCCTGCATGATGGCTTTTGCCTGGTCCTCTTTTAATGGGGCTTCCATCAATTTTAACAGGCTGGACTCAATGGGAAAATAGGGGGCATGGGAACCGAACAAAATCCGCTCCACCGGAACAGGAATGTCCGGAATTCCAGACCATGGTTTTCCTTCTATAAGGCGACCCACTCCACCACTAGTTTCAATCCTGGCCGTATCAAAAACTGTATTGGTTTCCTTCACCAATCTTTCAAGGACATCAGCACCCACCCGGTGGTTCCAGTAAAGCATTTGAATTTTTGCCTGAGGGAATTTTTTCAATATATCGACAATAGGATGCATATTCAACTCCCTGGTAAGGACAATCGGATGGTGGTTTCTAATATCGTCCATATCACCCACAATCTGAAGAATCATATTCCTTTTGTCCACCTGCTCCACCAATCGGGTGAAATCAGGATGATCGGGATCGAAAGTCTGATAAATAGGATAAATCCGTACTCCAGGCATTTTATATTCCTCCTGACACCTTCTTAAATCCTCTTCCCAATCCGGCCAGGCAAGGTTTACAGTCCCAAAAGGCACCAACATCCCTTTTCCCTTGTTGCTGCATTCTTTTGCCAATCGGGAATTGACCCCATCGATATCCTTATGAAAAAGGGCCTCAAAACTTCCTGCCCAGGCTTTTTCCACGCGATGCGTTCTCAGTTTGGCCATTAATGCTTCCGTATCACCATATTTAAGTTTCCTGAAAGGCCAATCAAATAAATTGATGTTCGT
>JBBDSB010000572.1:0-3321 GCA_040905205.1 Cyclobacteriaceae bacterium
ATAAAAGATTGAAAAATTTAGTTCAGGAATACGATGCGTATATTCCCGAAGATTTTAAGGTCTGGAAAATCCTTTTTGAAAGGCAACACAAAAACCTTCCCGGCTCAGCTTCCCGGTTTTACCTGGAGGGATTGAAGAAAATAGGGTTTCGTGCGGATAAGATCGCTGATTTCAGTGATGCCAATCAAAGGCTGGCTGAAACGACGGGTTGGAAAATAGTGGTAGTACCCGGGTTGATTGATGATGATTTGTTTTTTGGTCTATTGAGCAGAAAATGCTTTCCCACTTCCACCTGGCTGAGGAGGTTGAATGAACTGGATTACCTGCAGGAACCTGATATGTTCCATGATGCGTTTGCCCATTTACCCATGCTAACCGATAAAAGTTATACCCGGTTTTTACAGGATCTGGCAGGCATTGCCATGAGAAATATCGACAATCCTTTGGCCATTGGTTTACTTTCCCGGGTTTATTGGTTCACTATAGAGTTTGGGTTGATTAGGGAAAATGGTCAAGTCAGGGTTTATGGAGCAGGCATCATCAGCTCATCAGGTGAGACCAAGTTCTGCCTTTCAGATGAGCCCCAGCATTTGGATTATAATGTAGAAAAGATTTTAAATACGCCTTATTGGAAACATAAATTTCAGGACCGTTATTTTATTGTCAATAGTTTTGAGCAGCTTTATCAATCGATACCTGAAATAGAAGAAAAGCTTGCCTATCTTCTGGAAAAGTCAGAAAAGTAGCACTTTTTTTCTCATCAGAAACTTCTCTTTTCTTTTTAAATCCTAAGGTTAATTTTTATCTTCCGTTTTGAAAATGAAGATATGAAAAGTACCTACCTGAATTTATTTGCCGTTGGTTTCTTTATCATGATCTTTTCTTCTTGTCAAAAGGAAGATGGATTGGATATTTACCTGGCCATTGGACAGTCCAATATGGCAGGAAGAGCCCCCGTTCCTAAAGATCTATCAGGCCCCCTGGATGGGGTTTATCTTTTTACCGGGGAAGATTGGGAACCGGCCAGAAACCCCTTTAATATTCATTCATCCATCAGAAAAGACAGCAGCATGCAGCGGTTAAGTCCGGCTTATGGTTTTGCCAGGAAAATGAGGTCACTGAACAACCGGGATGTAGGGATGGTCGTCAATGCTAAAGGAGGTACCTCCATCCATGAATGGATGCCTGGAACGCTTTTTTTCGATGAAATTGTAAAGAGGGCCAAAAAGGCAAAGGAATCAGGAACCCTCAAAGGGGTGATATGGCACCAGGGGGAATCAGATGTCAGGGATGCGGATCAATATTTGGAATTATTGGAAACCCTGATCATTGAATTAAGGAATGCCCTGGAGCAAAAAGATTTGCCCTTTGTTGCCGGGCAGGTTTCGGAAGCAAAGGAGGAAAGGAAGGATTTCAATAAAATGATATTGGAATTACCCAAAACGGTACCATTTACCGGGGTGGTGCCTTCTTTTGGGACTGCAACCTTTGATAGCACCCATTTTGACGGCCCAAGCCAGGTACTGCTGGGAGAGCGCTATGCGGACCAGATGAGATTGTTGACACAATGACCATTTAATTTCTAAATATGACTTTTGAAAAGATGATAATCCTTTTGGTAACGGCTGCCCTTTTAGCACAGGATGGACAGGCTCAAAACGAAGAAGAAAAATTGTATTCATTTGGGGTGATCACCGATGTGCAATATGCAGATGTGGAAACCGTGGGCAAAAGGAATTACCGTGGTTCCCCGGCCATTTTAGAAAATACCCTGAAAATGCTGAATGAATATGATCTGGAATTTACCGTTAATTTGGGAGATTTAATTGACAGGGATTTTGGAAGCTTTGAAAAGCCATTGGCTATACTGGAAAACAGCAAGGCAAATGTTTACCACGTTTGGGGTAACCATGATTTTGCAGTAGAGGATGAATTGAAAGGGCAGGTAGGGAAGAAATTGGGAAATAAAAAAGGGTACCATGCTTTTGAAAAAAAGGGTCTTGTCTTTTTGGTTGTCAATGGTATGGACATCAGCCTGGAAGGCCACCCCATCAACTCACCCAATTATAAAATGGCAGAAAGGCTAATGGAGGAACTGGAAGCCAATGGGGCCAATAATGCCAAACCCTGGAATGGAGGTATCGGCAAGGAGCAGTTGGATTGGTTGGTAAAACAAACTGAAGATGCCCACAAAAAAGGTAAAAAAGCAGTGGTATTTTGCCATTATCCTTTGTTTCCGGAAAATGGTCTGCATTTGTTGAACCATAAGGAGGTTTATGAAAAGCTTTCCGATGCAGGGTCCCTGGTGGCTTGGTTTTCCGGCCATCACCATGAAGGGAATTATGTGAAAGATAAAAAGGGCATCCATCATCTGACCTATCAGGGTATGGTGGAGGCAGAAACCAATGCCCTGGGGGCTATCATTTCTGTTTATCAAAATAAATTAGTGGTGCATGGAATCGGTCATGAAATGGACCGTATTCTGGAATTCAGGTGATTAGGTCCGAATATTTATTTCTCCGGGAAATGCTTTATTGACGGTTGGTGATTTCCTCCCACATGGTACTGGATAAATTTTTATATTAGCGGCTTAATTCAGAAATCATGTATACCCGATTTTCAAAAGTGTTTTATTTCCTTTCGGTAGGATTGTTTTTATTTGTATTTTTATACATTTATTCAACTGCTTCAGAATTTGTATCTTACAAGGTGGATGAGGCGGGTATGCCCTTAAAGCAACTTACCCGGAACAGTTTTTTTTATATTACCCTTGCGGTTTTTTTGGTTTTTAATGTTTTGATGATTATTCCAGCCAAATTGATTGAATTGCAATATTCATGGAGGCTTAAAAGACTATTTCCCAAAGCTGACCCGTTTAGGGATAAAATGCTGGCATGGATTTTTTCCTTTACCGGCATCCTTAATGTGTCTGCTGTAATCGTTATTTTATATATCCATAGCATTGGTAATCAAAATGAAATCAGCAGTTCGGAATTTAGTCTCTTTTTTTACATGGTTCCTGTATTATTGTTGATTTGGATGGTGGGACTATTTTATATTTTGGGAAATAAAATGAAGGAATTGAAAGGTGGAAGCTTAGGTAATTAAAAACAGTGGGAAAAATGGCAGAACAAGTAAAATATACCGAAGACAATATCAAATCCTTGGACTGGAAAGAACACATCAGGCTGCGGCCTGGCATGTACATTGGAAAGCTGGGAGATGGAAGTGCTCAGGATGACGGAATATATGTATTGGTAAAGGAAATCCTTGATAACAGCATTGATGAACACATGATGGGAAATGGTAAAACCATTGAAA
>JBBDSB010000573.1:0-17916 GCA_040905205.1 Cyclobacteriaceae bacterium
CTCCGTGTGACGATTTCGTCATGCCTGTCTGCCTCAGGCAGGCTCGATTTCATTATATTTGATTGGCGAGGTAGGAATGGTTGAATTTATTCCAATCAATATACAGGAAATTCCTTTTGTAACCCGGAAAAATTATCAATCATGGACCATTTGTTTTCCTCGAATTGGTATCGTGAAAGAGGACTTAAAGTTCCATATAACAAATAACTCAAAGCAGCACTGAATTTATTTTCTTCTGGATTTCCCCAATTTTTGGATGGATCATCCATGGCGGGTATGTCGACAGGAAATCCGTCAAAATATTCGGCATTGCCATTTGCATTGGCAATGGCAAAAGTAATGGGTACCAATTCAATGTCATTGTCTGACAAAACCTCATTAAATTGGGATAGAGGGAAGGAACCGACTGGTTTCCCGTAGGTTTTTTCACCTATCAATATTACCTCCATATAAGGTTCGAGGCAATTGATAAGCAACTCACTGGCGGAAGCAGAGCCTCTTGAGGTAATGAAAACAACACGGTCCAACTCAAGGTTTCCGGTTTTTTCAAACCGCATTTCATCATTGTAGCTGGATTTTTCATTGTTGTAGGCATTGGTATACATCAATTCCCCGGAGGCGGTACGGGGTACCAGTGCATTCATAATTTGTTCCGCAACATCAACCGAACCTCCGCCATTGTAACGCAAATCAACGATCAATTCCTCAATTCCTGCTTCCTCGAAATAACCCAGGGCTTGTTCTACTTCCAAACTTTTTGCCGGTCCGGAATCACTGGCTGCTTTGAAACTGTTGTATACCCAATATCCAATATTCGTTTCATCAACCTGTATGACATCTTTGTACAAAACCGAGTTCGCCTGGTATTCAGCCTTGGTGTTGGTCCTGGTGGTCGTCGTACCATCGGGAAGTCTAAATGAAAAGGAATTGGTGATCCCTGGTTGATTAGGTCCTAACTGAAAATTGTAGCCATTGGCAGACCTGTAACTCTCAATGGGTTTATCATTGATACCTATTATTTCCCAACCTCGTTGCCATCCGTCTTTACCGGCAGGGGAATCCTCATAAACAAAAGTGATGAACACTTTTTCTTCAGGACCTAATCCAAATCCTATACCATGCCCTGCGTTTTGACCGATGAATGCCTTGTTAAATGCTTCTCTGGTGGTTAGGTAAGACCAGCGGTCGTAGTCCTGGTACAATAGGTCCAAAAGTAAATCATCATTATTTCCGTACCGGCCTACATCAATGGAAATGGGAAGTTGATCGTTCCAATAATACCATTCCTGCATGCTTTCAAATATAGCTTCCTTGACTGACGTCTCCCTCAGAGTTAGGGGCTCTTCAGTTGGGTGACATGCACTCATACCTCCTGCCAACAATACGACCCAATAAAACAGCGCTGATTTAAGATTCATTTTTGATTAGATTCTGGATTTTCAACATTCATATCGATTTATAAACGGAATTAATTCCGATTTGGATACCTCCATAGTAAACATTGCCTGGTGATAAAATAATTCCAGGTTTGATTAATAGAATTAAAATTAAATCCTTCATTTTATAAACCTCTTGCACCCTTATGATGTTTAATCAATAAATCTACTGAAATAAAGAATTAAATGATGGCGGAGAAAGAAAAAATTCAATCTGACAAAAGAAACACAATCATTGAAGGATATATCGCATACGTTCTGGAAAATGGTAAGGACCCGGCTTCCGTATTTAAGTTTGCCAAGACCCTAAAAATGAAGGAGGAGACATTTTATGATTATTTCACCTCTTTTGAAGGGATAAAAAAATCAGTTTGGGAAATGATTTTTGATAAAACGGTGGCTAATCTGGAATCCCAGGAAGTATTTAAAAACTATAGTTCAAGGGAAAAGTTATTGGGTTTCTTTTTTACTTGGATAGAAGAATTGAAAAAGAATAGAAGTTATCTATTGGCAGCTTATGATATCAAATTAGTGAAAGACCCTATGTTGGCCAGAGAAATGAAAGGCTTCAAAGAGAAATTTAAGGATTTTGTAGGGGAAATTATTTTGGAAGGAAAGGAAACCGAGGAAATAGCGGAGCGACCCTATCTTTCCGACAAGTATGATGAAGCCATCTGGATGCAGGTGTTTTTTATATTTAAATATTGGCTGAAGGATGATTCCCAGGGTTTTGAAAAAACAGATGCCGCCATCGAAAAGTCAGTTAACCTGGCTTTTGATTTAATGGGTAAAAGTGCCCTTGATTCCTTTGTGGATTTTGCCAAATTCCTATACCAATCCAAATAAACATGTCCGAAAAAATAAAAGAACAGGAAAGTATTCCTGTATCAAAAGTACAACGTGCGGCCAAATTTTTCAGTACCGGCGCCAGGGTAGGAGGGAATTATATGAAGCATTATGCCAAAAAGGTAGTGAACCCTTCGCTGACGAAAGATGATTTACACAAAAACAATGCTACTGACATCTACGATTCCTTGAGTGAGTTGAAGGGGAGTGCATTAAAAGTGGCACAAATGATGGCGATGGACAAAAATATGCTTCCCAGAGCTTATCAGGATAAGTTCATCATGGCCCAATACAGCGCACCACCTTTGTCTTACCCTTTGGTCGTCAAAACATTCAAAGAACATTTTAATGCTTCGCCGGAGGTTTTGTTTGATACATTTACACCATCTGCTGTCAATGCGGCCTCCATTGGGCAGGTGCATCAGGCCAAGAAAGACGGTAAATTATATGCCGTAAAGATCCAATATCCCGGAGTAGCTTCCAGTGTGCGGTCGGATTTAAGATTGGTCAAGCCTTTTGCATTAAGGTTATTAAACATGAACGAAAAGGAATTGGACCACTATATGGAAGAGGTGGAGGAAAGGCTTTTGGAAGAAACCGATTATGAATTGGAGGTGCAAAGAAGTAGGGAAATTTCTCAGGCCTGTAGCCATATCTCAGATTTGACTTTTCCGCAATATTACGAAAACCTAAGTGGCCCAAGGGTCATTACCATGGATTGGATGGTTGGGCTTCACCTAAGGGAATGGTTAGAAACAGAACCTGATCAAATTTCCCGAAACAGAATTGGACAAGCCATGTGGGATTTTTATCATTATCAGGTGCATGTACTGAAACAGGTGCATGCTGATCCTCATCCGGGGAATTTCATTATTCAAAATGACAATCAGCTGGCAGTCATCGATTTTGGCTGTGTCAAGGTGATTCCTGAAGAATTTTATACTGGTTATTTTTCTCTGATTAAAAAGGAACTTTTGATTAATGAAGAGGAGCTGAATCAAATATTTTTAAATTTGGAATTCATTTCCGATAAGGATAGTGATGTGGAAAAAACTTATTTCAAAAATACCTTCAAGGAAATGATTTCCCTATTGGGTAAGCCTTTCCATGTTGATCAATTTGACTTTGCGGATAACAGTTATTTTCAACAGATATTTCAATTGGGTGATAGGATATCCAATGATAAAATGTTTAGAAAATCCAAGCAGGCCAGAGGGTCAAGACATGGTTTGTACATAAACAGAACCTATTTTGGCTTGTATAACTTGCTCAATCAGTTGGGGGCATCCGTGGAAACGACCAAGCCGGAATGGTTAAAGTAGAGGGTGATCCAAAAGGAGAAAGGGGATCATCCCTTTCGTATTTCCGGGATTGGTTTTTTTTCAATGTAAATGCATATCCCTAAAGAATTGGAATTTTTTGTAAAATTTATCCCAAAACCTTCAAGGCTTTTATGATCAGCTTATAGGGTAAGGTAGTATCTGCCGCCTGATTGACCGTACCGGTAAAAAAAAGCTTTTTTTCTTCATGATAAAATGCAAATGCTCCGGATGTACCGGAATGGCCGGTCAAAATAACTTTTGTCCCTAAGGGCATCCAATACCAGGGTTTCCTAAATTGGGCCAGTCCCTTACCATAATACAATCCCTTGCCTAAAGGATTCCAGGTCTTTAGGTCATCTATATCTTCCTCTTCAAATAAATGTCCGTGAAAAAAAGCCTTCAGAAACACCATATTGTCATGCGCTGTGCTCACCATACCGCCTACGGGTCCAAAGGAAGTCATCGCTTTAGGTATCCAAAGTGGGTGCTCATTAAAATAAAAAGGTGAAGGTGTCCGGTCTTTGGTATCATTATAGGAATAAGTCTGGGAAAGGGCCAGGGGTTTTAAATGGAAATTTTCAATTACTTTTTGTAAAGGTTGTGCACAAACTATTTCGATTAATTTTCCCAGTAGCTGAAAATTGGTATCCGCATAATGAATTTTGTTTTTATGGCCAGGTTTGAATTGGGGTTTCAGGCCCTTGATTCCTTTTACAAGTTCATCCATAGACCAACTTTGATCAGTGCCTGAAAATAATTCCTGCTTTAAGGTCCTTTCTCCCCGCAGGACCACCTGGAAGTAGTCCGGTAATCCTGAGCTATGGGATAGCAAGTGTTGGATGGTGATTTTATTCGAAAAATCTTTTTTTCTGACCAATGACAAGTCTCTCCATAATACCTCTGGTAAATAATGGGAGATGGGATCTTCCAACCGGAGCATACCCCTTAACCTTAGTTTCATTATTAATGCAGTAAGGTGCAATTTTGCTACACTAGTAAGAAAATAGGGTTGTTCTATGGTAAGATTTCCAGAAGCACCGGCCCATTTTAAAGGTGACATTTGGTCTGTATGAACAGACAATATAACGCCATGAACCATCTTACGATCCACAAATTGCTCAATTAACGACTGTAATTTATGATCGATTTGCTTATTTGCTTTTAAATTGGACATGAAATTATTGACAGGGTTAAAACATGAATATACAAAATACACTTTACCTTCCCATTGTATTCTACCAATATTTTTGTGGATAAAATTATCTACAATCCTTTGGAGATTCATTTTCCCAACTGGTATTCCCATTCATAACATATTTGGTTCAAAATAGGATGCTTCTTTCATGACGAATGGCTGATTTTCTTTTTGTTTGGCGGGATCATTTGGTGTAAATTTATTAAAGGCATTTGCTGGGATTCCGGTAAAATTAAATAACAAAATCTTTCACCCAATATCAAAGACAATGTGAAAGGGGCCTTTTTATTGAATTCGCCCTGGGGACGCGAGATCACACAGCTTTTCGTTGGTGATTACCGGGAGATCGAACATGAATCAGCCATCGCAACCCAATATTGGGATACTGTCTATACATCCAGGGCCTTGGTGGATCTTCAGGTTTTGGTCAGCTCTACTATGAGGGAGGAAACGTTTAAACAGGTGCAATGCCATGTCCTTACTCTTTACTATTATGAGAATTTTATGGAAAAGGACCGCCATGTTGAGGTAAATATGTATCCTGAAACCCATCAGTTATTTTCCACCCCGGATTCACTTAACCGATTGGTACGACTCAGAACACCAAAAACACATTTTATTGGGAGCGATATCAAATCCAAAGATATAGAAGTCGTCTAGCAGGAAATAATTGGTTTTTTAAGGGATCAACTTAAAATATTGAAATGAGAATTTTTATCCAAGTACCCTTGGCGGTGATCTCCAGTTATAGGTCAAATAGCCTTTATTCATGGGGAAAACATAAAAATAGTAGAGCCGTTTGGATGGATAAATGTTTTTTGGCCACTCCGCCTGGCCTTGTAATCCTGGGAGTGGCTGGGGTAATAATTATCATTATCGGTGCCGTCCGTATTTACAAGGCCTAAAAAGGAAAATTCACCCAAAAATTTGACCTGGAATCCTTGAAGGATGAAAAGCGGAGAAAAAGCATAAAAAGTACTGCAAAATTTGGATTGACAGCAACAGGATTATTGTTTTTTGTAATTAAATTTTTTTCCTTAAAGCAGCATTCAATGCGGATCTCGATGAAATTAAATCTACTTCTGAAGTTTTTTCCTTTCTTCATCAATCTTCCTATGGAGCTTGGATGGTGGGATTTGTAGGCCTTGGATTAATTGCCTATGCCCTTTACATGTTTCTTTTGGCGAAATACAGGAAATTCCAAACCTAGTTTGTTAGTATTTTTTTCAATTTTTATTTAATTTAAAGCTCTCCTAATTGGAATAACTCCATTGAAATGATTTATTTAGGATTCATGACTCCAACCTTTCGTTTTACGTTGACACCGGAACCGATAAATAAAGAGGAACAGGCTATTTTTCAAGATGACCTTGAAACTTACGGATTGGATCAATACGTTTGGACCTGTTTTAAATCTTACCAAGTTGAGAATGATGAATCAAATTTATCTGACCAGACAAATATTTTTCTCCAAATACCGTTGGTTAATAAATCTATATGATCATATCATCGGCTTTTTGAAATTACATCCAATGAATTTTAGGGAATTCGTACACATTAATAAAGAATCACATAAAAGCTAAAATAATAAAAATTGACATTTTATATTTTTAATGATTATTTTCCCACATGTTATTAAAAGGAATTGACTGGATGATTTTAGGAGCTTTTTTTTTGGTTTCATTAGGGATTGGGATTTACAGTTCCCGAAAATCCTCAAAAAACATCAATGAATTTTTTAAGGCCGGTGGCAATTTGCCGTGGTGGGTTTTGGGTACTTCTATGGTAGCCACTACTTTTTCTACCGACACACCGAATCTGGTAACTGACATTGTCAGAAAAAGCGGCATCTCTGGAAATTGGGTTTGGTGGAGTTTCCTCCTGACCGGGATGTTGACGGTTTTTTTCTTTGCCAAATTATGGAAAAGGTCCGGTGTCCTGACCGATATAGAATTTTATGAATTACGGTATAGCGGTAAAGCGGCCTCTTTTCTAAGGGGCTTTAGGGCAATATACCTGGGTATTTTTTTCAATGTAGTAATCATTGCAAGTGTTTCATTGGCAGCCATTAAAATAGGAGGCGTACTTTTAGGCATTAGCCCATTGAGTACCTTGTTGATCGCAGGGGTGGTTACGGTGATCTATAGTTCCTTGGGAGGATTAAGGGGCGTGGTTTTTACGGATTTTATCCAGTTTATACTCTCTTTCGCAGGGGCCATAGCCGCCGCCTGGGTGGCGGTCAACCATCCTGATGTCGGGGGATGGGATAAGCTGATTGCCCATGAGGCAGTAAGTGGTAAATTGTCTTTCATGCCGGATATGAACAATAAGGAGCTTTTCCTTACCATATTTCTGATACCTCTATTTATTCAATGGTGGTCTGTATGGTATCCGGGATCCGAGCCGGGAGGGGGAGGATTTGTGGTACAGCGAATGCTGGCTGCCAAAGACGAAAAAAACGCCTTTTCTTCTGTCATGTTTTTTACCATTGTTCATTATGCCATCAGGCCTTGGCCCTGGATAATTGTGGCTTTATGCTCTATCATTGTATTCCCGGATCTGGACGCCTTACAGGTGGCGTTTCCGGAAGCCAGTGCCCATCTTGTTCAAGATGATATGGCCTATCCTGCTATGCTTTCGTTTTTACCTGTAGGCCTTATGGGCCTGGTGGTCACTTCTTTAGCGGCAGCTTACATGTCCACACTTTCCACTATGTTAAATTTAGGCGCTTCTTATGTGGTTAACGATTTTTACCTGCGCTTTATTAATCCGGAAAGCTCTCAAAGAAACCTGGTAAATGTAGGCCGGATTGCCACCGCTACTATCATGTTGGCAGGTGGTTACATTGCGCTTCAACTTGAAAATGCTTTACAATCCTTTGGTATTTTGCTTCAGATAGGGGCTGGGACAGGATTGATTTATATCCTAAGGTGGTATTGGTGGAGGATTAATGCCGCCAGTGAAATAGTGGCGATGGGGGTTTCTTTTTTAATTGCCCTTTATTTTGGATTTATCCATAACAGGATTTTTGAAGATTGGGAATCTTGGCAGGAATTGATTGTCGGAATAGGGATCACTACTTTAAGTTGGGTATTGACGGCCTTTTTGACACGGCCTACAGACGATGGGGTGTTGAAAAATTTTGTGATGAAAACCAGGGTACCGGGATGGGGTTGGGAAAGGGTAAGAAAACTTTTACCTTATGAAAAAGAAAGGCCATCTTCTCAATCCTTATTTGATTTTCAGGCAGCGGTCCTGGCCTTCGGTTTAGGGGTTATTGGTGTTTATGGTTTTTTGTTTGGTATAGGTAAATTGTTTTTTGATGAACCTATGGTGGGCGGATTACTCTTATTGCTCAGTATATTGTCTTTTATGGGACTGTACAGGCTGCGATCCAGATTTTAATGGAATGGGTTTTAAAAACGCAACCTTTCCAATTCATCATATGACCTTATGGTATCTTCCTGGTATTGAAGGGTCCAACCCATTGCATGGGTCAGGATATAGATTTTGGATAATTCACCCAATAATTGGCCTTTGGCATTTTCCCTTAAATCAGACTGGTCAATTTTTTCTCCTATTAATTGAGTAACCCGGTCCTTGATCTTGTTGTAATCCTCCGCTCCAAATTGATTCAAGTAATCCTGGCTGACATCATAATATTCCAGGTCAGGATAAATATTGACTTCCGGTTCCGGAATATAGGTGAGCTGAACCACTTGATTGGTTTCATCAATTTGGGTTTTGATCTTCCTTAAATCATACCCAATGGTGACTTTGGCATTGATGATGACCAATGCTTTTTTATTGGCAGAAAAAATATCCAAATAGTTTTTTTTGGTATTGCGGTAGCTCAATACTTGTGAAAAATGGCCTTCGGTTACAATCAATTTCCCCACTTGCTGGATTTGTTGTTGGATAAGGGCTGAATTCATGTTGATTTCCTGCTTTTGGTCGTTTCGGTAGGTGCAATATTGAACTATACCTACTATGATTAAAGTAATGATGATGCCTGCCAGAAATCGATACATAGTTTTATTAGATGATAAATTTTGGATTGGAATTAAATGCTGAATCTTAGGTAACATGATGGGTTTTCATCAGTTCGGAGGGCTAAAATAATGACGACATTAAGGTATTGTACCAATTCGGTGGATTTTATGTACATTTTCCATATTGACCAATTCCCTTTAGGTGAGATTTAATTTCAAAACGTTTTAAAAAAGAGATAGTTTAGATATATTGAGGTACGAAACCAATTGACCTAAATCAACAATAAACTCAATAATAAAGATATGCAAAATTTTCCATGGTTTAAATTTTACCCAAAATCGGTTCCTCAGGAAATCGATGAAAATGCTTTTAGTTCTGTCGTTGATCTTTTTGAAGAGAGCATTGAAAAGTATGGGGATAATGTGGCTTATGAATGTATGGGCAAAACCATTTCATTTAATGAATTGGATCAATTGACTAAAGTATTTGCCACATTTTTGCAAAATGAACTTCATATGGAAAAAGGAGATCGGCTGGGGATACAAATGCCCAATTTGCTCCAATATCCAGTGGTCATGTTTGGGGCACTTAGGGCAGGATTGGTTGTGGTCAATACCAATCCTTTGTATACTCCCTCAGAAATGAAACACCAATACACCGATTCAGGCGTGAAAACCATCGTGATTTTGGCCAACTTTGCCTATAATCTTGAAAAAATCCTTACGGATTTACAGGTTGAAAATGTGATCGTCACGGAGATAGGTGACATGCTGGGAGGACTTAAGGGGGGTATTGTTAATTTTGTAGTAAAATACATCAAAAAGATGGTGCCAGGCTATTCCCTTCCCCGTTCCATCTCTTTTAAAACCTGTCTATCAAAAGGAAATGCTTCGGGGTTTAAAAGAATCCATCTTGACAAGGAAGATAATGCCTTTCTTCAATATACCGGTGGAACGACAGGCGTTTCCAAAGGGGCGGAATTAAGCCACGGAAACATCGTGGCCAATATGCAACAAATTTCTGCCTGGATGAGACCTAAACTTAAGGAAAGAGAAGAAACGGTCATTACCGCCCTTCCCTTATACCATATTTTTGCCTTAACCGTGAACTGTCTGGCCATGCTAAAAATCGGGGCCCATAATGTATTGATCACCAATCCAAGAGACATGCCAGCTTTTTGTAAGGAATTGAAAAAGCATCCCTTCAGTGTTTTTACGGGTGTCAATACTTTATTTAATGGGTTACTTAATCAGGAATCCTTTCGGGCACTTGATTTCAGTTCCTTGAAAATTGCGGTAGGAGGGGGGATGGCGGTCCAGAAAGCGGTAGCAGAAAAATGGAAAAAAGTCACTGGAACCCCTTTGGCCGAAGGTTATGGTCTTACCGAAACCTCTCCCGTAGTTTCCTGTAATCCCATAGACGGAACGGAAAGACTGGGTACCATTGGAGTTCCCTTGCCTAATACGGAGGTTAAGATTGTGGATGAAGAGGGCAATGCTTTAGCTACAGGCGAAAGGGGAGAGCTTTGTGTGAAGGGTCCCCAAGTCATGAAGAGATATTGGAACAAACCGGAAGAATCGGAAAAAGCCTTCTTGGATGGATGGTTCAAAACCGGAGACATTGCAATGATGAGTGAAGATGGGTATCTAAAGATCGTGGATAGAAAAAAAGAAATGATCCTGGTGTCTGGTTTCAATGTATATCCCAACGAGGTGGAGGATGCCTTGGCTGCGCATGATAAAGTTTTGGAGGTAGGAGTAATAGGGATTCCTGATGAAAAATCCACGGAAAAGGTCATTGCCTATGTGGTTAGCAATGACAAATCGGTTACCGCAGAAGAAATTATAGAATTTTCCAGGGAGAATCTGACCAGTTATAAAGTTCCTAAAGAAATTTATTTTGTAGAGGAATTGCCTAAATCCAATGTAGGAAAAATACTAAGGCGGGTAATCAAGGAGAGCCATGAAAAAAACAAGGAAAAATAATTATTGAGTTGATGGGAGAATTTTGATGACCCGGGCAGGGTTTCCTCCTACCATTGAATCCTGAGGCACATCTTTAGTGACTACTGCCCCGGCAGCAATGATGCTTCTGTCTCCAATGGTTATTCCAGGGCAAAGAATGGCAGCCCCCCCTACCCAAACATCAGAACCAATCGATACGGGTTGGCCAAATTCGAGCATAGCGCCTCTTAATTTTGCATCAATGGGATGGGTAGCAGCATAAATGTGGACATTGGGGCCAAAAAAGCAGCGGTCTCCAATGATCACAGGGGTTACATCCAGAATGGTGCAATTGAAATTAAAAAAAACCTGGTCTCCAACTGATATATTATACCCATAATCACAATAAAAAGGCGGTTCAATCCAAAACTCCTTGCCCACCTTACCAAAAAGTTCCCAACTTATTTCTTGCCTTTTTTTGATCTCATTGGGAAAACTGTCATTAAATTTTTTCAGGAGATTTCTGGTGGTAAGCCTTTCTGAGGAGAGTAATTCATCCGAAGCCAAATAAAGTTCTCCGGCTAACATTTTTTCTTTTTCAGTTTTCATATAACTGAAAGATTTAATAGAAACTTTACTTGTTTTAAATGTCTTTTTTCATGGGCCAAAATAATTTCAATGGCCTGGTCCAATCTATATACTACCCAGGGACTGGCCGGTGAGGCTATCATGAGCTTTCGATCCAAAAATGGTTCCAGTTGCTGAACATAGGAGGATAGCTCATGCTGCTGGTTGTAAAAGGCATCAAAAAGCGTTTGATCATACAATTTTTCCTCTGGATTCCATTCGTTAAAAGTCTTGGTTTTTTTTGGACTGGACATCGCCTGTAAAATTATTTCACCCATTTTTTTTCCCAAGAAAGGAATTTTACCCATTATGGGTGTTTTGTATTCCTTACGGATGATTTGATCGAAAATGGGGAAATAGGAGGTATTTACTTTAATCAGATGGGCCATCACTTCGGAAATACTCCATGAATTGGGGTCAGGTTTTTTGTTGAGGTCATTTAGATCACTTTTTTTCAGGTTTTTTTCGAATTCCCAGGCTATATTGGCCAATTCCATCTGCCAGGTATCAGCTCTTTCTTTCATGTTATCAATGCGGGCTTTGGCAATCAAGATTTTAAAGTTTTGTGGTGAACGAGTTATTTATAAATCAGCGTTTGAAGGAAAAGCTTCAACTAAAACTGGCTTTAATTCTTAACAAAAATCGTTCTAAAAGTAATATGAATCAAATTTTATTTTTTATAAAACTTAAGTTATTAACTCTAAACCCATCCCATTCAATAACCTATCTTAAACCGGAGGTTATCGGGGGTCAGAATTTAAATAAATAGGCCGCTTGTTTTATTTTCCATGTGGATTGCCTTAATTTACTTTACCAAATGTATGCCATTGTTGATATAGAAACTACCGGAGGTTTTTCTTCCCAAAACAGGATCATAGAAATTGCTGTTGTTTTTCATAATGGTGAAAAAATAACCGGGCATTATGAAAAGCTGTTGGATCCACTTTGTCCCATTCCGGGATTCATCACCGGACTGACAGGAATTGATGCCAGTATGCTCGTGGGTGCGCCCCCCTTTTCTGAGATCGCAGAAGAACTTCTAGCCGTATTGGAAGATAAAATTTTTGTGGCGCACAACGTTGGTTTTGATTTCAGTTTTGTGAAAGATGCCTTTCAAAGGGAAGGGATAAGCTTTAAACCCAAAAGGCTCTGTACCGTAAGGATGAGCCGGAAAATTTTTCCAGGCTTAAAAAGTTATAGTTTAGGTCGGCTATGTGAATCCCAGGGAATAACTGTAAAGGATAGGCACAGGGCCTTGGGAGATGCCTGGGCCACAACCATTCTGTTTGGGAAACTCCTTAAAGCAGATCAGGAAGGATGGATTCAAAAAACATTGACTGGAAGAAAGAAGGAGTTGGTTCTTCCTCCCAATATCAGTTGGGACCAATTTGCCAAGCTCCCTGAAACAACGGGGGTTTATTATTTTCATGATATAAAAGGCAACGTGATTTACGTGGGTAAAGCCATTAATATCAGAACCCGTTTTACGGGACATTTTTCCGGAAAATCAAAAATCAACTTAAAATCAGAGATCCATGATGTTAGTTATGAAGAAACGGGAAGTGAATTGTTGGCCTTGATGATGGAAGTATTGGAAATAAAAAGGCTTTGGCCTAAATACAACAGGTCTTTAAAAGTAAAATCGGTTTCATGGGGAATATTTAAGTATGAGGATATGATGGGGTTTTTAAGATTCCAGGTAGGTAAAACAGTGAAGGGGATGCAACCTGTTTTTACTTTCAATCAGCATGCGGAGGCGTGGCGTTTTCTTACAGAAAATGTTTCAAAGTTTCAATTGTGTTCAAAACTCAGTGGCATACAAAAAACACCTGGGGCATGCTATGATTTCCAGTTTGGGAAATGTAAAGGGGCTTGCTGTGGGAATGAATCCCAGGAAGAATACAATTCCAGGGCAGACGGTTTTTTGAAGCAGGCCAAAAAACTGGATAAAAAAGTCCTCATAAGGGATAAAGGAAGAAACCCTGAAGAAGAAAGTCTGTTACTGTTTGAGGAAGGGTTTTTATCCGCATTTGGATTCATGGAAAAAGGCCTGCCTGTTTTGGATGAAGAAGAACTTATGAATTATTTAAAACCCGTAAAAAAAATGGTGGAAACCAATTTCTTACTCAGTTCATTTATGGATAAAATCCCCAAATCCAACATTCACTATTTAGGAAAGGGTCTTTTTAAACCTGATTAACCATCATGAAAAAAAAAGCTAACCAACTTTAAATATTTTTCTGACAGAGCCACCGGATTTTATTTATAACTTAAAATGAAAACATAGCCAAATGGCTTTTATATCCAATAAACAAAATAAAATAAACAAAATAAATTATGAAAATCAGAGATCACGAACCCTTGCCCACCTTTGTTCCCTCCTCCAAAAGGTATGAAAATATGACCTATCGGAGATGTGGATCCAGTGGATTGGACCTGCCCATGATTTCCCTGGGCTTATGGCATAATTTTGGCCATGGAGATGATTTTAGAAATGCGCGAGCTATTCTTAGAAAGGGTTTTGATTTGGGAATTACTCATTTTGACCTGGCCAATAATTATGGTCCCCCTTACGGTGCTGCAGAGGAAAATTTTGGAAGAATCCTTAAAATGGATTTTAGTTCTTTAAGGAATGAGCTCCTCATCTCCTCGAAGGCAGGATGGGATATGTGGCCCGGTCCCTATGGTAATTTTGGATCCAGAAAATACCTTATTTCCAGCCTGGATCAAAGTCTCCAAAAAATGGGTTTGGATTATGTGGACATATTTTATCATCACCGACCGGATCCAAAGACTCCATTGGAAGAGACTATGGGTGCACTTGATCATCTGGTGCGCCAGGGGAAAGCCCTGTATGTGGGCATTTCACAGTATCATCCTGAAGAAACCCTCAGGGCTTCTGAAATTTTAAAGGAATTGGGAACCCCCTGCCTTATTCACCAACCCCGGTACAGCATGATGGACAGATGGGTAGAAGATGGTTTGATGGATGTTCTGGAGCAGGAAGGCATTGGGGCCATTGCCTTTTCTCCATTGGAACAAGGCGTTTTAACCGATAAGTACCTTAAAGGTATGCCGGAGGACTCCAGGGCAATTAAGGATGGGCGTTATCTGAAGGCGGAAAACATTACACCGGATTTATTGGAAAAAGTACAAAAGCTGAACAATATTGCTAAACAAAGGGAACAGAGTCTTGCCCAAATGGCCATTTCCTGGCTGTTAAAAGACAAACGTCTTACCTCTGTTTTGGTGGGGGTGAGCAAAGCCTCTCAGCTTCAGGATAATGTGAATGCCCTGAAAAATTTGAAATTTTCCGAATCAGAACGAGTTGATATAGAGGGAATTCTAAAATCTTAAACAAAATTTCTATTCACTTGATATCCTAAAGTTTCACTTCATAGTGATCTGGTAATTATTTATTTTGCAAATAAAATCGTTTTGGTCGGTTTATTTTTTTTGTGATCGGTGTTATTTTTTTATAAAACTTTGTATATTGGATTAATTGATCTTTTAACCCAAATAACTGACCTATGAAAAAAATGATGATTTTAGGGATATTGACTGTTTTTATCAGCCAATTCCTTTATGCGCAGGAAAAAAATTACTTGGTTTTTGAATTTATCCGGGTAGAACCAAACAGCGTTCTGGACTATTTGGAATACAAGGAATTTATGGCCAAGGTGCATGAAGTATCCATTGAAGAGGGAGAAATCATAGGTTGGGACCTTTGGTCGCTACAATCAGGCTCAGAAGGAGAGCCCTTCCAATATGTAACGGTTACCTATTATGATGACCCGGTGAAAATGATGAACAGTAATGATATTAACCAGTTGGTAAAAAAGGCGGAGAAAGCCTTTCCTGACATGTCTTCCAATGAAATATTAAATAAAATCAATGAATCCATGGATCAACAGGATCTGGCAGTAAGAAATTATATGGTGGAAGTAGCCAGAACCAATGATAATTATGAATTCAAACCCGGTACGCTGGCTTCCTTTGATCTAATGAAAGCCGTTGAAGGGAGATTTCAGGAGTACGAAAAAGCGGAACAGGAAGTTTTTCTTCCCCTTCATGAGAAAAAAATTAAGGCCGGTTTAATGGAAAGTTGGCGGTTTTTGAGGACGGCCTTACCCACAGGAAGCGAAGCCAAATCCACTCATTTAACCATGAATATTTATTCCAATTATTTGCAGTTCTTTAATTCCATGGAATTTGAAGACATAGATGCCACGGAAAGTGATCAAAAGGCTATCGAGGTTGGTTTGAGTTCCAGAGATCAAAAATGGGTTTATTTAGCTACTTTGGAAACGGCGGTACGGTAATGGTTTGAATGTGGTTATTTATGGTTGAAGACGATGTTCTTCCATCCTTGGTATTTGCAAATCCATGACATTATTAGGTTGACTCCTGTATGAAATACCATCAATAAAAAGATGGCAAGCACTGGAACGCCAAGCACCTGATAGGGCCAGGAATAGGTCCAAACCCCTAAATTGATGGTGATGATTTCCCCAAAGGTTGGAAAAACCATAGCCACCCCTAAGGCGATCACCATTTTGGTGCTCAAAGGAGGCCTGTTCATTGCTTCAAATATTTCTTTCTCCAGTTTATATACATAGGTAAATGCCAATGCCCACGCAAAGGGAAGCCAGTAGGGGATTTGCCGGTGACCTTCTAAATCATGGTATTGCCAAAATTCATTGGCAATCCCCCATAATTCACAACAAAAGCCAAGAAAGCCACTTATTACAGCTCCTGCCAGGTAAATTTTCCTGTCGGGTAGCTTTTTTTTCCACCTTTTGCTAATGGATAGGATAAGGTAAAGGCCCAAAAAAGCAGCCACCAATCCATCATTGGCATAAAATACACCGATAAATAGCCCAGCTATTAATAGTTTAAACAGGTTTTTGAAAATTATTTTCCCAACTTCGGTATAGTCGGAATTAAAAGTAGCAATCGTTGTCTTCAATTTTATTATTTTTAAAACACAAAATTAAATTAAATTTTGGTTTTTTAACATGTTTTCCATTATCACTATTCCTGTACTGGCTTTTTCTTCGATGGGAATGAAATGGTCATAGGAATGTAAAACGGGAATTTTAACGTCAATAACAAATTTAGGGACAATTTCGGGAACATAATTGATCAGCCCGGCAGCTGGATAAACCAATAGGGAAGTCCCGATGACAGCAAAGATGTCTGCCCCCATAGCCACTTGCATCGCCTCTTCCATCTTAGGTACTGCCTCTCCAAACCATACAATGTAGGGCCGTAACTGCGAACCTTTTTCGCATTTATCTCCAATATTCAATTCCCATCCATTCATCTTATAAACCAGGCTGGGATCCCGGGTACTTTGAGATTTGAAAAGTTCTCCATGTAGGTGGATGATATGGGTGGAACCGGCTTTTTCGTGCAGGTCATCCACATTTTGCGTGATAATGGTAATATCATAGTCCTTTTCCATGTCAGCCAACTTTAAATGTGCCGCATTGGGAATTACCTCCAGACATGCTTTCCTCCTTTTATTGTAAAAATCCAATACTACCGTCTTGTCTTTATGCCAACCTGCAATGGAGGCTACCGACATGACATCATGGCCTTCCCATAGACCGTTATCGTCCCTAAATGTTTTGAGTCCACTTTCTGCGGAAATCCCTGCTCCTGTTAAAACTACCAACTTTTTCACTTCTTCATTCTATGTTTGTATTTCCGTTTTCTTCCCTTACCGTTATTTCCACCTTTCTGTCTTCCATCCGCTGGACCCTGGAATTGCTCCTAACCAACAATCCACCAGGATTGATTTTAATCCGATCCTCATCAATACCAAATTCACTGGTGAGCAATTCTTTAATATGATCCGTCCTTTTTTTGATGAGGGCCAGGTTAAAGTTAATATTTCCCGTATTATCCGCAAAACCAGATAAGACCACGGAATAGCCGGGATTTTCGGAAAGTAAATTTACTATTGGAACCAGTTTTACTTTTTCATCCTCCGACAATTCGCTTTTATTGATTTCAAAAAATACTTCTGTTTTGGAATTTTTCAATCCGATACGGATTTCTTTTTCCATTAAAACGGTATCGGTTAGGGTGATATAATTAAAGCGGTTTCCTTCCAGATCGGTTTTTTCCCAATGAAAGGCACTGTCTTTCGTAAATCCCTGGCTAGTTAATGCCTGCAAATTAGGTGGTAAGTTCTGGGTCCTGATCCCTGGTCTACCTGGTACCGTAGGGTAGGTGGTAATAGATGAGCTGTCCTTTTCTGTTTGTCGGGGCATTGGTTGGTATGCTTGGGGGGGTTGGTTGAATGGGGCTACATCTCTTGCTCTTTGTTGACTCTGAGGAATATAGATGGGGCTAAAGATTTGACTTTGGGGGGCTGAACGCTGAGCGGGAGGGGAATTATTATAATCTTGATGATATAGGGGAGTAGGTAAATTCCCATATGATTGGCTGGGCTGATGGAATGGAAACTGTTGAACCTGAGGGATATATCTTCCCTCGGTATTATAGTTTTGGGGATTTGGGTAGGAATAAAAGATTTGATCTGA
>JBBDSB010000573.1:18016-20064 GCA_040905205.1 Cyclobacteriaceae bacterium
TTTACGATCCATTCCCTTATTGGATGTCCGGTCATTATTGATCTGTATGAAGGTAAAATATTGCGGACTACCGCTTTGTTCAGTGTTGCTGCTTAAACTATCAGCTTCACTCTCTGTCATTTCATTTTTCCGCAATGGTTCTTCCATCTTTTCCTGAAAGACAAAGCCTTTATAATAGGGACTTACTTTGTTGGCTCTAAAGGCAGCCTTAGAGGGAATAAAACTAAATTTCAAACCAGCCTGATGGAAGAGGTACCAATCATTGCCCAGGTTGGGATCTCCCCGCATGGGTTGGCTGGGATCCACCAGGTTGGTTCCGGGTTGAGCGGCGTACCTTTGAAACTCATTGTCATAAATTTCCCTGTAAGGACCACTTACATCATCCAGGTAATCAGTAGTGGTACTTCTTACATCAGATTGAATATATAATTCCACTTGTTTTCCCAGCTTGAACCTTAAACCCAAGCCCAAACCGGCATAAAAAGCATGGGAATCATAGCCCTCATTCAACTCGGTATTTAGTTGGCCTAGGTTGGTTTCAAACGTATAATCATTTATTTTACCCTCCTGGGTATAGTCATAAGGGTTACCGTTTTCATTTAATAAATCACCATTCACAGAAAATCCCAACCAACCTATTCCCAGACTCAGATAGGGAGCCAGGAAGGCATTTTGGTTAAGTATTCTATCATTATCTGTTCTGAAAACAAAGGCCAATCCCAAATCCTGAATCGCTGTATTAAAATTTAGCGCCCGATTAAAATTGGGTAAATTCCTTTGGAGCCGGTTTTCTTTATCCAGGTACCGGTCACTCATACTGATGTCGTATTGTCCTGCCTGCACCATGATGCCAATAGAAGGACTAAGTCTTTTTTCAATGGAAATGGCGAAGGATTTTTCCTGTATATAGTTCGGATTAAACTCAAAGGTCCTAGCCAGGTTTTTGAAATCCACTGCGTCTCTGATCCAGTAAGGACTGAGATCCCCATAATAATTGCTGTATCCAATGCCTGCACCCAATCTGTAATTATAAGGATTGAGCTGACCTAATGATTGGAAAGAGATCAATAACAGCAGCATCCCAACCCATCGCTTTTTGTTTTCCATAACGAACATCTCCTAACGTTTTAAACCCAACCATAGATTGAATTCGGCACTGAATCCGATAAAAGGATATATCGTGATATTTTCAACATTTCCGTTTACTTCGGAAGAGGTAATGGCACCGCCGACATTAAACCTTATTATTCTAAATAAGGTATACCCTAATCCCACATAACTCGGTCTCCCAATTAAGGGTCCACTAATTTCTATTTGGTCACCGTTATTCAAATTATTAAAAAAAACCCCTGTGGAAATGGAAGCATTTCCCAAAAATTTGGTAAAAGTTCTGTTTCCGAGGGGAAAAGACATTCCTACGAAAGGAGAAGTGCCATAATCCAGATCATTAAAACCACCCTTAAAATAAACTCCGGCATAGCCCACATTTATAGGTAAATGGTAGGGTTTTTTTTCGGTGGGATAATTTTCTATTTTCCGGATATCCACCAACATCAGCATATTGGATCTCAGGTATTGTTCCGTTTCAGCTTTGGTCAGGTTAATCAGCTCTTCGATCAGTTGTTCTGCATACAATCCCCTATCTGTGGATAATTCTTCTTTATTTCGCCGTAAAACGTTGAATTTTGCATTTCTTAGCCTTAGACTGTGGGTTTGATCTATTTTCTGTCTTACCACATCACTGAATCCAATAAAATCCTGTTCCAATTGATTGGTATAATTGGCAATACCCTGCAGCACAATTTGGTTTAACTGGTTAAACATTACTTTTTGGGCGGATAGGGCTTCCAAACCCTTTCTATTGACCTCATAGTTGGCTTTGATATAAGCCTCAAGGTTATTATGAATGGCCTCTTTTAGGCTGTTCATTTCAGTACTATCCGTATTTCTATAATAATAAAACTCGAGGGTATAATTTTCATTACTACGAAGTGGATCAGAAATCAGGACTTCATATTCCTTGGGCAGGCTTTGGTAAGCTGCCTTCC
>JBBDSB010000574.1:0-3303 GCA_040905205.1 Cyclobacteriaceae bacterium
ATAACCAGATCAAATCTGCCAGCACCAATTTGATCCGTAACATCAATAATGCCCTAAAGAAAAACCGGAACATATTGGCCTCCATTTTGACTGAAAAAGAGGACACGGCCAAAACAACAAGGGAAAAACTACTAGAACTGGGTTTTCAGTTTAAATACAGGACCCATACATATACCAATAAAAAGGGCAATGTATATGGGTATTGTTATGATTATGGCTATCTTAAACTGGAACAGGATTGGATTTTAATTGTAAGAAGCAAAAAGGACAGGAAATTAAGCGTCTCCTAAACAAGGAAATTGGGTTGATCCAATTTTTTATCGATTCTATAGGCCGCATTTAATAATCCGACATGGCTATAGGTTTGTGGGAAATTCCCCCATTGGCTCCCGGTTTTTTGGTCTACATCCTCGGAAAAGAGATGGAGGTGGTTACAATATTTGCTCAAGGTTTCAAATCCTTCCATGGCTTCATCCAATCGGTTCACACAAGCTAAAGCCTCAATATACCAGAAGGCACATATCAAAAATGTGGTTTCAGGTTCCCCAAAATCATCCTGATGTTTGTACCTGTAAAATAAATAATCCTTTGCTAACAAATCTTTCTCTAAAGCCTTCAGGTGGTTATTTGCCCTTTCTATATCCTGACCAAAATATCCCATGGTAATCAGCTGAAGGGTACTGGCATCCATATTTTGCGTACCGATCGCCTGGGAATAAGCTTTCGATTCTGGCAGATAACAGGCTTCAATTTTTTCTGCTGCTTTAATTTTTAATTTTATGGCCTTTTCCTTCATGATTTTATCATTCAACCTATCGGCAATTTTGATAACAGAACAGGCTCCTGCCCAATGGAATAAAAAAGTATAACAATGCTCCTGTTTCAGGTTTCGGAATTCCCATAACCCTGCATCTTTTTCATCCATGGTTTCTTCAATTTTTTGTAGCAGGTTGTTGATAAAAGGTCTGGAATGACTTTTCTCTGATTCAATGAAACGTTTATCCGCATAAAGGGGGAGGAGGCTGACCAGGACCTGGCCGTAAAGGTCATTTTGAATATGGGTATAGGCCTGATTGCCAAATCTGACGGGTATATTTCCCAGGTAACCGGCCAGGTCGGAGACCGTCTCCGGTAAGTGGGAAGAGCCTGTAATGGAATATAAGGGTTGGTATCGGCCTTTATTATCGGTAGGTAAATTTTGAATAAATTCAAAGTAGCGTTCCAATTCCTCGAAATGGCCCAATTGGTTGAAGGCATTGAGGGTATAATAGGCATCTCTCATCCAACAATACCGGTAATCCCAATTCCTGGTGGAACCCGGTGACTCCGGAAGGCTGGAGGTGGAGGCGGCAATAATACCTCCTGTATCTTCAAATTGATGGATTTTTAAAACAAGAGCCGACCTTACTACCAATCTCTGATGGAAGTGGGGAATACTGGTGGATTTTACCCAGTTTCTCCAATATTGAGAAGTGGCCTGCAAAAACCGGTCAACGGTACTGACTATGGGAGCTTCCAAAGGACTTCCATAGGTCAAAACCAAGTAAATAGGCCTTTGAAGACGGAATTCTTCTTTTTCTGTTATGTAGGTGATGGAACAATTGGTCGTAAGTCTGATTTCCTGATCCCCTCCGTTAAACTGGATATGGTTACTGCCGGCGATCGGTTTAAGTTTCTTTTTTCCATATTCCGATACAGGATTACAGGTGATTTTAATTCGGGGTTCCCCATTTACCGATTCAATTTTTCTTATCAGCATAAGGGGTTTATAATAACGTTCAAAATTTAAAAAACGGGGTGCAAAATCCGTAACCTTATAGGATTCACCACTTAGGGTTTCTACAAACGTTTCGAGAATGTTGGTGTTTTCCCGGTAAGTTTGGCTGGAACTGATTACCCCATTTTCTGGCAGTATGGTAAATTCTCCCCCTTTTTCTTTGTCCAACATGCTTCCAAACAGAAAATCACTGTCGAATCTGGGAAAACATAGCCAACTGATATTTGTGTTTTTTTCAATATGGGCGATATAGCTGCAATTGCCTATAAGACCACTACCGTATAAGTGTTTATCCATAAAATGAATTTTTTTACTGAGATTGGGCAATGATTTATTAAAAAAAAATATAACCCTATAATTGGCGAATATATAAATAAGAACCAGAAAAATTCAAAAATTGACAATTTAATACCTATACTACTTCCAGAAATTTTCTGGAGACGGTTATCAGCATGCTTTGGTTGATGCTGGGTATTCTGATAATAAAGTAATCCTGATTGGATTTCTGTACACATTCACCTTCAAATCCCTGCAAGGGTCCTCCTAAGATTTTAACCGCTTCCCCTCTTTCAATGTTTGCGGTTTCTACCTCCACGGCCACCCCGGTCTCGATAATCCTTTTGATGGTGTCAATTTCAGATTGTTGTACCAGGGCATGTTCACCGGAAAAATTAACAAATTTTACCGCACCACTTACCTGCAATGATTCCCAAAGCCTTCCTTTACTGGTTTTAACAAATAGGTAACCATTAAACAGGGGTCGCTGTACTTTCTTTTTTCTGTCGCTCCATTGCCTGACTTCCTCAATAATGGGCAAATATACCTCCGTACCTTTTTCCTGTAGCCTTTTAGTCACTTTTTTTTCAGCCCTGGGGGCAGTATACATTACATACCAATTAAGTTTTTCGGTCATTTCAGTAGGGTTAAAGAAACAAAAATACCCATTTAGAAAGAATGCTTCAAAGATTTTGTTTTTTTTTCAGAGCCTGAATCTTGGAGCAATTAAAATAATATTTTTATATATAAATAAATGATTTTTAAATCCAATAAAATGAATTTTAGTAAATATTTGT
Organism: Cyclobacteriaceae bacterium; assembly: GCA_040905205.1. Lineage (GTDB taxonomy): Bacteria > Bacteroidota > Bacteroidia > Cytophagales > Cyclobacteriaceae > Cyclobacterium. The sequence goes on from JBBDSB010000574.1 coordinate 2,851, forward strand.
GGGGCACTAATTTTTTTTTTACTTTTGAAGTAAATTTTCCTTTACCTTGTGCTTTATCTCATTATAATATTTATCAACAAGGTTTTCAGTTGATTTTTATTACCCTTTAAAGCCTTTGTGTCCTAATTCAATACTTTTGGATAGTTTTATCAATGTTGAAAATTTTAATCCGATGGAGTTTACTTTTTTACCCAAACTGATTCTTCTTGAGAGTATAAAAATAAATCATGAAATCGAGCATGACGCAAGCGATACACAGAGGGATGATTATCAAACACCTGCCTGTCGGCAGACAGATGCGAGATTCTCCCGAATCCCGATGATTATCGGGACGGGACAGGCATCCCGACCTTCGGTACGGGACAAGTTATGGCCGCTAAAAAAACAATTATAAACAGATGAAAATTGTAAATGTAATTTTATCAGGAGGTGTGGGAAGCAGATTATGGCCCC
>JBBDSB010000575.1:0-3296 GCA_040905205.1 Cyclobacteriaceae bacterium
CCTTTTTCCGTCATATAAGGGAGGTTTCCAAGGAAAACTTCCTGTTCTATGGTTTCAAAATCCTCATTGTCTTCATCTGAACACAATAATCTCAATTTTGCTTTGAGGGGCACAGAATAAGTCAGACCTCTGTCTATACTTTCTGAAACATTGTATTTAGGGGGATCTACAGTATAGTCGATAAATTCAAGGGTGAAATTTTCCCGGGAATCACTGATGGGGAAATTTTCTGAGAACACCTTGAAAAGACCATCTTGTCTTCTTTTCTCTGCGGGAGTATCCAACTGAAAGAAATCTTTGAAAGATTGTAGTTGAATGTCTAAGAAATCAGGATAGTCTTTGACTACCTTTATGGATGAGAAACTTTTCCTTTCGGTTTGATTCTGGATAGCCAAGGCAGTATATAGTTTTAGTGAAAGTTTTTATTATTATAGGTCAATTAACACTATGAATAGTGCAATTTTTTTATTGTGCATAAACAGGAAAAGACCTGACTGATAAGTCAGGTCTAATTCTGATCAACCAATCCCAAAAGGAGTGGTTATTCAATTTTATTTAAGCTCAACTTCAGCGCCAGCTTCTTCAAGTTGTTTTTTGAGGGCTTCTGCTTCTTCTTTGCTCACACCTTCCTTAACAGCTGTGGGGGCACCGTCTACCAATCCTTTGGCTTCTTTAAGTCCAAGTCCTGTTAATTCCTTAACAAGTTTGACAACTGCCAATTTTTGTCCACCTGCAGCTTTTAAGACAACATCAAAAGAAGTTTTTTCTTCTTCAGCCGCACCTTCACCTGCGCCGCCGCCAGCCACTACCGTAGCGGCAGCTGCTGCAGGTTCGATACCATACTCATCTTTCAAAATTGCGGCCAATTCACTTACCTCTTTAACAGTTAAGTTAACTAACTGATCAGCGAATGCTTTAAGATCTGCCATTTTATTAAATATTTAAATTGATTGTTTTTTTACTAATTGAATGTATTGATTAACCTTCTTTTTCGGATAGGGTTTTCACCAACCCGGCAAGAATATTTTGTCCGCTTTGCAAAGCTGAAACCACATTTTTTGCAGGAGATTGAAGAAGGGATATGATCTCTCCTACCAATTCCTCTCTTGATTTCAGTTTGGCAAGAATTTCCAGATTATTTTCACCCAAAAACTGATCTCCATCGATCGAAGCCCCTTTGAAAAGGGGTCTGGTTTCCTTTTTGCCTAGTTTTTTCCTGTAATCAAGAATAACTTTAGCCGGAAGGTTGCCTATTTCTGAGGAAAACAAAATCCCGGTAAAACCTTTTAAGGTCTTTTCGGAAAATTCCGAATAATCCGGCTCAAGATTTTCAAGTGCCTTATGGATCAGGGTGTTTTTATAAACCTTGTATTCAAGTCCCTTTTCAAAACACATTTTCCTGAAGCCATTAATTTGAGCCACACTGAAACCGGAGGCATCTGCGATATAAAAATGCGTTGTAGCCTTCAGCTTTTCGGTAAGTTCATCAATAATGGATTTTTTTTCTTCTCTCGTCATGATTATATACCTTGAATGCTACTTTTATCGATCACGATACCCGGTGACATTGTACTGGATAAATGTATACTTCTGAAATAAGTGCCTTTGGAGGCCGCTGGTTTCAATTTTGAAATGGTCAAAATCAATTCTTGCGCATTTTCCTGAATTTTATCAGCAGTGAAGGATGTTTTTCCCACACTGGCATGAATGATTCCGAATTTATCCACTTTAAAATCAATTTTTCCAGCTTTTACTTCTTTCACTGCTTTGCCTACATCGAGGGTCACAGTACCTGATTTTGGATTGGGCATCAATCCTCTCGGACCCAAAACCCTACCTAATCTACCTACCTTTGCCATAACATTGGGCGTAGTGATAATGACATCAATGTCCGTCCATCCCCCTTCAATTTTGGCAATATAATCATCGAGACCAACATAATCAGCTCCTGCTTCTTTGGCTTCCTCTTCTTTGTCGGGACTACACAAAACCAAAACCTTCAACTCTTTTCCTGTGCCATGAGGCAAGGCTACCACGCCACGAACCATTTGATCTGCTTTTCTGGGATCTACTCCCAAGCGGATATCCAGGTCAATGGATGAGTCAAATTTGGCATTTGTAATGTCCTTAACAATAGAAGAAGCCTCTGCCAAGGAATAGTGTTGGCTAGGATCGTACTTAGAAAGTGCTTCTTTTTTCTTTTTTGTTAACTTAGCCATTTTATAAATATTATTCCTCCCAAGGAGCGTTTCCTGATACTGTAATTCCCATGCTTCTCGCTGTTCCTGCAATCATTTTCATGGCAGACTCAACTTTGAATGCATTCAGATCAGCCATTTTTACATCGGCTATTTCTTTGATCTGATCCCAGGATACAGCGCCTACTTTTTTCCGGTTTGGTTCAGAAGAACCACTTTTCAATTTTGCAGCTTCCAACAGCATATTGGCTGCCGGAGGTGTTTTCACCACAAAATCAAAAGACTTATCAGAATAAATCGTAATAAGCACCGGAAGAACCTGGCCCATTTTATCCTGAGTTCTTGCGTTGTACTGCTTACAGAACTCCATGATGTTCAACCCTTTTGAACCAAGGGCTGGACCAACTGGAGGAGATGGGTTAGCCTGGCCACCCTTCACCTGTAGTTTCAGATAACCAGAGATTTCTTTAGCCATTTCCTAATCTAGTTTTTCTACTTGTATAAAGTTTAATTCAACAGGCGTGTTCCGACCGAATATCTTAACCATAACATTAAGCTTTTTCTTGTCTTCAAACACTTCCTCTATTACACCCGAGAAGCCACTGAAGGGACCATCCATTACTTTTATGGTCTCTCCAACTATAAATGGTGTATCCAGTTTTTCTGCAAACTCATCAATCTCTTCCACCCGGCCTAAAATCCGGTTGATTTCCGATTGACGTAATGGCTCAGGGGTTTTGGAAGCCCCCCCTTGGTTTGACCCTAAAAAACCGATTACCCCCGGTATGCTCGTAATTACGTGATTGGCCTCACCGTGTCCGAGGTCCGCATTGACCAAAACGTATCCGGGAAAAAAATTTCTTTCCCTTACCCGTTTTTTACCGTTGCGCATCTCATATACTTTCTCAGAAGGTATCAACACTTCAGGAATATAATCCTCAAGTTTTTGGCGGGCAACTTCATTGTCTAAATAAGTCTTCGCTTTTTTTTCCTGACCTGCCACTACCCTGAGCACGTACCATTTGTGATCTGCCATCCCGTATTTAATATTCAACTTTAGAATAAATCATAAAACCATGTCATGATATTTTCAAAGGT
>JBBDSB010000576.1:0-7652 GCA_040905205.1 Cyclobacteriaceae bacterium
CCAAACAGATTATCGTTCCAAAAAAAGTAATCTAAATAAACCGGCTTTTTTCACCCGAATAGGTTAGGGTAAGCAGGTGCATGGCTCTGGTGCAGGCGATATAGAGCATACTTTTATCCATTTCGTTTTGATAATTATTTTGACTGACAAAAGGGATTACAACCTGATCAAATTCCAGGCCTTTTGCCAAATGACAAGTAGTCAGTACTATACCATCCCCAAATGACCCACTGTTTTCTGTAATTAAATGGATGCTTATACCGGTGGATTTAATATAATTAAAAACCTTTTCAGCCTGCTTTTGAGTTTTACAGATAATGCCAAATGTATTGTGATCACTTTTCAAAAAATCCTGCAACAAAATTTTTATCTTATCGATTTCCCGGGCTTCATCTTTAAAAGATAAAACTTCCGGCTGCTCCCCATGCCTGATGACCGGCTCTATATCCGGGTTGATGGCTATATTTTGTGCAAACATTGTGATTTCAAAGGTAGACCGGTAACTTTTGTTCAAAAGTACTTTTTTGGAGCCTGGAAATACCTTTTGTATGGTATTGACATCGGTAGAACTAAAGGGATTTACGGATTGGTTGGCATCTCCCAATATTGTTTTTTTACACGGAAAAACCCTTGATAAAACCGCATATTGCACCGGGGTATAATCCTGCATTTCATCAACCAATAAATGCTTTACCCGATGGTCCACTGCGATCCCTTCCAGCCTGATTTTAAGGTAAATCAATGGATATACATCAGCATATTCAAGTAGTGAGCCTTTTTGGGTTTTAAACAATTCCTTTTTTCCCAACCAATGGTAAAAATCCTTGTATAAATTCCGCAGGGTGGTGATTTTAAACATTTTCCTTACTTCAGCCCGAAGTTTATTTCTTTCCTGCCCATCAATTTCGTACTTGTAAAAAATCCTTAAGTTCTCCTCTATGTCCTCTACAATGGGTACAAACCGCTTGAATAATGGCAGTCGGTGATAAGCTTCAAACCGTTCTTTGATAAACCACTGGGGAACAGGGTACCTTCTGACAACCAGGTCAACCGGTTCAAAATATTGGTTTTCAATGTGTGTCAAATAGGTGTCTAAAGAGGCCAAAAATTCAAGGCTTGATTTAAACCGAATCCTTTTTTCGAATGCTTCCTTTTTTCCCTCCAATAAAAGAGAAACCTGTTCAAAAAAGGTCTGAAACTTAAATTTATGATCCAGTATTTCATTTGCAAGTTCCTCGATCCCTTTCTCAGGGACCTTTTCTTCACCCAACTCCGGCAACACGTTAGAGATATAATCTGCAAAAACCTTATTGGGGGAAATAATTAAAATGTCCTTGGATTGAATATTATCTTTAAACCGATAAAGCAAAAAAGCAATTCTATGAAGGGCGATGGAGGTTTTGCCTGACCCGGCCACTCCTTGTATAAGCAGTTCACGGGAGATTTCATTACGTATGATGGCATTTTGATCCCTTTGAATGGTGGCAACTATGTTCTTCATCCGGTCATCTGCGGACCTGCTCAGTTCCTTTTGTAAAATATCATCATGGATATTCACCGAACTTTCCAACATAAACTCCCATTCGGAGTTCCTGATCCGATATTGCCGCTTTAATTTGATTTCCCCGGTAATTTCTCCGTTTGGGGAATCAAATGCCGCATCTCCCAATTCAAAATCATAAAACATTCCCGATATCGGAGCTCTCCAATCATGGATAAGGTTTTGGTTGCTTTCCTCATCCAGATAGGAATGAATTCCAATATAAATAGGGAAGTGTGAATTTTTTTCTTTCTCCTGAAAATCTATCCTTCCAAAGTAAGGTGATGCCATTAGTTTCCTGATCCTTACCTTTTTTGCTACGGCTGCTTCCCCAATCAATGCCGATTTTGTCACGGATTCCCTGACGGACACTTTTTCGGCATGGTCCATACCTGCTTTGTTTTCCCAAAGGTAGGTTTTACTATCCTGCACTTCTTTCGCATATTCATTGACTTGCTCATCGATTTGCCTGAGTCCATTTCGCAGCGTCGACAATACATTCCTTAAATAGCCTTTTTCAGCCTCCTCTGTTTCGTTAAACATAATAGCCACTCAATTTTTAAGATTAATACCTGTAGACGGGACCACCTTCGTGAAAATATCCGATTGAAAGGGATATTCTTAATTTATTCTGTTTTACAAAATTGATTTGCAAAGAAAAAGAAAGAAACCTTGACAAAACAAATAATTTTTAAGTTTAATATATGTTCCCAGATGTATATTATGACATTTTCATAAACCAAAAAGCCATAAGTAAATTAATGTTCATTTTTAACCCTTTTTCTATCCCACCAGACATATAGGACAAAACCTATCAGGCTAATAATACTTACCCATAAAAGCCCTGTCTTTAGGCGATCGTTAGACTCTCCCAGGAAGGCAATCAGCAGTGTAAGGGGTAAAATACCCAAAAGGGTGGCCCCAATAAACCGCCAATAACCCATCCTGAGAATGCCGGCGACAAAACTTATGGCATCATTGGATAGAAAGGGGGAAATTCGGGTAATAATTACGGCCCAAAAGCCATAATCAACCAAAAACCCCTCAATTTTCCTTTCCGATTTTGCCCCAACAATCCGATCAATTATAGGAGTCCCCAAAGATTTTCCTATAGCGTACCCAATTGAGGAGGCGCAAAATATGGACATTAAAATGATCAGCGTGCCAAAAACCGGCCCATAGGCAATTATGGATACCACCATTACAACGACCGACGGAATCACCAACAAGAACATTTGGGCCACCATCACAAAAATGATCACCATAGGTCCCCACCAACTGAATTGTTCCACCCATTGTGCAATTCTTTCTTCATTTCCACTGCTGAGTATTTCCCATGCTTCTTGAAAGAATTGATTGACATCGCTATTAAAAAAATAAAGTAACATCAAGGATGCCACTAGCATGATGGATAAATAAAGTGGCCATCTTGATTGTTTTTGACTTCCTTCCTTCGACATGGTCCAATTTGAATTGATAAAAATCTAGAATTTACCGGCGTTTCCATCTGGTTTTATATTCCACTTTCCCTATAAGAAAGTGCTAGCCAAACTATTTTGGCAGATCTTAAACCTATCATGTTGAGAATATTTCCTTTAAAAATGGATTATCAACCGCACAATTTCGATGCCAATTAATATTATTAAATTCAAAAATAAGGGTTAAAACAAGAATTTTTGCTTAAAACGGAAAACTCAGGTTTTTTCCAAAGTCTTAAAAATAATGACTTTGCCGGGTTTAACCTTCAGCCACATAAAAATGGCCATTATGTTTAATAAGGCGCCGATGATAAAAAAAGGCGTAACGGATCCCGTCCAATCCTTTAGGTAAGGAAATGCCAAAGCGGTGATAAAAGAACCTATATTCCCGGCCATGTTCATGGTACCTGATACGGCTCCGGAATGTAATTTTCCAATATCATTACATAATGTCCACGAAGGACTAATCGTCATATCAGCTCCAAAAATGGCAATGGATAAAAAGAAGATGGAAGACATAATGTCTCCGGAATAGAGACTTGCCAGCAGACCCAATGCGGCCAGGCCAAACCCTATGCAAGCCGGGATAATTCTGGACCATTTAAACCTGCCACTTTTGTAAATGGTATCTACCAACCAGCCGGAAAACATGTTTCCAAAAGCGCCAGCCACCAAAGGCAAGGAGGAATATAGCCCCGCTTCAATATTATCCAACATAAATTGCTCTTTGACATGCGGGAACAACCAGGTAAGACAAAAGAAAAAGGTGAAATTACTGGCAAAATATTGTCCCATGGCCAACCACATATTTTTTGACCTGACCAGGGGTTGGATTGAAAATTCCGAAGCCACTTCCTTTTCCTCCCTGGACCTTAACAGCACAATTTCTTCTTTTTCAAATTCTGATACCCTGGGGTGGTCCTCAGGATTATCCCTGAAAAGAAAGTACCAGGCCAATGCCCAAACAATACCTAATAATCCAAGTGTGAAAAATGTAAATCTCCAACCTATGCCATCAATTACGATGGCAATAAGAGGCAAGGCAAAAGCCGCTCCAAACCTTCCTCCGGAAAAATTGATTCCGTTTACAATTCCTCTCTCCCTCACGGGGATCCAGTGGTAAACGGCTTTGGATATACCAGGATAAGCGCCAGCCTCCCCCACACCGAAAAAAAAACGGACAATGAACAAGGAAATAAAATTGGTGACCGCACCCGTAAGGGCCGTAAAAAGGGACCATAAACTCACCACAGCTGTCAGGGCTTTCCTGGGACCAAACTTGTCAGCCAAAATACCTAATGGTGTCTGAAAAAGTGCATAACCCAAAGCAAACATGGACAATACCCAACCAAATTGCTTATCACTCAATTGAAGCGCTGTAGTCATAGGGTCCTTGGCAACAGAAATTCCAATTCGATCCACATAGACCAACATGGATAACAGAAAGGTTCCCAACACCATAAAATATCGGCTGGGAATAAATGGTTTTTTGTTGAGATGGGGCACGCTATTCTGGGTTTTGGTGAATGGTATGACAAATGATTTTGATCAATTTGATTACAGATTACAATTGAATTTGGGTATAAAGATCACTGATGGTTTTCCTTTTTCATTTTCTCCCGGATGACATCCTTGGATTTTACCAAATGGGATTTCATGGCATTTTCTGCGGCATCCGGATCATGGTCCAAGATGGCATCAATGATATCCAAATGGTCCTGAAGGGTGTACTCCGGAGGTCGAATTAATCCGATTCTTTCGATATAGGTGATGAGGTTACCTTGTTTAAAAAGCTTATACAGGTACTTATTTCCACATTTTTCTACAATAAAATCATGAAATTGGGTATCCGCTTTTTTATAACCTTCAAAGTCTTCCCTATCCTTCTTTTCAAAGGGAAGGAAAAAGCCCCTTAATTTTTGGGCATCCTTTTCCTGAATATTTTTGGCCAGGATGGCGGCAGCGGTAGACTCCAGGGCTATTCTGCAATCAAAAATTTCAAGGATTTCTTTATTATCAATGTTCTTAATCTTATAGCCGGTTTTGTTTTTAGGCTCAATAAGATTTTCGGCCTCAAGCATATGTAAGGCTACTCTAAGCGGCGTCCTGCTGATCCCCATTTGTGCCGCCAGCTTTTCCTGGATGATCTTTTGGCCCGGTGTCAGCCTTCCGCTGATAATCATCTTACGAAGCTCCCTGTAAGCTTGTATGCCCAATTCATCATTTTTTAACATCGTTCACTGGTTTTCCTATGAAATAATGTTTTTAGTATACCGTATACTAAAAATTAAAAATAAGAATTTATCTCGATTTTATCCTACTTAAGGAAAGATTAGTTTTTTCATGATGGGATTGGTAGATCACCTCCACCACCTTCAGTGTTTTTATATAATCATCTATACCGGTTTCCATGGGCACATTATCGATTAGACTATTTACAAAGTGTTTCTGACAGGCATACACACTATCGCCTGAAAACCCATTTTCTGTAGGTTTAAATGGTAGATAATATTCTGGTTGGCCAAGCGGTTTAATGGATATTTGCCCATTCGAATGTAATAATAGGCTTCCCTGGTTGCCCTCCACCAACATTTCACCAAAGGTATACCGCACATTGTTGTGAAAAGGCTCGTTATAACGATTGGCATCAAATAATGCCGTAGCCCCGGATTTAAATTTTAAAAACACCATACCAGTATCTTCCCCTTTTATAATGGGATTAAGCGTCTTGAGGTGGGCATAAACTTCTGATATTTCCCCTTCGAGGTACCTAAAAGTATCCACAAAATGAACGCCTGTTTCATGGATCAATAACCTCGGCATATTCCTGAAATAGGGCTGTCTGTCCAGGTAGGCATCTTCTCCCCAACCATCTCCCAATCGCATTTTAAAGGTATACTGAAATATCTTTTTTCCGATTTTTCCTTCCTGAATCAATGCTTTTATTTCCCGGTACCAGGGTTGAAAACGCCAGTTTTCATGTACCATAAACTTAATCCCGGAACCTTTAAGCATGTTCCGGATTTCTTTGGCCTCCTTAAAAGTGTCGGCCAGGGGTTTTTGACATATGACATTAATTTCTTTTGAAACTGCCATGCTTATAATGCCTTTATGGGTGACTGGGGGCGTTACGATATCCAAAAAATCAGGCTTTTCTTTGTCAAGCATGGTCTCCAGATCAGCATATACTTCCCGTATTCCAAAATTCTTTGCATATAACCTGGCTTTTTGTTTATCCTTATCGCAAACTGCCGCGATTTCGACGCCCTCCATTCTTGACCAGGCATCCCCATGAAACTGACTGAAATACCCTGCCCCCACAATAACCCCTTTCAACTTTTTCATCTTTATGAAGGTTTATCAGTGAATAGTTTAAATACTTGGGAAAGACTTTGTTCATCGCCCACATTTCCAGGGTAAACGACATAAGGTACTTCAGGAAACCTGGTTTCTTCACCAAGGCGCCAAACGGGTACGCCAGGAATCACCTGACCAAGCACAAAAGCTCTTTTCATGCCAAGTCCTTTTACAGCGATATCATTGGAGGTAATGCCACCTTTTGCAATAATAAATGCCGGTGGTGTTTCGATGCTGGCCACCACTTGAACCAAAAAACGGGTTATTTTCTCACCAATGGCAAGGCTTTCCTCCGGATTAGACCCAGCCACGAGGTTTCTAGAGGTGTAAACCACCGAGTGGATGCCGGTAATCAAGCAGTTTTCAATTTGGTCTACTACATCTGAAAGGTGGGTTGCTTTAACCTCCTTTCCTTTAATTATTCTTTCCACCGAAACTTCAATGGGCTTTATGCCTTTTTTTCCGAGCAAATATTTCAACTGGGCCGTGGATTTTTTAACATATGACCCGACAATGATCAATCCGCCGGGACCGCTATTCTCCGTGTTTGGAGAAGGCTTCCATAAATGGGCATCCATACCAGAAAAAGCAGAAACGAATGAAGCAGCCGTTCTGAAATTATATGCTTTCCCTTCCTTAATCAGGCGATGCAGTACCAAACAAATACTTTCCAACTCAACATAGGTGGTACAATTAATAACCATCACATCATTATGCTTTAGCGATTTTAGCTTTTCGAAGATAATTACTTCCCCGGCATGAATATCATTAAGGGAAAGGCTTTTAATATTTTTCGGCTTGATTCCCCCCTTTGATTTTTCTTCTATCCACTTCGTTAAATCTGAATTAACATATCCAAAGCTTTTATCCCTGGCAAAAATGGTCTCGGCTACAGGTATCTTTTTCCCATTTTCCACTATATAATGTGTGTTATCCTCGGTAATCCGGCCACCTTCAAAAAAGGCGGGGATCAATAAGGTCGCCCTTTTCCCCAACCCTGCAGCTCTGCTTAAAGCGGCTACTTCAGAAGGGAAATATCCCCTAAGTGTGGAATCACTCCTGCTGATAACCAGGAATGGACGACCTGTTTTCTCCGAAGCTTTTAGCAAATTTTCACCGATTTCCCTGGCCCTTTCCGTGGCTTTCGTTTCTGGCAGGCTCCTGGTGTTGGCCAACACAAAAAACAATGGCGTTTTGATTTTAAATTCATTGACAAATGCCGCCTCGGTCCAATAGCCCAACACCGGGACGTCATGCGCCGTTTGGGTACCGGTAGG
>JBBDSB010000576.1:7752-19908 GCA_040905205.1 Cyclobacteriaceae bacterium
CCTCGGTCCAATAGCCCAACACCGGGACGTCATGCGCCGTTTGGGTACCGGTAGGATCATCATCTACGATTACCAATGATAGGTGCTGATCCTGAAACAGCTTTCTTATTTCGTTTTCAAAAGGTCTGTCCAGGAAATTTTTTTTAGCCATCATGCGATAAATTTTTATGTAATGGTCTTGCCAGCACCCTGGCAGGCGCACCGTCTCCACCACCAATTTTTAGTGGCATTACCAATAATTCCACTTTTTCCGTTTTAATTTCATCCAAATTGCAAATCCCTTCCACAATAATGACCCTACCTGAAAATAAAATCCGGTGGATCAAAGTCACCTCCTGCAAATCATTGACATTGGCAACAGATGGTGGTTCTACGGCTAAAATATTCAAGCCCTTCTCTACCAGCCAACGGGCCAGGTTTTCGCTGATCCGGGGCAATTGGTTCCTGTATTTTTCAGGATCGGACGCTGAAAATTTACTCCAACCGGTTTTTATAATTAAACTGTCACCTGGATTTATGGTTTCTTTTAAATTTCCCAAGTCCTCTAACTGGATCAAGGAGGAAGGCAGAACACCCGTCAAATCAAGTATTTTGGCGGTTCCCATCAACCTGTCCAAAGGCATTTGGTCAATAGTGGGTCCTTCCACCCCAAAATGAACCGGGGCATCCATATGGGTACCCGAGTGACTGTATAAGTCAATGTTGACGGCATTCCATCCGTCCTTTTCCAGGTTTTTGGCTTCTCTGATTGCTACTCCGGGCATCGCTGGATGGATGGTCTGTGTGAGGTCTATCCAATCCATCCCTACTGGTTCAGTGCTAGGATCACGCGATCAGCAAATACCTCCGTTTTGGCCGTACCGCCAAGGTCTTTGGTTTTTACCCCTTGTTGAAATACCGTTTCTATGGCTTTCACAATTTGCCCGGCTGCGGCTGTTTCCCCCAGGTGCTCCAGTAAAAGCGCTCCTGACCAAATCGTTCCCACAGGGTTGGCAATACCCATTCCTGCAATATCCGGTGCTGAGCCGTGAATGGGCTCAAACATGGATGGGAATTCTTTTTCAGGATTGATATTACCACTTCCACCCAATCCGAGACTTCCCATAATACCGCCTCCCAGGTCACTTAAAATATCCCCAAAAAGGTTGGTGGTCAGGATGACATCAAAATATTCCGGATGCAAAATAAAATTCGCACTGGCATTGTCTATGTACATTTTTTCCAATTTCACCTCCTTGTATTGCTCCCCTACCTCGCTGATTACACTATCCCAGTATTTTAAGCTGTGGATCAGCGTATTTGACTTGGTGACGTTGGTGACTTTTTTTCTTCTTTTTTGTGCCAACTTAAATGCGAAGTGGGCCACACGCTCGATTCCCTTTCGGGTAAAGATACTGGTATCCGTCGCCAGTCCTTCTGCACTTTCCGGTCTAAAGATGGCTCCCGACTGCACAAACTCCCCTTCATTATTTTCCCTGATGACCACAAAATCAATTTCTTTGGCCGTTTTGTTTCTTAAAGGACTCTCCAATCCTTTAAAAAGCTTTACAGGCCTGTAATTCACATATTGCTGAAAAGCCGTTCTTACCTTAAAGGTGTACAACTTTGCCGGCAAGGTATCGTCCACGGCTGTCAGGCCAACCGCACCAAAAAATACAGCATCAAATGATTTCAAGGTCTCCAAACCATCTTCCGGCATAAATGCCCCTTCCTTGATGTACCTCCCTGCTCCCCAATCATAAAAAGTATAATCCAGTTTAAAATCAAATTTTTTGGCTGCAGCCTCCAAAACTTTAAGTGCTGCAGGAATGATTTCATGGCCGATGCCATCACCAGGTACTATTGCTAATCGATACGTTTTCATAAATTTTCTTTATTGTATTTTTTTTATTGCGCTTCTTAAATGATCCTCATTCTTCTTGCTGCGGTATAAATTCAATATTACTTTTCCACCTGGCACGGGCAAATCCAAAGCCGTCTCCTTCCGGTACCAATCCATTGGAATGGGGCAGGAATTTCACCTGAATCAAACCACCTTTTTCAATGGTAATGTTCTTTACCTCCTCTACATGCGGTGCATACTCTGCGCTATCTTTTCCATAAATTCTGGGATTTTGAAAGTCCAATACCTTTTCGGAACCAATTTTCAAAACGTAGGAACATTCTCCATCTGATTCTAAAAGAGAGGTAAATCGAATGGTGTACACGCCGGTAGGATGCTCAAAGGAAGTGGTGGCAGCGGCCCATTGATCGGTGGGCTGTTCAATAGTATTTATGGCCATGGCATCTCTATCCTTGTCATAATAGGCTGGAGAAAATCCCTCTACTACTAAATCCCATTTCTCCGGATCAGATAGGAAATTGGAAATATAGGGTAAACCTACTGCCTTTTTGGTTATTACTGCCATTTGTTTTTCCTCACCGAATGGATGAATAAATTTCGTTTCCGGATAAAGAACGTTAATCAACCAAATATAGGTGATTAGTAGAATAATAATTGAATTCATAATTTTCAATTTGTGCCATCAAAGCGATTGATCTCCCTATGGTCGGGATCAATATTTACCGCCTGTAATTTCTTTGACGAGGTCAAAAAAACCTTGTTTCCGTTCTGAATTGATACCCCAATCCACCGGTACGCTTTGATACCCCTCTTCGTAAGGTTCGCCATCTCTTCGGTAGTCAAAAAATCCCCAGGACACATAATTTTCCACCGCAACGGTGAAATTGTTTTTATCCTTATTGAAATCATAGTGGTCATCCTCGTTGACTACCACCGGCATGGGCCGGTACCCTTCCACATTCCTGGTGTTTTTGATCAGGACCTCCATTTTTTCCGGGGTGTTTACCCCATTACCATGGATTAAAATATAATCGGAGGATTTGACCACGTTGGGTTTGGGTACGGTATTTCCCCCATAACTGGTACTGACCAGGAGCCGATACCCATTGTGTTCCATGCTCTTTACCAACTCAATGAGTTCATGTACCCGGTCTGGTTTTAAGATATCATGTACATAGGCTTTGACATTGCACTCATTATTGACTTCGATCAGAACATTCCTATAGCCTTCCTGCAATATCCAGTTCACTGAATTCTTCACCGCATTGATCACTGCTTGTTCATCTTCCAGGTTTTGATCCTGACCAAAATAGAAAATCCCCAACATCACCACCATTTCCAATTCATCGGCTTTATCCAAAACCTTTTTGAGCCGGTCCATATAAGCTGGCCTTAACGCCCCATCAGGATAAAAAGGAGAATTGAGCCATTCCTTATTCCCGTAGCCTGTAGGACTTCCTCCCTGCATATTGATGGTAAAAGCATTCAATCCATAATTTTTCCACTCATCCATGGCGGCAACAAATTCAGCCGTATTTCGGTCAGGATCCCACTCACCCGTATCCGGATAATCAAATAATTTTCTGGTTTCCGGATTTAAATCATCAAAAATGCCCTGCACCATCCGGGAATTCATAAGGAGCCCTTCTATCTTGTGGCCTTTCCAGGTCCTGCCCTCGTAAGTAGGTTTTCCATTGACCAAAAACTCCTCTCCTTTGATTTCAACGAGGGTTTTAGGCTCTTCTGCTTCAAAGGACAACAAAGGTAAAAGCAATAAAATACAGAAAATGGGAGCAATATTATTTAAATAACGCTTTGGTTGCTGTTTCATAACAATCAGTTTTTAAAAGGAATTTAATTGAGAATAAAAGAAGATGGAACAATTTGGCTTATTTTAGCAATCAAAATTGATTCCATCTTGCTTATTAATGATCAATATTTACTTTTTCCTTACAAGAATCACCCAATCCTCCTTCTCATCCTCAGGAGGCATGCCCAGGTTCACCCATCCCGGCCCGTTCACTTCAGACACATTACCCCCCTGAATCCTTGGTTCTTTGATGTTGGGCAGGGCAGAAAGCACGGAGGCCGGTTCCCGGGAATAGGTTGGTTCAATGATCATTTCCTTCCCCTTTTGAAGATTGCCTCCGGTCCTGGGATTGTACCAGTCTACGGTATAGGTGCCATTGTTTCCCTGGAGGTTAAGCGCTGATCCACCACCTGCAGGTAGGTAAATCACATAAAGCTCTCCATTATCGGTAAAGACAAAATCTTTTTCACTGCGGGTAAGGTTATTGGCATTTTCCATATCCCAAAAAGGGATATCGTTGTTTTTGTAAAAATCCATGGCATGCCGGGTATAGTCCCAAAGGGCATCACGGCTACGGAAATCTTCTGCATTCAGGTCATTGTGCTCCTCATTGTACCCGAAATACCATTCTATACCGGCACCTTTTGCGGAGATTGTTGCCCAATAAACAGCCCGTGCATCATCCTGGTTGTAATTTTCGTCCCAGTCATCGGTAGTTACCCCAACGCCGGCACTTCCGGGTTCATCCAACGAAACCACCCATTTTCTTCCGGAATCACCCGAATTGTCCACCCAGTTTTTGATCCTGTTGAAATTATCCCATGGTTGCATATTGCTGGTCTGCACAGAGGCTCCTTCCATAAATTCATATTCCATCAGTGGCCCATACATCCTGTCGTAAAGGTGGGGGTAGGTATGGACTACTACAGGATGGTCATAAGCATCAATATCATGAAGGTATTTTGCATCTGCTTTTGCGAGGTCCATTTCGGGATCATTCAATTCATTGATCAGGTCATGTTCTTCACCCAGGTTCCAGTTTAAAGCATGGTGATGAGCAAACCTGGCCACCAATTCCCTATAATACAATTTTCGAGCCGGACCCAAAAATCCACCATCCAGCATTTGATCTGTTTCGGTCTCGTGTGTTTTGAAATGGATAAACAATCCTTTTTCATCTGCATGTGAAAAAATCATTTCCCATTGGGCTAGCTTGGAAACATCATAACGGTCCCATTCCATGGGATTGATCCAGGGCCATACATTTTTCCCATCACCTCCTGCGGTAAACGGCATAAAAGAAAAAGCATTCATGCCCTTTGAAGAAAGGTAATTCAGTACGCCGATCAGGCCTTTGCCCTTTCCTCCCTGCCAACTTGGATCTCCTTCCGTCCAATCCTTTTCATGGGCCGGAAAACCTTTGAGGTCCACAGAACCTCTCCGGTCTTTGTGCTGGGTACTTCCCCAAAGCAAAACATCACCATGGCTGTGCCTGTTGATCCCAGTCTGCAGGTAAGTTCCGTCAAAATCTTTGTAGGCAAACAAGGTTTCAGGGGCATCAGACCCCCCTTTCATGAACCATTCTCCATTGTCAAAACGAAGGTGGTGCTCTCCCACATAGCGAAGGATCCCCTTTCCCCTGTGGTCAACACCACTTTTATCCGTTTCTGTGATGGAAAAAGTACCTGTAGCACCATTGAAAGAAACTGGTTCACCTGCCGTGGGACTTAAGCTCACGGCAATGTCATCCCCTTTTCGAAACGATGCCAAATACGTCCAATTCCCTGTTCTAGGAACAGTAAAATGTACCCGCCATTTGTTTCCTGATTGGGCACTGGATTCAGCAGCATTACCATCAGCAGCAAAATATCCAGGAACGGTATAAGCTTCTTTTCCGTTTTCATGACGGAAGGTAACGTTGAGCCGGTAACCCCTGAAAGGATTGAATTCATCAATTTCGCTGGCCTCCGGACCCTCAAAGGTGAGGATGATGGGGTGCCATTTTTTAAGCTCCCCGGAGATTTCTGCCTCCGTTTGGGCATGCAACTGAATGGATAATAAAAACGAAAGGATAAAGCAATGAGACAAAACGATATATTTAATCATAACATTAGTTTTAATAGTTTTTGGGTTCATTTTAATTCCACTATTGAAATATACAGGAAAGAAGAGATTCATCCTTTTGATAAAGACCCTTTTGAATAATTCATTTTATAGGGTGAATCCTCTCCTAATTGATAATTTTAAAATTTTAAGAGGTATGAAGTCATGGGGTTTCAAACATCAACTGGTCACTCATATTCCAGAAATTGGTGCCCTCAGCCCTGGCAGCAATTCTGACATAATAAACAGTGGATGATTCCAATCCTTCTATCGTTGCGCTGCCCTGGTTTTCGTCCAACTCCATCCTGATCGTATTCCAATAGGGACCGCTGCCAGTAGATTGTCCGGGATAATGCACTGTACTGACATACACCAATCTTTCCTCCGCCAAATGACCATCGTTTTCAGTCATTTCAAAATTAATGGAAACGGAATTTTCGGTCGGATTACCTGCCAATTCCGGCTCAGGAAGAGATATAAATGGGGTTGCCACAATATCTTGGGTAACGGCATTGCCATTAAGGTCAACGGTATAATCCTGGGTCACCTCCACGGCACCAGAAACGGTCAAGGTATAAACCTGAGGAAATAAATGGGTATTTTCAAAGGTTCCATCACCCAATACCCGGATCCTTTGGGGCTCATCTTCTCCTTCTCCCAAGGCCAAAACTACCAAGTCTTCTGTCGTTACATCACCTGAAATAATATTGCCTGCAGGATCCACCAACCTGCCATTTACCCTGCCATCAAAACCAAAGTCTGTAATGGTTTCATAACAGGAAGAAAGGTGGAGGATCAATCCGCAGCAGCAAACATATCGAATGATATTATTTATCTTTTTCATTATTTAATTTTTTTATGGTATCCAACAAACCTATCAATAACCCGGATTTTCCTCGAGAAAAGGATTATTTTCAAGTCTTGAGAAAATAATGGGATTATAATAATGTTCTTCCCTGAAAATCCGCGTAAAAACTTCGGCATCAAAGGGCATGAAATAATATTGGCCGGTAGCATGGTGCAGAATGATCCGTAAACCCTGAAAAGCATTGTTCCGATTGAGGATTTCACGGGCGGTGCGCCATCTTCTAAGGTCCCAATACCTGAATCCTTCAAAGGCCAGTTCATGTTTCCGCTCATTTCTGATCCGCTCCAAAGAAATATTGCCCTGATCGAGTAGAGTTATTCCAGCCCGCTCCCGGGTGGCGTTTATGGCTTCCGTGGCTGTGGCCACATCTCCCAGTTCGAACGCTGCTTCAGCAAGGTTTAAGTACATCTCTGCCAACCGGATAGCCTTCCAACTGGTGGTCATGATATTTCTTTCCACCAAGGGCTCATCGATAATGTATTTTCTGAGGAGAAAACCCGAACTAGTTTTGAAATTTTGGGCGGAGAGCCGGCTGTCCGGTCCCACTGTTGGAATACCTTCATATTCCACGTTAAAATCCGAAATGATGGCATTTGGATTGGGGTCAGCGCTGGGATCCAGCCCTTCATAGGTCCGAATGATATCGCCCCCATAGGGTTCTCCCTGTAAGAAAACAGAGGCCCTTAATCTGGGATCTTTATTTACCCAGGGACTGATCCCGTTTTCATAAAGATGCTCTGGTCCAAACTCCGGTTGATCCATGGTTCCATCGATATTTTCGTAGCTCCACAATAACTCAAGCAATGGGTTAATATCTGAGCCTTGCCCAGCTGAAAACCGGGTAGGGTAATTGAGATGGCTGAAAGAATGGCCGATTACCGGACCATCATACAGTTTTTCGAAAATAATTTCTGAATTACTATCATCGAGAAAAAGATACCTGTAATTTTCTGACTTGTCCTCCAGTTGATTGTACAGACTGTATCTTCCCGATTCTATGACAGCCTTGGATGCATCTGCTGCCTTTTGAAAAAATTCATCTGCCCGTTCTGATGGAATGCCCACCAAACCATCCAGGTTCACCGTCCCGTATTTGGCGACCGAAGCAGACCAAAGATTTGCCCTGGACTTATAGGCATAAGCCGTCCATTTATTGATTCTTCCAAATTCTGAATTGTCCTCTCCCAAAAGACCGATGGCGGTATTAAGTTCCTGATCGACAAAATCTGCAATTTCCTCTTCGGTGCTCCTTTCCAAATAGTTGGGGTCCAATTCTCCAAAGGGATCCAGGACAATATCTATCAGGGGCACTCCTCCATACCTTTTTTGTTTTTCAAAATAAACCACCGCTCTAATGGTCCGCACCTCTCCTTCCAACCTTCTTTTTACCTGCTCATCAATTGGGGCATCCTGTATCCTGTCAAAGAACACATTGGCATCCCTAATGAGCTCATAATTCCAATAACCAAACATTTCATTATTTATGTTCATGCCACCGGTGGTAATGGGGTTCATGTTGGTAAACCGATCAGTTGCCAGATCCGACACCGTCATTTCGGGATAAGGAAAAAAGGGGAATCGACCGTATAATTCTGTCACATAAGCTTCAATGAGGGGCTCCTGGGACCAAACCACATTCTCACTTATACTGTCCAACGGCTCCCTATCAAATATTTCCATGCATGATTGCCACAGAAACGAGAGCAATAGGATTTGAATAAATATTAATTTTTTCATGACTTCACAATTAGAAATTAAGGTCTATGCCAAAGTGATAAGAACCCATCTGGGGATGATAATTACCAAAAAATTGCTCCGGATTGGTATCCGCTTCAGGGTCCAAAAAATCCAGGGCAGAAAATGTCATTAAGTTATAACCTGAAATAAAAACCCTGAAATTATTCAGTCCAAAAGAACTAATCAACGTTTTGGGTAAGTTATAGCTCAATTGCACCTGCCTTAACCTGAGGTAAGAGCCAGTAATCCACCATTGCTGCACCTGGTTGGAATAACTTGGTCCAGCCTGTAATCGTCTCAATCTTGGCCATTTTGCATCAGTATTGGCCGGTCGCCACCCCTCCCCACCTGTGTCTGGTACATAGGAGTCATTCAGGTGATGTTGAAGTGGTGCGCCATCGCTGGCAAACGGCATGGCATATTCACTTCTTCTAAGGTTAAAACCATATAAACCAGCTCCCTGCCAGGTCATAAACAGGTTAAATCCTTTCCAGGCCGCAGA
The DNA here is from genome assembly GCA_040905205.1 of Cyclobacteriaceae bacterium. Classification (GTDB taxonomy): domain Bacteria; phylum Bacteroidota; class Bacteroidia; order Cytophagales; family Cyclobacteriaceae; genus Cyclobacterium. Next base: position 16,616 of record JBBDSB010000576.1, read on the forward strand.
AGTGTTCAATCCATAGGTTAGCCTGGGCATAGTTCCACTGCCAACAATAATACGGTCTTCAACGGTGATTTTACCATCACTATTGGTGTCGATATACCGCACATCTCCAGGCTGAATGCTGGCATTGCTCCTCCCGTCAATATCTGCCCAGCCGTTGATTTCTTCCTGGGACTGGAAAAGGCCCTCGCTTGGGTACATCCACACTGCATCAGACCATCTCCCGATTCTGGTATTTCTACGTTCTGATTCTTTAGAAGCAAAATCAACCTCATCGATATACATGGTCTTTTCTTCATTGAAAGAAATGTTTCCTCCTATAGTGTAAGAAACTCCCTTAACCTGATGTTGGTGGTTTAACATCAGCTCAACGCCACGGTTTCTGAATTCCTGATAGTTTTCCTGAGGCATGTTGGCCCCCACTACATCAGGAATATCCCTTATCCGGGTGCCCAGTACATCGCTTCTATCCCGCTGATAAATATCGAATGCGCCATCCAACTTGCCCCCCCACAAGGTAAAATCCAAGCCTATATTGGCCATTTCCATTTTTTCCCAGGTGATATTTGGATTAGCTAATGCGTTGGGCGCTATTCCCCTTTGAATGGTATTTCCGGAAAAGATATAGGGATTGGCAAACGAATAGGTGGATAAAAACTGGAAATTACCAGCCCTGTCATAACCCAAAGTACCAAAGGAACCTCGTATTTTAAAATTATTCAGGAAGCTCATTCCCGGACTGTCCCTGATAAAAGGCTCTTCACTGATCATCCAGGACCCTGAAACCGAAGGAAAAAATCCCCATCGGGTTGCTTCGGGAAACCTGGGTGATCCGTCTAATCTGCTGTTAAATTCAAAATTATACTTGTCTGCATAATTGTAATTGACCCTGGTAATATAACCTACCCTTCCCCCTTCACGGGCCAAATTATTGTTAAATTGAAATTCATCGGGACCTGCAAAAAGTTGATCGAAATCGAATAAATAATTTTGCCGCCACGCTTCTATCATTTCAAACCGATCTGAAAGCAATTCCGTCACAAACATTCCATGTAAGGTATGATCGTCACCGATACTTTTATTGTATTCCAAAAAATATTGCATGTTGACATTTTCTGTCAACTCATCCCTTTGGCGTACCTCTGAAACCGAATTGATGTACCTGACCACATAATGTTCCTGGGTATCTTCATTGTATTGGTATTCAGGACCCCGTTTTTGATATTGTTTAAAACGATAGGAATTGCGGGTATAATTAAATACTGCCCTGGTTGTGAGCCCGAAGGGCAACTCATAATCCAAACTTATCCTGGTAAAACCATATTGACTTTCCCAATTACGGTATCCGGAATTTTCCATGTAGGTGGCATTGATGGGGTTAATGGTCTGCCCTTCGGGAGCGCCTCTGGGCAAATCCGGATTGGGTAAAGGGGCTATGGAGTAAAATGGCCGCCACCTGCGCATTCTAGCCATGATGCCCTGGCCCTCACCCCAACTAATCCCTTCCAGCTGATTTCTCGGTCCCTCATAAGTTCTATTGGTAAAGGACAGGTCAACATTTAAACTTAAGCGGTCTGTCAAACGAATATCATTGTTGGCCCTAAGGTTGTATCGGTTGAACCCGATTTCATCTGAAGCCAACACGCCCCGTTGGTTTAGCCAACCACCAGATATGAAATAGGACACATTTTCAGACCCTCCTCTAACCCCAATATTATTTTGGGTCATCGGAGAAAATTTCCTTAATGTTTCGTCGTAAATATCGACATTGGGATAATTCTCCGGATCAGAACCATCCGCATGTTGACGGTGCAGTTCAATCAGTTCACGGGTGAATTCTAAAGGCCTTCCCTCATTTTCGGTAACCATGTTCCGTAGTTCCATCCATTCATGGGAATTTACAATTTCAGGAAGGGCTGTGGGTAGAATAAATTGAGCGGCTGCTTCACTCTTAAATGAGAATTGGGGTTTGGATAATTTTCCCCGCTTGGTTTGAACGATGACTACGCCATTTCCCGCTCTGGCTCCGTAGACGGCAGCGGAAGCAGCATCTTTCAAAATATTCAATTCCTCAATATCATTGGGATCCAGCTCCTGAAAAACAGTGGCATCCACAGGCAATCCATCCACGATATAAAGGGGTTCTCCAAAACCACGGATGTTGATCTGGGTTTTATTTTCGCCAGGTTGTGCATTGGCACTTTTGATGAAAACTCCGGTAGCCTGACCTTGTAAAGATTGGGAGAGGGTTGGCGTGGACACCTTGGCAAGGTCCTCCGCATTGGTCCGGGCAATACTTCCGGTAATGTTCCCTGCTTTTTGCCGGCCAAATCCCACGACAACAACCTCATCCAAGGAGGTTTCATCTTCGTTTAGGGTAATTGTAAATTCGGATTGATTGCCAATGGTAATTCGTTCTGTTTGATAACCAATAAAGGAGATGATTATAATATCCCCCTCATCCGCATCGATGGTAAATTTCCCTCCCAAATCGGTTACAGTCCCTTGATTGGTGCCTTCCACCACTACGGTGGCTCCGGGAATTGGTTCACCCATGGCATCATTGACCCTTCCGGAAACAGTGATGAGATCTACGGGTACCCTCCACTTTTTGGATAGGTCTTTTGATTCAATTGGAGCTTCTTTTGCCGTATTGTTTTCCCAATGGTTAGCCTTTGCAACTACGGAATTTACCGGCCATAAAAGGAAAATAATAGAAAAAAGAAAAACACATGACAATAAATTTTTTGTCAATAGTAATTTATTTTTCATAATTTTAAGGGTTTATTGGATTTAACACTTCAGTAAATAATGGTTTTATGGAATGCACATTCCCCAATGATCCATTTCATAAAACCGGGCCGATGGGTGTTTTCACCCATCGGCTTTTTTCTATGAACTATCCATTTTTTTCATATGTTTATAATTGATTTTTAGCGGCCATATGGAATCTCGCATGTTGAATAATCATCCCTCCGTGTGACGTTCTCGTCATGCTCGATTTCATGTTTTTTATTTAATGTTCCACATTGATTAATTCAGGTCATTCCCTCTAAAGAAATAATGTTATTCTTATCCTTTTTTCATTTTTAGATGCCTCTCTTGTAGGTAACCTTCTGTAAATAGAAATTGATGTGCAATGTTTTAATAATTATATCATGAATTTTGCATAGAAATATTTCCATACAATTCATTCATTTTAAATCTCTTATAACATAAGAAAGAAAATCCTACTCTTAAATTTTTGAATACCGTATACATTTTTTTGACAAAAGTAAATTTATAAACTTTTTTTT
>JBBDSB010000577.1:0-5832 GCA_040905205.1 Cyclobacteriaceae bacterium
AAAAAAGCATTCCTGGCTTCCAAACTGCCTTACGTAGGAACAACTATTTTCACCGTAATGTCCAAGTTGGCCACAGACGAAGGGGCCTTGAATTTATCACAAGGTTTCCCAAGTTTTAACTGCTCCCCGGAACTTACTGCCCTGGTGGACAAATATATGAAAAAAGGCTTCAACCAATATGCGCCCATGAGCGGTGTTCCTGCCCTAAAGGAAAGCCTGGCCATTAAGACAGATGCCGTTTATGGGGTGGCTTACCATCCGGAAACTGAAGTGACCATCACCTCTGGCGCTACGGAAGCCATTTTTTGTGCCGTAACAGCCGTAGTGTATCCAGGGGATGAAGTCATTGTATTAGAGCCTGCCTATGACAGCTATGTACCTGCCATTGACCTCAATGGCGGGGTACCCGTATTTGTCACCCTTTCTGCCCCAGATTTTAAAATCAACTGGAATGAAGTGAAGTCAAAAATCACGGACAAAACAAAAGCCATCATGATCAATACCCCCCATAATCCCGTGGGAACGATATTTGGCCAGGATGACCTGAATGCCCTTGCTTCCATCACCAGAGACCGGGACATCTTCCTGATCAGCGATGAGGTATACGAACATATCGTATTTGACGGAGAAAAGCACCATTCCCTGATGACGCATCCAGCCTTACGTGAAAAAACATTTATATGCGGATCTTTCGGAAAAACCTATCATACCACCGGATGGAAAATAGGCTATTGCCTGGCACCAAAAGCACTTAGCAAAGAATTTCAAAGGATCCACCAATATATCACCTTCAGTACGGTCACCCCCATGCAATATGCCCTGGCTGATTTTCTGAAAATTCCGGGTCATTATGAAAATCTCAGTGGATTTTATCAAAAAAAACGGGATAAATTTAACCTGGCCCTGGAAGCTTCCCGATTCAATTTTTCTCCATCAAGTGGCAGTTTCTTTCAAATTGTTTCCTATGAGGGAATGTTTAAAGAATACGATTATGATTTGGCCATAAGGCTGACCAAAGAGATTAAGGTGGCCTCCGTTCCGGTTTCGGTATTTTACAAGGACAAAAGAGATGACCATTTATTAAGATTCTGTTTTGCTAAGGACGATGAAATCCTCGATAAAGCCGGGGAGATCCTGGCTCAACTTTAAGTCTCAGGGATGGAATTTTCTTTAATAAAACAAGGCTTTTCCCAGCAGATTTTTTACCTTTAACCTTTATAATATTTGTCATTCAGACTTTAGGGGTGTCCTTACCACAGGACTGAGATCATACCCTCTGAACCTGATCCGGGTGATTCCGGCGTAGGGAAAAGTTGAGATTCCATTCTTTTAGGAACTCCTAAAGTTTTTAATCCTTTCTTAAATGGAGTCAATCATCAAACACCTACAATTGATTAAAAGCAAGGGGCCTTTGGTTCAAAATATCACCAATTTTGTGGTAATGAACAATACCGCCAATGCCCTGTTGGCCATAGGAGCTTCTCCCATCATGAGTCATGCCCATTCTGAAGTGGAAGATATGTCAAAAATCACCCAGTCACTGGTGATCAACATAGGGACCTTAGATGAATATTGGGTGGGCGCAATGCTTTTGGCCGCGAAAAAAGCCAATGAAACCGGTAAACCCTGGATATTGGATCCTGTAGGTGCCGGTGCATCAGCTTTTAGAAATGAGACCCTAACACAGCTCTTGGCGTTTTCCCCACAGGTTATACGCGGTAATGCCTCAGAAATATTGGCTTTGGCCAATGAAAATATAAAATCAAAAGGTGTGGACAGCACCCATCACTCTGATCAGGCATTGGATGCAGGAAGATCACTTTCCGCCCAGCACAAATGCATTGTTTGCATTTCAGGGAAAACCGATTATATTATTGATGTTGATACCATAACCAAGGTGAATAACGGAAACCCCTTGATGTCCAGGGTCACCGGCATGGGATGTACCGCCTCCGCATTAATTGGTGCAGTTTTGGCCATAGAAAAAGACCCTTTCCCTGCCACAGTGTCGGCCATGGCCATCATGGGAATTGCAGGAGAAATAGCAGCGGAATTATCCTCAGGCCCAGGGTCTTTTCAAATGTGCTTTTACGATTGTTTAAACAGTCTTCAGCCAATAGATATTGAAAACCATGCAAAAGTTTCCTCACTATAGGCATTTGATCCAAACTCCTTTCCCTTATCAACTATATTTGGTGACGGATGAAGCTGCCTGTTTGGGTAGAGATTTCTATTGGGTGGTCGAGGAAGCCCTTAAGGGTGGCATTGACCTGTTACAATTAAGAGAAAAGACGCTTCCCAGAAACACCTTTTCAGAACGGGGTAAAAGGGTAAAAGACCTTTGTTCCAAATATGGGGTTCCTCTGATCATCAATGATGTGATACAGGTGGCCAAAGAGGTGGGGGCTTACGGCCTACATTTGGGGCAAAAGGATGAGCCCATCAGCCATGCCAAAAATTTATTGGGCATTGACTATCCTATAGGCATTTCATTGGAAATCCCCTCTCAACTCAATCATCCCCAAATAGAAAGTGCCTGGTACCTGGGCGTTAGCCCCATATATCCTACACCTACCAAGAAAGATACGATTTCTGTCTGGGGTCTGGAGGGGCTTCAAAAATTAAGGAAAATGACCCATTTACCATTAGTGGCCATTGGTGGGATACAGTTAAGTAATGCACAAATGATCATAAGATCCGGAGCGGACTGCCTTGCAGTGGTATCCGGAATATGCTCTGCCGATCAGCCTGCTGTCGCAGCGGAAAATTTAAAGCGTGAAATAGAAAAAGCCAAAACATAAATGAAAAAGTACATATCCGTCTTAAGCATTGCCGGATCAGACAGTGGTGGGGGTGCCGGTATCCAGGCTGATTTAAAAACCATGTCGGCTTTAGGATGTTATGGCACGACGGCGGTTACGGCAATTACCGTACAAAATACCCTTGGGGTTAAAAAAATTCATCCGGTTCCTGTAGATATCATCAATGATCAGATTGAAGCGGTCATGGAGGACATTCGCCCAATGGCAATAAAAATTGGAATGGTAAACAGGCCGGAAGTGGTCCTTATGCTTCAGGATATCTTAAAAAAACACCCTACTATCCCTGTTATATTTGATCCGGTAATGGTTGCAAGCAGCGGGGACATGTTGATTGCTAAGGAAACCATTCAACTATTGCGGAGCTACTTAATTTCGAATTCCACTTTGATCACCCCAAATCTTGATGAAGCTGGGATCCTCTTGGACCGACCCATTTTAAATTTGGAAGAAATGCAAATAGCCTCCCGGGAAATGCGGGACCAAACCAACACCAATATTCTTCTGAAGGGCGGCCATCTTGATGGGGAAGTTTTGTACGATGTGCTCTGTGAGAAAAATGGAAATATCCATGTTTTTAGCAGCGACAGGATCGATACCCAAAACACCCATGGAACAGGTTGTACATTGTCCACTGCCATAGGCTGCGAACTGGCCAAAGGAAATGACCTTTTGGAAGCCATAAAAATATCCAGGGCCTTTATCATGAGCGCCATTAAGGCAGGAAAAGATGTAAAAACAGGTGAAGGCCATGGTCCACTGAATCATTTCTTCGACCCCTTAAAGCTATTAAAAATATGACCTGGAGTGAAAAAGCCTTGAAAAGAATCAATCCATTGTACCGCCAAATTTTACAGTTGCCATTCAATCAGGAATTAATGTTGGGTGTTCTCCCTTTGGAAAAATTCAGATTTTACCTTGCACAGGACGCTTATTACCTGGTGGAATTTGGCAAAACTTTAAGCACTATCAGTGGAAGGATGAAGACACCGGAAGGGGTTTTGGCTTTTGCGGAATTTGCCCGTGGAGCAATAGTGGTAGAAAAGGCCTTACATGAAAATTTTTTCCTGGATTTTGGCCTGCCGAATTCCTATTCTCCTTCCCCTTCCTGCCTTCTTTATACTAATTATATCCGAAATCAGGCTGCCTATGAAAACCTGGCCACTGCCATGGCTGCCGTATTGCCTTGCTTTTGTATTTATAAAAAAGTGGGAGACCATATCTATGCCCACCAAAATAAGGTGGCAAAAAACCCTTATCAACGCTGGATTGAAACCTATTCCGGGGAGGAATTTGGCTCATCCGTCCAAAAAGCCATAACAATTACCAATGAACTGGCCTTAATAGCTGGAACACATGGCCGGGACGCCATGTTCGAAGCCTTTGAAATGGCGAGCAAATTGGAATGGCTGTTTTGGGAAAGTGCCTATAATATGGAAAAGTGGAAAGTCTGAACAAAGATTTTAGATGCTCTGATTTATTTATTAAATTTAACCTTCGTAATATATTTTCCAAAACCATAAATTTATGCTCAAATTAGGATTTGTAAGTGCAATTTTAGCTGAAAAGAGTTTTGAAGAGGTCATTGATTTTGCCGCCAACCATGACTTTTCATGTGTTGAAATGATGTGTTGGCCAAAAGGAAAAGCAGAAAGAAGGTACGCAGGAGTTACCCATATCGATGTAGGCCACCTTACTGAAAAAAACATCAAACATATTCAGGAATACCAAAAATCCAGAAATGTATTTGTGTCCGGGCTGGGATATTATCCAAATCCTTTGGATCCAGATGATTCAAAGGCCGCCCATGCGATAGAACATATCAAAGAAGTGATCAACGGGGCGGAAAAATTGGGTATCCCTACCGTCAATACTTTCATTGGAAGAAATCCTTCCTACAATATTGAAGATAACCTTTCCATGTTTGCGGAAAGATTTCCGCCACTGATCAGATATGCCGGTGAAAAAGGTATCAACATTGGTATTGAAAACTGTCCCATGTTTTTTACCAATGATGAATGGCCCGGCGGAAAAAACCTAGCCATATCCCCGGCAGTTTGGGAAAAGATGTTCACCATCATCCCGGATACCAACTTTGGGTTAAACTATGATCCATCCCACCTGGTATGGATGCACATGGATCCTGTACAACCTTTATATGAATTCCGGGATAGATTGCACCACATTCATTTAAAAGATGTCAAGTTATATCCTGAAAAGCTGAACCGGGTAGGGATCATGGCCAATCCCCTGGAATATCACTCGCCTAAAATCCCGGGTTTGGGAGATGTTCCCTGGGGGAAATTCTTTGCTGCCCTCACCGATGTCGGCTATAGGGGACCCTGCTGCATTGAAGTGGAGGACAAGGCATTTGAAAATTCGGAAGCTGACATCACCATGGCCATATTGACAGCAAGGAATTACCTTAGGCAATACATTCCCATTTATTAATATTCCATCAGATGGCCATCAGTTTAGGATTTGATGCCTCAATGGTTTCATCCTTCCATTCTTCTTCCCCTTCATCCAGTTCCTCTTCCACATCATCCTGAGGATTGATGGGGGAAAGTTGGAGGTTAATGTAAATGGGAAAATGATCCGAATCGATGGAAGGCAGCTTTTCTATTCTTTTTAGAAGGAATTCTTCTGAATGGAAAATATGGTCTAAAGGCCACCTTAACAGCCAGTATTTTGCATGGAAGGTATTGAAAAAACCCCTGCCTTTTCTGGGGTCCAATAACCCGCTGATTTTTTGAAAAAGTCGGGTAGTACGAGACCAGGCCACATCATTCAGGTCTCCAAAAACCAATTTGGGTAGCGTTTCTTCCTCCACATTTTTACCTACAATCAACAGCTCGGCATCCCGGGGTGTAGAGGTATCGCTCTCTGTGGGGCTGGGCGGTTCTGGATGCAGGCAATGAATGATAATGTTTTTACCGGAACGTAGGGTTACTTCGGAATGGATGGAAGGGATATCATCCTTTATAATATACAGGATTTTTGTATTGGATAG